>DUQJ01000174.1 GCA_012837865.1 Clostridiales bacterium | reverse complement strand
TATCAGGTCATTATATAACATTGCAATTAAAAGAAGAGAAGGTGTTTGATGAAACTAGAAGTACACTTATTAAAAAAGAAATAGCTGACAAAAATTTTGATAAAATTGATGATGAATATATTATAAAACTAGTCGAAGATAATCCATTAGATAGTAAATATATTTTATGGCAAAAGGCTAAAAATAAATATCCTTGGATTTTGAGACACCAAATGTACAGCAAATTAGAAGAATTGGAACTTGAAAAAACGGAAGATGAAGTTAATGCAATTAGAAGAATTAAATCTAAAACAGACACTAATGACTCTTACATGATTAAAGTTAATGGCTACAAGGCTGCAAAAGAGGTTTTTGGAAGCATAGATAACTTAGTAAAATTATATATGAACAACAAGCTGGGAAGCTTCAACAAAATAGCGGATAGGATAAACAATGAAATTTCATTCGATTATGAAATTTCCCCTAAACAAGTTTCTAAAATAATAACGGGTCATTCATTATATGAAAGAAATAAATCTCTTGGTCAACAACAACTATATGAATTTACAAAGAAAGTTCTAAAAGATTATGAAATAAAAGAAGAGCATTCTTGGTCAGAAGAATCTAATAAACAAATTGATGTTTATATCCCTGAACTGAAAGTTGGTTTAGAGTTTAATGGAGAATATTGGCACAGTGATGCTGTAATAGAATATAATTATGGCAAAAAAGCTTATGAGTTTCACAAAGAAAGAGCTGACGAACTTAAAAAGATAGGTATAAAATTAGTTTATGTGTGGGAGAATGATTGGAACAAAAACTATAAAGAAGTAGAAACAGCAATAAAAAACAAAGATTGGGACGCCCCTATTTTAAATAAATATGAGAACTTTGTAAAACGCTCAGGAACCTTTGTATCTCCAGATAAAAAGCCAAGTTTACTTAGAAATCAGATAATGAGATTTCTCAAAGAGAATAAAATTGCTTACAAAAAGAAAAATAATTCTCATCTTATAGAATTAAATGATTACAACATAATTATAAATGTTCCAAATTACACAGTACTATCAAACCAAAAAGAAACTCTTAATCTACAAAAAGAATATGAACAAAGAGGAATAGAGTTATTAACATTTCTGCCATGGAGAAATATATTCAAAATTAAACAGTTTTTAAGCTATAGACTTCAATTAAAATCAATAAAGAAAATTCCTGCTAGAAAGTGTAAGATTGTGTCTAATGACAAAATAACTAAAGAGCAAAGAGAATTTTTTGCAAACAATCACTTATTGGGGTATAATAACTTTAGAAACATTGAAAAGACAATAACATTAGAATACAATGGAAAAACTGTAATAGCTGCACTCTTCACAAAGAAAAATGGGTCTTCAAAAACTGAACTTAAAAGATTAGTATCAGCATATGGAGTATCAGTTCAAGGGGGAGCAAGTAGATTAATTAAAGAATACATTCGAACTAATAATAATTCTGAAAGTATATATACTTTTTCAGATTCAGATTTGGGGTTTGGAGGAGTTTATAAAACTTTAGGATTTGAATTAATTGAAATAAGTAAAGAACAATTAAACTGGTACAACGAAGATCTTGATATGGTATTCAGCAATATTTCATTAGTGCAAATCGGAGCGGATAGACTTTTAAGTGGATTAGATAATTATGAACAAGTAGGAATTGGTGACAATCTTCCCACAAATCAAGAAATTGTACAGTCCTATGGCTTTGTTCCAATATATGATTCTGGGTATAAAAAATGGGAATTAAAAATAAATCAAGAGGTGTAATAATGAAAAAAGAAAATCAATACAAGACAGAAATCAAAGAATTTGGAAATCTGAAACCAGGCGACCAATTGATAGGCTCAGATGGTCAACCAGTAAATGTGACAGATGTATATGAAAAACACATTCCTAAAACAATGTTTGAGATTGAAATGGAAGATGGCGAAGTAATCCAAGCTAGCGGCAACCACTTATGGTATTGTGAAACTAATATTGACAAAAAGAATAAGGATGAATATAGAAGGCTTGCTGAATACTTCTTTGCAAATAATGAGATACCAAGTAAACTAGAGGAAGATGAATTATTTCCATTGCAAGATATGATTCAAATATTTGGTTCAGATGTAAATGTTATCATGTTTGCTGAGAAGGTCTGTAAATCATTAGGGTATTCATTTTACACTCCACATTTAATGTATGATGACAAATTGAAGGTTGCTAGTAGAAAAGAAATCATTCTAAATTATTCATTTAATGACTTTATTGATTTTTTATGTAAGATGAAAGAATCCTTAATTGATGGCAAAGGTCGTTTTTACTTTGGAGAAGTTAGGACAACTGAGCAGATTGCTAATTTGATTGGCAAGGGTGCTGAAGTAAATATACCACACAAAAAAGATGCAGAATGAGAATAATAATTCATCCTACTCATTGACATCTATTTATATTTGTGTTATGATAAAGATATAACAAAATTAATAATTATAATTATAGGAGTGTGTTAATTATGGATAAAGTCTTGTTAAATATTGATTACACAAATGATTTTGTCGCTAAAGATGGCGCTTTAACTTGTGGTGAGCCTGGGCAGCTTTTAGAGGATTTTATGGTCTCCATCACTGAGCAATTCATCAACAATGGAGATTTAGTAGTATTTTCAATAGATAAACACTCAGAAAAAGATGAATTTCATCCTGAATCTAAGTTGTTTCCACCTCACAACATTGAAGAAACTGATGGCAGATTATTATATGGTGAATTAAATGAAGTTTACCAAGCAAACAAGAACTCTGATAATGTAATTTGGCAAGATAAGACTAGATACTCAGCATTCATTGGAACTGATTTAGAACTAAAACTATGTGAGCGTGGCATTAAAGAAATACATATTGTGGGAGTATGCACAGATATATGTATACTTCATACAGCAATAGACGCTTATAATAAAGGGTTTGACATTATTGTATATGAAGCAGGTGTAGCAAGTTTTAGTCAAGTTGGTCACGAGTGGGCATTAGATCACTTTGAAAACTCATTGGGGGCTGAGGTCATTAGATTACAAGGTTAAGATGATGAAAAAGGGAGATTTATTATAATAGTCATTTAACTAAATTCAATGGAAAGGAAGTTGATATGAATTTATGGTTTTACATTATATGTAGTTTTATATTATTATTATATATTTATTTTGCATATTTCATGTTAATTAGAATATTTACAAATAAAAGGTATGACGAAAAATTAAATATTAACACGAGAGGAATAAGGAGTTGGGGTAGAAATAGTTTATATCACAGAACTGAATCTACTCCATATTTAGCATTAAAAAGCTTTGCAAAAGAATATAGATTTAATGAAAATGATAGATTAGTTGATTTTGGAGCTGGAAAAGGTAGAGTTTCAATATATATTCATAATAAATTAAATTTAAATGTTACTGGTATAGAATTAAATAACTTAACTTATAAGGATGCTATTAAAAATGTAAATAATTACTTATATAAATATGGACATTGTAAAAATGTTAACCTAAGTATACAACTAGAAAGTGCTGAAAACTATAAAATAAAAAAAGATGACAATAAATTTTTCTTTTTTAACCCATTTAATGTAGTTATATTTGAAATAGTGATTGATAATATTGTTGAAAATGCTATAAAAAATAACAAAGAGGTTGAAATAATTCTATATTATCCCACTAAAAAATATGTGAATTTTTTAAATACAAATAATAATTTTAAATTAGTAAAACAAATTAAAACACATGGTTCTATTTTCCCAAAAGAGAAAATTTCAATTTATAGATTTACTCCATAAATATATAATAAACACACTATGACAAACAATGTAAAGGAGCTTAAAGATAAAGTGTGATGATTATTGGTATAATATATGCAAATGAAAAATATTTTCCAAAGGAGAGATAAGGCAAATGATTAATGAAAATTACAGAAATAGTAATGTAGAAACACAAGAATACAAAGAATTCAAGAAAGCCATGGCAGCCCTTAATAAGAAAATGACAAATGGTGCCAAAGATGAAGTTGCTATTGCACCATTAGGAGAAATGGATGCTTTAGATGTAGAAACTATATCTACGGGGTCAGTAGTACTTGATAATTTATTAGGTGGGGGTTTCCCTGTGGGTCGTGTGGTGGAGATATTTGGAAAAGAGGCCAGTGGGAAAACATCTATCGCATTGAATGCTGTAGCTGATGTGCAGAGAAAGGGTGGTAATGCCTTATTTATTGATGCAGAACAAGCTTTAGATCCATCTTATGCTGCTGTGCTTGGGGTTGATATAGATAAATTGGGCATTTCTCAAATAATGATTGCTGAACATGTTTTGTATACAGTAAGAAATATGATTAGTTCTGGCACTGTAAATTTAATAGTAATTGACACAGTTGCTTCAATGATACCTCAAGCAGAATTTGATGCACCAGAAAAACAAACGATGGCTTTGTTAGCTAGAATTTTGTCAAAAGAATTGAGATTGATTGCTAAATTAGCTAATGAACAAAAGTGTACAGTTATATTTTTAAATCAGATACGTGAAAAAGTAGGAATTATGTTTGGTAATCCAGAAACAACGCCAGGAGGGAACGCTCTCAAATTCTACGCCTCACAAAGGTTGCAAATCAGTCGTGCGGGACAATATAAAGAGGGTTCAATTATACTTGGTACAGAGGTTAGATTTAGAGTTGTTAAAAATAAAATTGCACCTCCATTCCAATCAGGAACAACCATTCTAACATTTGCTAAAGGTATTAACCGTCCTGCTGAAATTATTGAGGTTGGAAGTGATATTGGAGCGCTTAACTTAAAAGGGAGAACTTACTCATTACCCATTGAAAATCCAGAAGACTTCAAAGATCATGTTATAGAAGAAGATGGAACAATTAAATTAGGTACAAGCAAAAAGTCCGCTATTGAGGCGTTAGAAGAGAATGTAGATTTATTCAATGTTGCAGCTAAAAGAGTCGCTGAAGCAATGGATGCTAAGCGTGCTGGTGGAATTCCATTTGATCCACTTAATTCAGAAAAAGAAGATCAAAAGGTGGATGTTGAGGAAACAGAAAGCGACGACGTTTTTTCTGTATAATGTTTTTACAATAAAAAAGATGGGTCATTTGCACCTGTCTTTTTTATTTATAATGGTATAATGATTTCACGTAGATTAATAATAAATTTAATTATTTGAAAGGAAGGATATAGTGAATATTAATAAAGAATTGAAGACTCAATTTGAAGATCTTATAGGTGAGATTAAAATAAAAAATATAAATAATACTATTTTGCTGTCAGGTAATGTTTATGTGTCTGAAATAGATTTATTTAAAGAGGTTTTAATTAAAAAAATTAGTCAAAAATACCCAGGAATGTTAATGTCAAATGCCTTAAAAATTAATGAATTTAGTGTAATTGAAGACAAGGTGGAGAACAATTATGAAAATGAATCAATATTAGATGAAATAAATATTTTATATTATGGATATCTTGATGTTGACCATATTAAACCTAATGATGAATTTAAAATAATTCACGAAAATAATAGAGATAAGTTAGACAATATAGTAAGGGTGTTAAACTTCATTTCTCCAATTGTTCTTAATTCTGATTTAAAAATTATTGATGGTAACTTTAGATTACAATTGGCTAAAACTAACAACATTAAGAGAGTATTAGTGGTTGTCATTGACGACAATGATAAGCGGGCTGACTTTTTACGCCTAGCATTAAATAGAACTGCAGAATTCCAAAGATGGGCTTACAGAGAGGTCGATGATTTCGTAGATAGTATTCCTCAAGTGCAACCTTTATTAGAACCCATTGGTTTCTTTGGTAAATATGTGTTGCCTACTAGTTTCTTCTCTGAAACAGTTACAAAATATATCATTGACCCATTTAATGAAAAACAAAAGCAATATTCTCAAGAGGAAGGCTTAGCTGAGTGGGCTAAATATAGAAGAGAACAAATGGCAAAATTAAGTGAGGAGAAAAGATCTAAGCAACCTAAGCCTGTTAATGCAATATCTTTATTTGACCTAACCCCTAAAAAAGAAGACTTTGTGCAAACATATGACATCGAAGAAGAAATGGATGTTTTTGTAGATAAATACAAGGAAATTGCTGGAGATATAACAGATCGTAGTGATGCTATAAAGAAGGCTGAAATACTTAAAAAAGGTGGATTATGGCAAAATAAACACAGATCTTCATCAGAGGTGGCTGAAGAAAACAGATTGTTAGCCATTGAAGAAATACAAAACTCCAATATATTAACAGAAGAAGAAAAAATTGAGGTTGTTGAAAATATAGATAACTATGCTGAACACATTAATAATATTAAAGAATTGGCAAAAAAATTGAGGGGAGTTGAATAAGATAGTGAGAAAATTTGAGCATATTGAGTTTACAGATAATGGCATGGTTCATTATGACAGTGGTCTTAATCAGTTTACTCAAGAAGAAGCTGATAGATTGAACGAAGAATATTACTCCCATGAAAATAGTTTCATTCCTCAAATAATTAAAGATGGTTACATTGAGTTCCCTATTTTATATGATAATGGACCAGAACCTATATGGAGTAATTGTTATTTGCCACCAACATTTGAACCCTCATGCACTCCAGGATTTGAAGATAAACATGGTTTAAGATATAATATATACATCCCAAGTTATAAAAGAGCTGGTATAGCTTTAACTAATAAAATGCTTGATAGATTTGGTATTGACAACTATTATTTCTGTGTAGATCCTAGTCAATATCCTCTTTATAAAGAAAAATATGGCATTGATAAGGTCATAGTAAGGGATCCCAGCTTTAAATCTGAAAGTAAATTAGACTTAACAAATTCAGTTATTTCTCCAGATTATTTACATGGTGCTAGCGGTGTGTTCAATGCATTGTTATATATTTCAAAATCTTTGGGAGAAAAGGCTTATTTCACAATGGATGATGACATTTCATCACTTGGAATAAAGGCTAGAAAAGGAAAAGGAGTTGAACCAGGAGAAATATATGATAAAGACAATTATTACAGATGTTCCACATTGACTCCAGAAATTGGATATGACTTCAAAAGTAATTTAAATGACATGATGATACTTTTTGACAAAATGAGAAACAAATCTTTTATGTCTTGTGAAAAATATGGATTAGTATTTGCGTTACCAGTTTCAATTAAATTAGGAACTAGAAGTTATTCATTTTATTTAACAGATAATGCAATTCAACGAGACCATTTAGGTCAACAAAACAATGACATTATCACTAGTTTAGAAATGAGTAAATATGGATATGTAAATGCAATAATTGAAGGCATACCACAATACAACTCAGTTGACACCCAAATATTAGCCGGAGGGGCTAGCGATGTGTATGCTAAGTTTGGAACATTAGATAAAGCCAAAGTTTTAGTGCAAGCACAACCTAACTATTCAAAGGTGGCAGTAGTTTACTCAAGAGTACACCATTTTGTAGACTTTAATCAATACAATAAACAAAGGTTGCTAGGGGCTGTGAAAACCAGCAAATAAATTTAAATACCTGTAAGAAACATTGCTTACAAAATAAGGAGAGATAGTCTATTGAAGATTGTCTCTCTTTATTTTCAAGAGTTATAAAATTTCATATCTTAATGATATTTATTAATATCTTAATGATATTTATTATACGGAGGTAGATAAAATGACTAAATTTCACATTAACAGGCAAGGAGTGCCTGCACCATGTAAGGCAAGAAAGGGAAGATGCCCTTTTGGATCTTCTGACACTCACTTTGGTTCGCAGGGGGAAGCCCAAGCTTACGTCGACGATCTAAATGAAGAACAATTTGGTATGTTTAAAGAAGAGAGAAATGAAGATACTGTTGAGAACTATAATGAATATTATGAATCTGTATTATTTTCAAATGATGACTTAAGATACAAAGAGGAATTGATAAAAAATAATTATGGATTGGAGCATTTAGTGTATGATAGAAATTATGGAGTTCGAAGAAAAGCTATAAGCAAAGCAGTAGAAGTCAACCATCCTGTTATGAAAAAAATAAAGAATAGTGTAAATCCTGAAATTAGAGAAATGCAAGCATTATTAGGTTTACATCAAGAAGAATATGCTAAAGATCAAAGTAAACTTATTCGCGCAGCTGTTGTTGAAAATGGGAATAAATTAGATATATTAGTTAAAGATAAGGATCCCGAAATAAGAAGATTAATAGCAAAAAGAGGATATAAATTAGATGAACTCATGAATGATAAAGATGCTAACGTTCGTGAGGCTGTGGCTCTCAGAGGACACAAGTTAGATAGCTTTAAAAATGATGAGTCTGGAGATATTAGGAAAGTATTAGCAAGAAGAGGATTGCACTTAGATCACTTTGTAAACGACAAAGACAAAGATGTTAGAGCAGAGGTTGCAAAACATGGACATGGACTTGACAAGTTAGTTAATGACCCTGAGGCATTAGTTAGGCGTGAGGTTGCTAGACATGGACATGGACTAGACAAACTTGTGAAAGACGATGATGTATATGTGAGAACTGCAGTTGCAAAACAAGGTTATGGGCTAGACCAACTTGAAGACGACCCTGAAGACAGAGTTCGCCAAGAAGTTGTAAAGCAAGGACATAACTATGAAAAAATGATAAATGATAGCAACTGGGCTGTTAGGGCAGAAATTGCTAGAAATGGATATGGTTTAGATAAGCTTGTCAATGATAAGGATATTCAAGTTAGAAGAGTTGTTGCAGAAGCAGGTTATGGACATGACAAATTAAAAGATGATAAAAGCATACAAGTCAGAGAAGTGATTGAAAAAGTTGCAAGTCAAAGAAATAGACAAAAAAGAATAGATGAAGGCAAAGCTGTTTAATTAAACATCTTCAAAACAATAAATCACTAACAATAAACCACTGACATAAGAACTCAGTGGTTTATTGTTTTACTCAATCCTCTTTTTATATTGATAGTGTGTAACATTTACTTAGAAAAGTATTTCCTATTGCTATATCTTTTAGCACGATTAGCTTGCCTCAAGTGAGCCTTTTTCACTTTATCACTAACATCTGTATATGGCTTTAATAAATTGTATATCTTATCAACTTCTTTTCTCGAGAAAACTGTGTCCTCTCCGCTTTCATACTTATTTATCAATGAATTAAGATCTTTCAACATAACTACATCAGATTTAGAATTAACTTTCATATTGAAGGGTTCTATAAATACAATGATTGAATGTAAATCTTTCTTATCAATAGTCGACAGTTTTTTGCTCAAGTGCTCTATATGAGCCTCATTTTGTTTAACAGGACTATAGAAGTGGAACTTGTT
Organism: Clostridiales bacterium; assembly: GCA_012837865.1. GTDB lineage: Bacteria > Bacillota > Clostridia > Lachnospirales > Lachnospiraceae > Mobilitalea. The sequence goes on along the minus strand of DUQJ01000174.1, from coordinate 21,417 downwards.
TTCTGAGCCATCTCTTGCTTTTCTGTAATAGACAACCCATTTATCATACTTATCGTCTCCATAAATAGAGCCATTGTGATTCTTAGATTCAATAACATATACTCCATATTGATTAATATATATAACATCAATTTCAGCAGTTCCTCTTCCATTTGATTTAGGAACATACACATTAGACAACGTTTTTCCATAAAAATCTAAGTATTCAAGAGTATCTACTATCTTTTGCTCTCCAAGCTCACCTTTTTTGTCAGCCTCTGCTTGCTTGGCTTGCCATTCCTCACGATTAACTTTTGCTTCATTAGAAAACTTTTTGTGTTTAGTTTTGCTAGCTTTCTCCTGTGGTCTGAGTGAGTACTTGTCCTCTTTAGCTTTCTTCTTTGGCTTGCTTGGTTTGCTTAGTCTACTGACTCGTTTACTTTTAGATTTATTTGCTTTCTGACTCTTTGACTTCTTTAATTCTTCATGATTTCTTTTGATTTCCTTATAGAGATCTGTATTAGAGTCCTTTTTGTTGTTATTTTTAGCAATTATTAAAACGATTATCACAATGATAAGATCTACAATTAATTTACCCATGAATAGTCTCCTTTTTATATTTATATCAGCTAATTGTACTATATAATTGAAACTTATTAAAATACAAAGATAATAATCGCTAAAGTTGATGGTGCAGGACAATTATGTACTATATGTTATAGTAGAATTTACAAATGGAGTAACATCAATCAAGTAGTTTGTCAATGGAAATAGCAAATAATGTATGACAACAGAGAATTATGAATAGATAGACTTAGAGTTAAAATAAAATCAAGCATAACTAAAACCATCTTATGAAGTATAATACCTTTAACATAAAAGAACCCCTAGCTGGCTAACTAAGGGTTCTTTTTGTTTGCTAAATAAAAATTAATCATACCATACAGTATCAGGTAATCTTATATTTAATTCTTCAGTTAACCTTTTTAGTTCATCATAATCATCACCAAAAACATCCATAGTATAAGACTCATATCCATCTCCACTTGCTTTCTGGGTTAACTCAAGTTCACTTACGTCAGCTAAATCACTTTCATCATAATAATCAAATCCATTATTCTCTAGGACTTTAGTGAGTTTTCTTATGTTTATTATGTCTTTTTTCTTCTTTTCTTCTGTAAAAATATTACTTGCCAATAATCCATGTTCTTTTTCATTTCTTTTATCTATAAACTTTTGTGCTTGTTCTTTGTTATCAAAATGTTTTTCTCCTCCACCAAATGGACAATTCCCATCTTTTGCTCTACATAATGCAGGAACACCTTTTTTATTAATGTGAAATTTTGCCATATTCATCAACCCTCCTATACAAAATAAATTTAGTATATTAAATAATAAATATCATTATTTTTCACAATTGCTATCCTTAATGTTATATCCATCAAGTTCACCTAGTTGACTTTTTTAGTTGACTAGGTTGACTGAATGTCATACAATATTTATCATTATTAAAGCCTACGAATATTGATATTTGGAACAAGCTAACTTTAATAGGAAAACTATGATTCAATTACAAACATTAAGTAATATGAAGCAATAGTGATATATTATGTTGATACAAAATGTAACTATTGGTATCTACCAAAAAATTAGTAAAGGAGACTTCTTATGAATGATAAGTATGAAAAAAACAATGATACTGTAGATAGTGAAGCAAATTACACAAGCGAAAAAGTTAGGTTTGTATATCAAAAAGAACTACAAACATCATATCAAACGGATGTATGGGAGATTCTTTGTGCCTCAGAAAAAGAGTTTATACCCCCTTTATCAGAAAGAAAAGGCACAACTCAGCAATCGTTTTCTGAGGAGAAAGATGATAACACGGGGTTGACCTTATATTATCAACAAATGCTCCAACAAGAATTTATTCTAGCTATTGAAAATGAAAAAGTAATTGGTTTTTTAACATTTATCCCAGACCACATTATTGACTTAGAAAGTAATAAATATAAGTGTGATTATGTTTCAACAGTAATAGTATCCTCTGAATCTCGAGGTGCCGGTATCGCAAGGAAAATGTATCATGCTCTTTTTGAGAATAGAAAAGGGAACAATTTTGCTACAAGAACATGGTCTACCAATTATTCTCATATACACCTTCTGAAAAAAATGGAGTTCAAACTAATTGCTTTACTCCCAAACGATAGAGGAGAAGGCAAAGATACAGTATATTATTTTAAGGACAGTAACTAAAAGAGAGATACAAGCAAGCGTTGGTTGACAGGGTTAGCCAGTTCATTGAATAGATAAAGTTGCTAAATATTCATGATTAACAACTGATAAAAATTATGTAGGTAGGTAGACTAAGTAAACATTATTTCGCTTAGTCTACCTTTTTTAAGTGTAATCATAAAAGTGTAGAAGACTTGAAAGATGTCAGTCACAACCTTTTTTCATTTGACTCAGTTGCTCATAATATAGTATTGGCATAATACATTTAACAAGTACGTTGATATTGATAATAATGAGTCAGTTAACTAGGAGGACAAAAAATGAAAAACTCATTGATTGAGACAATTCATGGACTGCAACGCACAGAAAAAATAGGGAGACTATAAAGTCCCCCTATTTTTTATATACTTATCCCAATTTGTAAAGCGATGTTCAGGATAAGTTAATATGTTTTCAGCATTGATTTGAAAACTTTTGCTTTTATCTAATATTGATGGACTCAATTCATGTAATTCTTCCATATTCAGATAACCACCCCATTTGTAATCTCCCCTAAAAACTCTGCCATCTTCATCTCCTGTTTTCATATCCTCTAAAAACTCCTTGATTGCTTCAATGTGTGGATTTAATTTTAACTCAATGGCTAAATCTAAAGCCTTTTCGACCCTGTCCTCCAAGTCCCATCCCCAATTACCCCTAATATCTTCTAAAATTAATTGCAACAGTAATACTTTTTCATTTTTATACATCATTCTTCCTCCTTTAGTTTAATAGATTTTGGTAAAGAAGTCACCGACCTCAAGCGCTTTCGTTCTCGAGAATGAAAGCACTTGCTCCAATTTCAGACAACCTTTTCAAATTAATTATTTTCACATTTGGAAACACATTATATCCATCTATGAATGAAGCTGCAGCTTTGAAGTTTTCTAAGCCCTCATTTTTAATCAATTTAATAATGTCTTTTCCCTTCATCTTAAATTGTCTCCCTTAAATCATTTAATTATATTATAACATCAATCAAGTAGTTTGTCAATGGGGACTATAAAAGTACAACTGACAATAAGTGCTTTTCCTAATCCATCACATTTTAGCATTCGCTCTATGGAAAACAAAAGTTAACTTATTTAGTATAATATATTCACATTATAATTGTGAAGGGGGTTATATTTAAATGCTAAATAAAAAAATTGTAATAGCTGGTGCTGGTTTCACCGGTGCTTACATAGGTAGAAACTTGGCGGAACAAGGCTGGCAGGTTCGCATTGTTGAAATAAAAGACCACATAGCTGGACATATGTATGATAAGGTGGATGAGTTAACCGGTTGTCTAGTTCACGAGTATGGACCTCACATTTTCCACACTGATGATGAAGATATATGGAATTGGTTAAATAAATTTTCGCAATTTGAGCCATTCAATTTAAAAACTCAAGTGTTTTTTGAATCTCAACAAGATTGGTTTACATGCTCCTTTGGTTTTCACACAGTAGAAAAATTATTTGATAAGGATAAAGCCAAGGCTATCATTAGTCAACTTAAAAAAAGTTATCCGGGGCGTGATAAGGTGTCAATTCCTGAACTGATGAACTCAAAAAATGTATTAATTGAAGAATTTGCAAACTTATTATGGGAAGAAGATTATAAACCTTATACTGCTAAACAATGGGGGCTAGATCCTAAAGAGGTTGATATAAATATTTTAAAAAGGGTGCCAGTATATATGAGTTATTATGATAAAATACATAGTAACAAATACGAAGCATTACCCAAATATGGATACACGGCTCTATTTGACGCTATACTAGATCATTATAACATTAAGGTTGAGTTGTCAACAGATGTGCTAAAGTCGCTAGAGTTCTCCGATGGGGCGGCATGCTATGATGGCAAACCTACCCTATTCCTTCACACTGGAGCTATTGATGAGTTATTTGATTATGAGTTTGGTCCATTAGGATATAGAAGTTTAAGATTCACAAAAGAAATTACAAAGAATGACAAAAATACAAAATCTGGAGATCCATGTGTAGACATATATCCAAATAAAAAGTACGGATATACACGTATTACTAATTATGGTAAATTACCTATTCAAAATCATTTAGATTATCAAGTAAGTGCAAAAGAATATTCTTCAGAATTTAAAATAGACTCAAACTTAGGTAGATATTATCCAACACTAACTTCTCAAGATAAGATCATTTTAGAAAAGTACAAAAACAAGGCTGACAAAATTAATGGTTTATATTTATCTGGAAGATTAGCAAATTATAAATACTATGATATGGATAAAGCTTTAACGTCTGCTAGAGATACCTTAAAAGATATCTTAAGAGATAACCAATAAATAAATGTATTCGGGAGGGAAAACACACATGAAAAAAAATGTTTATGCAGTAACAGGAGGAACAGGTTATATTGGAAGTCAACTTGTGAAACACCTAAGTAAATCTTATGATAACTATATTTATGTAATTGCAAGAAGGTGTTCTGAAGTAAGGGTAATAAAAGATAACATTAAATATGTAATATATGATGGCACTGAAAAATCTTTAGAAAGCGTGTTAAAAAAATCAGATTATCTAATACATCTTGGTGCCCTATACACTACTAACACAGATGAAAATTCAGTAAATGATTTAATAGCCTCAAACATTACATTTAGCACACTTTTGTTCAATGTTGCTAACCGAGTTAATCAAAACTTAATAATTTCAAGTGCTAGCACATTTTCAGCTATTAATGAAAATGGGGTATATGCTCCATCCTCCTTGTATGCAGCCACTAAAAAGGCTGTAGAAGATATTGCACATTATTACAGTAATTTGTCTATTCACTTCCTTACATTTCCTGATACATATGGCCCTGGCGATTGGAGACCCAAGATACACAATATGTTAATAAATAACAAGTCATGGCCATTTATTTTTAGAAATAGAGAAAATCAGGAAATAAGGTTGTTACATGTGGAGGATGTAATTGGACATTTATTAAAATCGCTTGAACAAACTGATAAAGGGGTTCACATACATGACATTTATTCAGAGGGGGTTTTGCTTACCTTGAAAGAATTGAGTGAATTAATAACAGATAAAAAGTGTTTATTTAATAAGAATGCTGAGTTAACAAACATTCCTAAGATGGCTCGCAAGATTTCCAAATCAACTGGGCATAACAATATTCACAATAAAATAACATTTTAAAAAAAATATAAAAAGATAAGAGAATAAGTTCCCTTATCTTTTTTGTTATTAGTATAATAAGCACATAATTAATATTTTATAACAGGAGGCGAAAATGGGTAAAGAATATAAAAGATATCAAGAGGGGCTAATAAGGTCCATACTCGCTCGCCCAGAAGAAATCGTAAATGTAGTTGATTATATTGACTCGGGAGATTTTGAGGATGTAAATTTCAAGATGGTTTACGAATCAGTTTTGGAATTATATTTAGAAAAGAAATCAATTTCTTTACCGGAAATTACATTGAAAATAGGTGAAGGTGGTGGAGCTGTTGATACTGGGTGGTTATTTAATCTCAGTAGAAATATGGTTCAGTGGATACAAGTTGCACCTCCAACAACTTGGGCAAAGTTATTAAAAAGAGAGAGTGCTAAAACTAAGGCTGAAAATGTTTTGAAGGCAGGCCTTGTAGAAATTAACAAAAAAGAAAATAATCCATTGAGTATAATGGATAAGATAGCTACAAGCCTTTCACAAGTCTCTGTAGATGCAACCGCTGGAGAAATGTTTAACATCAATGACGTTATTGATGAGTTCGAGGCTGAGACAAAAGAGATATTATCTACAGGTGGCAATGTTACCTCAATAAACTCAGCTTACCCAACAATTGATTATTATACACAAGGTTGGGGAGCCACACATTTAATTACTGTGGGAGCGAGAACCGGTGTGGGCAAATCTGTATTTGCTATCAATAATGCTGTAGCAGCCATGTCTCAGGAAAAGACAGTATTATTTTTTTCATTAGAGATGACTAGACGAGAAGTGCTTTCTAGAATAATAGCATCTTTATCAATGATACCCATACAAAAAATTGAAAAGGCTCACCCATTAACAGATGATGAAAAGGAAAGACAAAAGGAAGCCTTAAGTTTTATTAGAAATTCAAAATTAAAAATAGACACCAATCCTCATGTTACAGTAGAATATATAAAGAGGGCGGCTATTAAACAAGCTCAAAGTGATGATGGTTTGGATTTAATCATAATAGACTATTTACAATTGATTGCTAATGATGGAATAAGAAATAGACAAGAAGCCGTTGCTGATGTCAGTAGAAATATGAAAATATTAGCAAAAGAATTAAATGTTCCTGTTATAGTATTAGTACAGCTAAATAGAGAGAGAAGAGATGATGATGGAGACAGCACTCCCAAAATTTATGATATTCGTGAATCTGGCGCAATAGCACAAGACTCTAACGTTGTTATATTGATAGATAGAAATATGAATGAAGATACTGAAGTAATTGATCCCAAAGCAACATTCATTATTGCTAAAAACAGGCAAGGAGAATCTAATAAGTATATATCTGTAAGAACTAGATTAGAATCAAGTTTATTCATTGATGATAATAAAAAGGGCCAAAAAGTATTAGATAATATTGAGCAAGCCATAGAAGATGGCGGAGATTATGAAATTAATATAAAACCTACATCACATCAGAATTCCTATGATGATTTTAATGACATAGATGTAAATGACGAAGATTTAGAAAACTTATTTAGTGATGAAGAAGGGTTTGGAGATGAAATTGAATTTTAATACTATTAAATCTTTTATATATTATAACTAACAATTTAAGGAGGTGAATTTATTTTGAACAAAATGCCAACTTTGTTTAAAGTAAATATAGAAGATAAAGATGAAGTTAAAGCTTCTAAATTCATATCTAATCTGCAAAAAAAAGGATTCATTGGAACTAATAAAATTTATTTAAAAAACTATATAAATGCTGATATAGGTATAGCTCTTTCTCATATAAAAAATAATTATAAAAAATATGTATGTGAAGGAGGTTGGACAGAAAAGAAATTTGAAGAAATTATATATATAATAGTGAAATATAGACAAATGTTAATACCTGTGGTGTTTCTTAGATATGGATCAAAATATGACAATGGTGAACTTGTAAAAGAAATTGAGTTAGAAAAGAAAAAGTATTCAAAAATAAACAAAGACTCAAACAAAAATAATGAAGAACAGGAATTACTTGATTATATAGCAAAACATGGAGGACGGTGAGCAAGTGAATAAACAAACAATAAAAGCTAACAATAATCCTAAAAATAGAAAAGGTTTCATGGATTATCAAAAAAGACAACTTGAGTTATCTAGAATTACTGAAATGGAATCTAGAAAAAGAAGAATTGAATCAAATGTCGACAAGTGGACTAATATGATTCCATATGAACTTAAAACAGCTACACCTAAAAATTTACATGAAACAATAGTAAATAAAATTAAAAAAACCTCGTTAAAACCTCCATATGATAAATATGTTATATTAACTGCTGAAGATATCTTTGCAACTAAGTTCACTTCGTATTCCATATTATATGCATTAATACAGGGAGGATTTACTACCCCATCTCAAATAAAAATAACCAGTATAATGGATGGATATAATAATATTAATGGAATGTTTCAATCTAGAAAGTGGAAAGATTATTTCTTTGATAATAATTCTAATGTATTATTAATTGAAGGCTCCTCTAAAGCTTTAACATTATTATGTAGTAGAGGTGAAGATCAATTTTGGAAAGAACTGATTGAATTTACTGTAAATAATGATAAACTTATTATAATAACATATGCTACAAATGACACAGAAAGGGAAAAGGAAATATTTATACCAGAGTTAACATCAATAGGAGAACTCAATACTAGAATCATAAAGAAAAGCACATTTATTCAATTAACAAAAGATGAAGAAAAGGAGATTAAAAATGAACAGGCTAAATTTTATTGAGGCATATAAAGATAAAAATGTATATATCACAGGAATTACTGGATTCAAAGGTGGTTGGTTAGCTCTCATGTTGCATTATTTAGGAGCTAACGTATCAGGGATAGGACTTGAACCTGACCAAGATGATGGTATATTCTATCATGGTAAAATAAATGAAATAGCTAACGTTACTATTGGAGACATAACAGCCAACGCTAACGTTTCAAAATTGATACCAAGCTTAATAGAGGCTAACCCAGATTACATCATACATATGGCAGCCCAACCAATTGTAAGTGAGGGTTACAAAGATCCTTTTAACACATTCCACACAAATATTATGGGTACAGTAATGCTTCATGAAATCATAAGAGGGCTAAGATTGCCAGCAAGTTGTGAAGATCTTAGAAATGGATTTAGCAAGAAACTAGATGAACATAATATAAGTTGTAAGAGGGTTTCAGTTGTAAATGTTACCACTGATAAGGTTTACAAGGAGATTGACAGGCCATTAAAAGAAAGTGATGAAATGTTTGGATTTGACCCTTACTCATTGAGCAAAACTTGTTCAGATATGATAAGTACTTGCTATAGGAACGCACTTAATTCGCCACATTATATTTCCACAGTTAGAGCAGGAAATGTAATTGGGGGTGGAGATATGGCGCCCAATAGAATTATTCCAGATATAGTTAGAGCTACTGAAGCTGGAGAATTAGTAGAAATCAGGAGTCCATACTCAGTTCGCCCTTATCAACATGTATTTGACGCCTTATCGGCATATTTACTAGTAGGGATGTTACAACGAAGAAACCCAATTTACCAGGGTGAATATAATGTAGGGCCAGACCCACATCAAACAATGGAAACTTATGAGTTAGTAGAAAAAATGAAACAACATTTAAACTTTAACTGGAAAAACACAGGAAAATCAATTGGCAAAGAAAGTAATTATTTAGCATTAGATAATCATAAAATAAAGTCTATTGGGTGGAGACCAGCTTATGCAAATAATGATGAAGTTGTAAAGGCAGTTTCAGAATGGTATAATAAAGCTACACAAGGTAAAAACATGCAAAAGTTTACTCTTAATCAAATAAAGGAGGCATTTGAAAGTTATGAAAAATAACAAAGTAGTCAAGCATGCTATAATATTGGCAGGTGGTAGAGGGACAAGATTAGCAGAGCAAACTAAAACAATCCCAAAATCTTTAGTAGAGGTGGGAAATGTTCCTATTTTATCACACATAATTAATCATTTAGTGTATTATGGTGTAGAACATGTAGTGGTTGCAGGTGGTTATAAAGTCGATTTAATAAAAGAATACTTCATGAGTGATAGATATAAATACCAAGGATCTATTACAATTAATGAAGATGGAGTTAATGTATATGAACCACACTTACCAAAAGGTTTAAAGACCCTAACAATAGCTGACACAGGTTTAAGCACAGGTACGGCTCAAAGAATTAAACGCGCTGCAGAATATTTTGATGAAGAAAATGTTCCATTTTATATGACTTATGGAGACAGCGTTTCAGATGTCAATTTATCAGAAGTGACAGAAACTTTTTACAAGAGAAATAATAAATTAACTCTTACGGCTGTTCAATATCAAGAAAGATTTGGCATACTTTCAGTTGACCCAGCTAACAATAATAATATTACTAAATTTGCTGAAAAATCAATGTCTAAAGATGAATTTATAAATGGTGGATTTATGATTCTTAGTCCAGAAATTATTGATTGCATATACGAAAATGATAATGATTTTTCTAAGGATACAATGCCACGACTTCAAGCAGCTGGAGAAATTAGCGCTCATATACATTTAGGGTTTTGGGCAGCTATGGACACTCAAAGGGATTATGAGGAATTAAATAATATTTATGATAAAAAACCACAATTTTTCTTAAGATAAAAGGAGAGAATATATGAAATTTCAAGTAAAAGGTACAGAATTACACAACATATTAAGTAAGGTTATTAAAGGATTTAATAACAAAGAAGATAATTCATATGTAGCATTTAAACTTCTTGAAGAAGAGGGAGAATTAATTATTACATCAAGAAGTCGTGCGACATTTTTCCAAGGTAAACTAAAAGCACATTCTATAGAAATAAACGAAAACGAACCAAGGGTTTATCATTTAGACGGAGTCAAGTTAAAACAATTAGTTTCAATATTACCTGTAGCACCGGTCAATGTGGCATTTGAAATTAACAACAAAACTAGAAGTTTTACAATCAAAACAATGGTGAGTAAATATAAACTTCCAGTATTGAGCGAAACTCCGCTAGCCCCAGTACCAGAAGTTGAGGAGTATGTTACTGTAGATGCTAATGATCTTATGAAAGTATTTAAAGATCTTGTCAAAATTTTATCAACTGATCCATCTGCTCAAGAACATCAAATTAGTTGTATGCATTTCAATTTAAAAGAAGATAAAATTAAATTGTCTGCTACTGATTCATATGCTTTGGGTTCAGTTTCCATTGATAGTTCTAAGATTGATCTTGAGGAATCTAAGAAGGTGCTAGTTCGTCACACAGAAGTATCTACATTAACTGATAGCTTTGCTCAAGGAGAAACGTTAACAATTGTAGGATCCAATGATATGTTTGGGTATATTGATGAGAATGGAACATTGTCATTAATAGGTGTTATTAACATAGTGCCCCTTGATACTCAACAACTTGAGGCTGTAACTCAAGATGATAATACAGTAGTAATTGACAAAGGCGAACTTAGAACTGCTATTGAGACTGTATCAAAATTATCACCCAATGATGAAACAGTAGATTTAAGATTGAGTGATGACAGTGATTTAGTAAGAGTTTCTAATAGATATGGAGACTATATTGACATAACATCTACAGAGCGCAAGTTGGATTCTCCAGGAATAGCATCATTTTCAACAACAGTATTATTGAAATGTATGACTCCGGCAAATAATGGGCCAATAAGATTAGAATTTGGAGATTTATCAGAAGGAACTCAAGGAGTCGTTAGAATAGTCTCATTGCAAGCAGATGGCTCAGATGACAAGACTATATCACTGTTAGCCACAAGGATGGCAGGATAAGGAGAGAGATAGTGTTATGGAATATCTAATAAGCTTAATGATTGCCATAATATTATTGTTTCTTGGGGAAAAACTGCCTAATGAAACAAAAACAGCATATATTCAAAAAGGTTATAATTGGGAAAAAGTTTTAATATGTTCTAATTTAGTAGCTATTGTAGGTGGATTAATGTCAACCGGGGTTATCTTATTTTATAATATATCAAACGATTTTAACCCTATATTTCTCCCTTTTGTTACATCTATTGTTGTCTATATTACTGTCCAAAGCATTATGACTGATGTTAGGATTTTATTAATAAATAGAAATATATTAAGAGTTGCTTATGTATCAGCTTATTTAATAAGCATATACAACGTAATGACAAATGATTTGTTCAAAATTCACATGTTAGCATTAATCACATTCACAATTGTACTTGTGCTTTTATTTATATTTAGCTCAATAGGAGCTTCTGATATAAGAGCCCTTGCAGTTGCTTTGCCTTATACTATTTCTATAGGGGGATATTTAGCAATAAGAATGCTGATTATAACTTTAATAGTATTAACTGTAATAATGGCAATTAAAAGATATGTATTAATTAAAAATGAATTAAAGGTTTATAAAGTAGAGTTTGCAGATATATATAATGAGTTAGGTGAAAAAACATTTAATAGAGTGTATGGGCGAACAATTAAAAAAGAGTTTGACAATTCTGATGAACATGCAATGCCAGTTGGCCCATTCATGATTGCACCATTTATGTTATTTTTAATTATATACCCAATAATTATTTAGAGAGGTTCTGTATAACCTCTCTTTTTGATATTTACATAAAAGAACTATTAGTAAAGGAGATGCTATTATGAATGAAGTAAATATTATTGATAAACAAGAAGTTGAAGTTATTATGTCAAAAGAAGCAGCTGTAGAGCTAACTAAGGACATTCAGTCAACTACATCAGCCTTATATATCTTACTCAAAAAGGCACATGATGAAAAGGTTTGGATTGCTATGGGTTACAAATCTTGGACAAATTATATAGAAAACGAATTTGAATTTTCTAGGACAAGATCTTACCAGTTAATTAATCAAGCCAATGTAATAGAAGAAATTAATGAGGCTAGTGGAGTTTCTTTATACATTACTGAGCGTGAGGCTAGATCTATAAAGAAAAGATTACCAGAAATCACTGAAAGACTTGAAAAAGATGTTAAAGATGCAGGGTTATCTATTGAGGACTCTAAAGAAAAGGCATTAGATATAATCAATGAAGAAACTGAGGAGGTTGATAAATCTAATAAGTATCATGATAAAGATGACAATGAAGAAGATGGTTATTATGAAGATAATGGCAGCGATATGAAAGAATGGAAACCCGAAGATATTGACATGGATAAAATGAAAAGAATGCTATCTGATGATGATAAATTCATTTTTGACAATTTAGTAATTACATTGAAAATATTTGAAGAAATGCCTAATGCTAAAGAATTTGGACAGACTATTAAAAAATCTAGCGAAAGTAAGAAAGACTTGTTAAAATATGCCGACAAGGCCTATTCATGGATTACACAACTATTAGATGAAATAGAATAGAAAGCGAGGGAGATAATAATATGAAATTTACTGGACTTAACGTAGAAGATATGTTCGCAGATGCTGTAAATGCATCTGAAAATACTGGTGAAGACAATCCGGAAAATTATGGCAAGAATACTACAAAAGGTAATGAAATTATTCTAAAGGCTGAGGAAAAGACAAAAGTTAAAGAAGAAACGCCTAAGATAAATTCTAAATCTACAAAAGAAAACAAGTCTCAAAATGTTGATAAAGATAACGTTAAAGATGAAACTCAAATAACAATTGACAAAAAAGAAAGATTGGGACCATTAATAAAATCTGATAATAACAGATTAAATGAAAATGTAGATATTAAATCAATAGAAAGAATCATTGAAATGAAAGACATACTTGATAATTATAATACAACGGAATTAAAATTCGTAAAAGGTTATTTTCAACATGAAAAAGGTACACATGCTGAAATAATTTATAAAGCTCTTACAGCTAATTATAGAGGGCTTAGTGCGTTGAATAAAATTGTAGCTGCTAGAGGGCATACTTCAGCTGATAGAGCATTCTATCTAATGGAATTAGATAATAATTCTATTGGTGACATTTATGAACAGGTTGATTTATTGACTGGTGAGCTTGGGGAGCCTGGCAAAGTGAGTGAGATTAATAAAATCAAAGTTTGTAGAGTACTTGAGAAATCAATAGCTGAAATGGCGGATGATGTATTCACTTACATTAACAGATTGCAAGAGTTTACCAATAAAGCCATATCCGAATAAATTAATGACATATAACAGTTGACAAAGAGCCTTCTATGTGGTATAATAAACCCATACGAAGGTTTTTGTATTCACTTTTAAATTATAAAGGAGGAGTTATATATGACTTTCAATAAAGATGGAGATTTATTAAAATCTGATTGTACTGTAATTATGCACCAGGCTAACTGCTTTAAAACAATGGGGGGTGGCATAGCAAAAGCAATAGCGAGCCTTTATCCTGAAGCCTATAATGTTGACCGCAATCACCCTGGCGACCCTATGGACCGGTATGGCACGTTTACTTCGGTTACTGCTGATAATGGGGTAACCATAGTAAATTTATATGGTCAATATGATTTTGGTGGACATTTAAAAAATGATAATGAGCAATTAGAAAAGAATTATAAAAAGCTAGAAGAGGCTATAGATAAATTTTTCGTTCATGCTAAAGCAAAACAATCAAATGAACATAATAAAATCAATTTATCAAAGGTAGGAATTCCCTTTAAAATAGGTAGCGGTCTTGCGGGTGGAGATTGGAATGTAATAAGGGACATTGTAGAGAGACAAAGTAATAAACATGAGATAGACATTTACATTTACAAATTATAGGGGGAAGTTATGGAATTAAATAAATTACAATTGGAAGATGAATATATAACATTAATAACAAAAACTCCTCTTTTAGAGAAAATTACAAGGGAGTTTACAGAATATGAATTAGATCTTTCTGAAGGAATGTGTTTATATAAATTTGAACCTATGCCAAATATGTGTTTTGCATTAAGAGCTTTATTAGCTAAATACAAACATGTATTTTCAGCTAATAAAGAAGTTTTGAATATATTAGCTGAGCAAACTAAGTTTGCCACAATGCCAACATTGTCTTTGTATTCTACTAAAGCTCATGTTCAAATTCAATGTCCACCATTAAACTATTATTTAGACTTAGTAGCTGCAGTTGGGGCAGCCAGCAAGGGTTTAAACACATATACTGTTCCTATAGCTAGAGCGTTTGATGTAATTAGGGCTGCTGAAATAACTCCTAATTTTTTACCAGCATTTATGATTGCAAAAAACTTGAGAGAAGAAATTATTAAGCCTATAAAAGGATTTGACGGTTCAATTGCTTCATTATTTACGATTCCTTTAGAAGAATTACATGCAGCTAGTCGTGCTTATAGAGCTAAACCTGAAAATTTTAAAAATGTCGGATATAATGTTGTGGCTGACTTTTTATTTACACAGCCAAGAAGATATATTGATAAAACTAAAATAACTTCACATACTGATTTAGAAATTAGAGAACCAGTAAACTTGATAGGCAAAATAATTGAAAAAGAATTAATTTATTTTAAACATGTAAAAATTACAATAAGAGTGGGTAAATCCACATTTGAATGTATGTTTTATCATAGGTCCTGGATGATTGATAAATTTAACTATGATGATGAAGTTTTAATAATGGGTGAATATCAAGGGAGAGGCAAAATTGCTGGTCAGTCTATAGAGTCATTAGTAGAAATGCAGGCTTTAAATATTGTGCCCATTTATTCACAATCAGCAAAAAATTATATAACTTCTAAAATTGTGTTGAACGTCGTATATGAGGCTATTGCCAGAATTAAACCATATATGGACAAATTAACACCTTATATTGATCCTAAAGAAATGAGAATGACTTTTGGGGAGGCTATTAATGAAATGCATTTTCCTTCTTCTTCTGAAAGTTACGTGGGGGCCTTAGAAACCCTTGCTTTATATGAGCTTATATATTTACAATTAATGATTGCAGATAGAAAAGCAAATGAAGTTAAGGATAAAGGGGTATCAAAGCCTCGTGTTAAAAATGGTTATTTTGATGCAATGATTAAAGGTTTGCCTTGGGAGCTTACGCCAGCCCAAAAAGAAGGATTAAGACGAATGGATGAATATATGAGCACTGAAACCTCAGAGCAAGTATTATTAAGTGCCGACGTGGGAGCTGGAAAAACGATTCTTGCACAACTTTCATGTATGCAAGCATTAGATAATGGTTATCAATCAGCTTTGGCTGCACCTACTGAAATATTGGCTACCCAGTTGTATAATACATTTGTAGAAATGGTTGAATTAATGCCAGAAAGCATGAGGCCAACATTAGCCTTCATGGGTGGTAAACTGAAAGTTAAAGAAAAAAGAGAATTATTAAAATATATCAAATCAGGAGATATTGATGTTATTATAGGTACACATTCAGTTTTAAACAAAGATATTGAATACAAAAACCTAGGGCTAGTGATTATTGATGAACAGCAAAAATTTGGAGCTGCTCAAAGGGAATCATTGTTAGAATCTAGAAGTGACGGTAAAAAACCTGACTTGTTATCGCAGACAGCTACACCTATACCTAGATCTACTGCTCAAGCTTTTTATGGAGATATTGATTTAATTTCCCTAATGGGTAAACCCAAAGGAAGAATTGAAATAAAAACTGAATGGATAAAAGAAGACCCTAAATTAATCACCAAAAATAAAAATCACAATGTTTGGAAAGATGTCACAAAGGAAGTTAGAAAAGGTCATCAAGTATTTATAGTGGTCCCTATGGTATATGAATCTAAAAAAATGGATTCTGCAAGTGTGGAAGGTGCATATAAAGACTTGATGAAAATATTGCCTGAAGTTAAAATTGGATTTACTCATGGTTCACTTAAAAAATCTGATAAGCAAGGAGCTATGGATGAATTTAGAGAGGGTAATCTTGATGTACTTGTGGCAAGTACGGTTATTGAAGTAGGAGTTGATGTCCCTAACGCCACAAGAATAGTAATATTATCTGCTGACCGTTTGGGGGCAAGCTCACTACATCAAATTAGGGGTCGCGTAGGGCGTTCTAATCTGCCGTCTGTTTGCTATTTAGTGTCTGAAGGTAAAACACATGCAAGCAAAACAAGGCTGCAAGCCCTCGTCGATTCTACTGATGGCTTTGAGATAGCTAAAGTTGACCTAAAAACCAGAGGTGAAGGGGATTTGTTTGGATTAAGACAGGCTGGGGAATCTACATTGAGATTTAGCAACTTGGTTGACCATTCAAAATTAGTGAGAGTTGCTCAAAATATGGCAAAATCAATATACGAAAGCTCATATAAAGATTTGGCAATTAAAGATGCTCAAGCTATCTTAGGTGAAGAGGAGGAGATAATAATATGATGGAATATTTCAGGAGATATTTAATATTTATAAGAAAACAAGATAATAAGACAAACTTAAGGCCGGCTTTTGCTGGCCGGTTGCTTATTATTTCTATCATTAGTATTATAATTGGTGTGTTGTTAGATATATTTATGCCATTCAATTTCTTTTTAAATATGATAAGAGGCATCATTGCTAATATTGCAGGCTGGTCTTTTGCCTCATATGCTTATTTAATGGCTGTTAGAGTTCGCAGATATAAAGTCAAGTTAGATAAATATTATCAACCATTGAGAAAGAGATTTTCTTATACACAACGTATAAATATCTCTATTATGATAGGTGTTTTTATTTCAATACTTATATTATCAAGTGGTAATCCAAGTCCCATCTACACACTTAAGGCTGCAATATTTATATTGATTATAATTTTGTTGATAACATTTTCAAGGAAAGACAGAAGCGAATTTTTAAAAAACATATATGATATACCAGATGTGAGAGATCTTGAATTTATGAGCAATAGACTTAAGAAAATTAATAAAAAAAACAAAGATGATTTAAACAAATCTAAAAGGATTGAAGATAAATTCAAGAAGGCAAAAAACAAAGAAATTGATAAATAGGTTAGTATAATAACACATAGGAAGGGAGATATTATAAAATGAAGATAACTTACGATAATATAGCTGAAGCTATAAATAATCCTGAGTTTAGTTTTATTGGGACGTTTGCAGATGTTAGTGATTCTAAGAAAGTCACTAAAGAGATGACGAGATTGCTTTTCATACACAGAAAAACCAGAGAACAATTAAAAATAAGAGAAAGAGAACGTGTAGTTTTAAATAATAAATTTGAAAATTATAAAAGAAAATCTTATCAAAAACATAGTGAAACTTCGGCAACCGAAAAAACTAAAAATATATTAGTGGAAATAGATACAGAACAGCATAAATATGAACTTGCCATTACAGATCAAAAAATAAAAGAATTAATTAGAGAAATGTCATCTATTAAATTAGAAATCGACACATGGAAAGCTATAAGTTACAATTTAAGAACTGAAATGGGTTCTTTTTAATGAATAAGTTGAAGTTGTTGTTCTTAAAATTTAAACTAGATATAACATTTATTATTGCAATATTTATAATTATGATTTTATTGTCAAATAAATTTGTAATATTACATGTAAAAGGCAGCTCTATGTCACCAACTTACGAGAATGGTGACACTATAATACTCAAAAAACATAATGATATAGAAAGTGGAGATATAGTAGTATTTAAATCTCCTAGAAGTTGGCATGCAGAAGAAAGTAAGTTCATTAAGAGAATAATGGGCAAAAAAGGAGATGTAATACAAATATCTAAAGATAGTGTTACAATAAACTACAACATTATAAATCACAAAAGACAATGTAGCAATATCAATAATCAGAAATTATATTTTAAATTAAGCGATGATGAATATTTAGTTATGGGAGACAATTATAGCGACAGTAATGATAGTATATCTCAATATTGCTTAGAAAATGAAGAATTTCTAATTAATAAAGAAAACATTATTCTTTATGGTGAAGAACTTTTAAAAATAGGAGGTATATTTAATTGAGTAAAAAACTAATATTTATTATGTCAGATTCTGAGGCTTATCTTCGTGATGAAGTTATCAGGATATCTGCGGATTGGGGATTCACTTCCTCTATGGTTAAATCAGTTGAGATTTGGAATCCTGCTTTAGTTAGGGGTTCGGTGTCATTGTTTGGAACCATTTCAATGATACATTTAGATCTTTCAGACAAAAACAAACTAAAGACCTTTGTTAATTTTATTAGTGACAAAAAAGAAAAGTCGTTGTTTGAAAAAGATAATTGGTTTGGTGCTGGCTTGATAATTACATCAATTCATGCTCAAGGTACAAAAAAGATAGAAAACTTAATTAATAAAAGTGGTGGCACAGTTGTCAAGAAGGCTAAGCCAATAGAAATGAGAAACTTATTACTAAAAAGAATTGAATTAAATGATAGTACAAAAGAATTTTTAGAGTTTTATGTTGGTGAAGATTATCAAATATTAATTTCAATTGTTAATCAATTAGAAATGTTATCTAAAGAAGAACAAAAGGCAATGAGTATTGAAGATATTGTTGTAAGACTGCCTAGCAAACCTGGCTCTGTTCCTCCTTGGGAATTCATCAATCCAATGTTAGAAGGTAAAACCAAAGAAGCTGTAGATTTATATAACAGATGCATTGAAGGTAGTCATATATTGGTTACTATGCAACTAGCAAGAACAAAACTTCAATTGCTATATAGATTAAAATTATTGTTGACAGCCGGCATATGGAATTCAAAAGAACAGGCAGAAATATTAAAGGAGAGAAATGGTCCCAATATATGGATTACTTCAAATGTTGCAAAAAAACTTGATGTCAGTACTGCAGAATATTTAGCAAAATTAGCATTGATTACTGAAGCTAACTTAAAGGGACATTCAAGTGCTGACCCTAACATAATATTTACTAATTTTATTGCAGCTGTTTGTTTAGCAATAAAACATAACAGAGCATTGCCACTAAATATAAGGTAGGAGGATTTAACTTAATGTTCACAATAGCACACTTAGCAGACTTACATCTTGGTTATTCATCAGGACGTAAAAAAATAGATGAAAATGGTTATAATGTAAGGGAAAACGATGGTTATATTGCCTACAATGAAGTAATTGACCAAATAATCAAAGAGAAAGTAAACTCAGCTCTTATAGCAGGAGATTTCTTTCATTCACCAAGACCTAAAAACCACACTATATTAATAGCACAAACAGGTTTACGAAGATTAGCTAAAGCTGGCATAAAGGTATATATTGTAGCTGGAAATCATGATGCCACAGATATTCGTGCAGAAGTGCCGTCCAGTAAATTATTAAACGAGCCAGGGAGTGGCATTTATTCTTTTGATGATCCATATGAATGTGTAGAGGTAAACCCTGGAATATTTATACATTTCATTGCTCATCATGCTTTTATTGACCAAGAGGAAACTATGGATAGTATAAAGTTAATAGATGGAGCAGTTAATATATTAGCTAGTCATGGTTCTTGTTATGACACTAATATTGGGGCTATTTTGAGAACACCTAACGAACCTAGAGAGGTTATAATCCCAGAGGCAATTATAAATATGCCATGGGATTACACATTATTAGGACACATTCATGAAAGGGGTTGGATAGGAAGTAAAGATGGAAAATCAGACACCTCAAACAGAAAACAATTTTATAATGGTTCTTTATTGAGGAGGGGCTTTGCTGACAAGGTTTCTATAAATGGAAGAGGTTGGACCAAATGGATAATCAACAAAGATAAAAGTATTGATTATAAAATGTTTACAATTCATGAAAGAGAACAATTAGATCTTGAACCTATTGATGTCAAAGGCAAGAAAGCTAGAGAGGTTGAAATAGAAATAATTAAACAACTTGAAGGCATCGATAAATATATGGAGAATAAATATACAGAAATAACTTTAGAAAATTCCCCTATAGTGCGGCAAACTATTATAGGAGTTAATGCTATAACAAGATTATCTTTAAATCTTCAGAGATTTAATCAATACACACACAATTATTTAACTCACAATTTCAAAATTGTTCCAGACATCGAGGCAATAGATATGGAAAATGTAGTAAGCGTAGATACCTTAAATAATAGTGACATTGTTGTTGTTTTTAAGGAATGGAACAAAGCAAATGATAAACTATTTGATTTTGATGATAATTTAAAGGGCGAAATTAAAGATACAGCTAAAGTTAACCTAGAAGCTAGCAGAGATGAACTTTTAACTAAGGATTAGGAATCAGATGGAGGAATATAATGTATGATGTTCATATTAATGGTGATTTGGTCGCGACAAGTCTTAGTCGAGGAGAATTAAATCAATGGCTATTAGATGTTGATAAAGAGATTAATAACATCAATATTAAAACTCAATTTAGAAGAGGTTTTAATTTTGTTAGTCAAAATCAAGATGATTTTTTATCATTTATTTATGGATTAATAAATATTGAACTTAAATTTAATTTTGGAACAAATTTTATAGAAATTTTAAGAAATGAGTTTTATTAAGAGCCTTTTTAGGCTCTTTTTATTTTATTATTTATTTGTTATAATTATGATAGAAAGTTGATCTTTGTAACATTAATTCAATAGCTAAGAACTGGTTCTGAGAGCCCATCGCTAGAGCGTAATAGTCATCCTAACTCTAGAGGTCGATTTTTTGTTGAAATTGACGAAAAGTGGTCAAAAACCTCGTTTAGGTACATTCATACCTAGAGAGTGCTTTTTGTGCTAGAAACTCCGCTCTATTCAATTGTAGGGAGAGTTGAAAATTGAAGTTTGTTGCATATTTTAAAGTTATAGAGCACCTAGAGTGTCACTTTTGGAATAGAAGTTTATTTCTATCTTTTTTATTAGAACCCAAATTGCTGAACATTTTTGACCACTGATATTGCAAATGTCAAAAAAATTTCGCAAGAGAGTTAACTTAGTTAACCTAGGATGTTAACTATAGATAAATGCTCTAAGAGCTAACTAAGTTAACTTTTAAATCTTAAATGTTTAATATTATTATTTATTGTAATTTATT
>DUQJ01000173.1 GCA_012837865.1 Clostridiales bacterium | reverse complement strand
TCCCACGATGCACCATATTTTCAGCTGTTCCATATGAGCAAGGAATTGAACCAAGTTCAGCATCACTCCAGTCAGAGTTCACAGCAAATACCTCAGAGGCAGGCACTTTCACATATTGGGCAAAGGCCATAGGTTTCGCCCTTATACCTTTACTTCTTTTTCTGCAAAATAACTTAAGTCGTCATTTATCTTTTCTTCCAACCATGCATTTTTATATCTTCTCTGTTGACTAGCATATAAAACGAATGCTGATTTGATGTTAAAAATAATGTTTTCAGTTCTTCATAACTAACATAATTATCAAATATAAATAAAAAAAACATGCTATTGGTATTAATATAAGAAACTTCTTTTTGTTAATCTTATGTCTAAATACCTGCATGCCTATCAAACTACCAAACGCTCCACCTAAATAAGCAATAAAAATAAGTGTTCTTTCTTGAATACGCCACTGTCTTTTTATTGCTTTCCTTTTATCAATTCCCATAATAATAAAACCTATAATATTTATTCCCATTAAGTATAACATTATATATTTTTTCATTTTAACCCCTATTATAATCCTGTAATTTAAAATTAATTTATCTGAAAATTCAACATCTCCTTAGGATTCTTATTCCTGTAATTTTTTTTGTTGTTTTATTAAATCTTCCCGCTCTTTATTATAATCCTCAATCTTCTTCCTAGCATTCTGTCTGCTTCTATTTAAGGCATGGCGTAGCTCAACCATTTCCTTTTCATCTATTAATGCAAGCGTAAAATGTATCCATATATCTGCATTAGTAATTTTACAACGTTCTAAATTTGCCAATAATTCATTTTGATACAAATTAAGAAGTTCTGTATTGTCACTATATCTATTGCTATCATCTTTACCCTTAACATATCTTTTCCACAACCGCTCTAATTCTTTTAAACTACTAATATCATATCTCTTATATAAATAATTTAAAAGATTACTATTATTAACCGCCTTAATCTTAACTTGATTTAATAAAAGAATAACTTTATTGTTTTTAATTCCTAATGTTTTTTTCTCTTTTTGTATTCTTCGATTTCCTAACAATATATATACTGCAACAACAACTCCAGTAATTACAGTTAAGAAAAATGGTGTTTGCAAGTCAAGCCCCTTGTAGGCTCTTAATGAAATTATAACTACAAAAAGCATGATTATTAAAATATATGCGATTATACCAATGCTTTTATAGAATTCTTTTAATTCTTTTAATCTATGTCCTCCATTCTTATATTTTTCTTTTTCCTCTATCAATAATTTCATATCTGTATTGATTTTAATTTTAAATTTTTCATTTTCACTAATTGTCTGAATGTCCTTGTTAACTTCCTCTTCAAATCTATCAAAAATCCCTATTTGTTTCTCAGATAATGAATTTTCATTGCTTTGATATCTTTTTCTCTCTCTAGTTAGGGAAATAACTTTTCTTGCAGCATCATGAATCGTCTGTTTTTCTTCCAGTGGCAACATATCTATCCTTTGTACATCAGATAAATGAGAAGTAGCTCTTTGATATTCTTTTTTTGCTTGTTCTATTGCACTATCATATTCTATAATAATATCATTATAGGATTGAATTAGGCTCATTTCATCAGAGTCAGACATCTTTTTCATTTGTTTACCTACTTTCTAAGTTCAGTTTTCCATTCATCAAGAATATTGTTTATATCTTTTCTTTCAAAATCAATTGCTAGATTTGCTTCATTATATATTGTATCGAAATAATCCACTATACTATCAGCTATCGCAATATCTAAACGATGTTTCTCAATCTCATCCCAAAATCTGTCTCTTCCCTTGTAAATTAACACACAGTATAAATAGCTTAACAACGAATCATTCTTATTATTTAATTCATAGGCTTTTATGAAATAATCCATTCCCTGCTCTAATCCAATATAATTTATCATTGCTACAGCTAAGTTATGTAGTATATCTCCATATTCTTCTTTGGAAATTGCATTAATTTCATCAATTTGAATTATTTTTTCGTATTCTTTCGTTGCTAAATCATATCTTTTATTATCAAGAAACCTATTCGCCCTATAACATCTTCGCTGAATAGGAGTCATTTTAATTAGATCATCTATTGTGTTAAGTAAAGTTTTAATTTCTATTCCTGTATATAAATTACTATATGAAAATATACTCATAATCATAGTTTTATAATTCTCGTTACTATCATGTTGATATTGTAGTTTTTCACTTAATTCGTCTAACTTAAGATTAGTCCCTATCCAGTCAATTAAGCTATTCTTAATAAAATTAGAATCTAAATAGTAAACATTATTATAAATATAATAAGATAATTCTTCGATTGAATATATCCGTGTATTTGTAGCTTCAAACACATATGCTTTTGTTGTCTTTACACCATTACATAAAATCAATTTTCCCATATACATCCCTCTTATCCATCTATAGCAATAGTTACTCTATGTCAAAACTACTCTACATCAAATCTACTGTCAGTTTCCATGTCTTTCCACTACTTGGATAAAACTCACCAAATCCAAGATCTACTACTTCAATATTTACCCTATCTTCTTTAGGACATATTGCTTTAATTAATATTCTTGTCATCTTATTAGGACGCTCAGGTAAAACATCTAGGATTAGATTGATTTTATTAAAGTCTTTTGTCATGATATTTCTAATCGTAAACTCAATTTCTCTCTGGTTGTCAAGAATAATTTCTAAGCTCTCATCTACGTCTTGCCACAACATTGGCTTCCCAATTAATTGTATTTCTTTATATTTACTTTTATCATATACCATAATTGATATTGTTGAAGTGATCATCTCGCTTGATAAAATGATATAATCATGTAGACTTGTGTCGCCTGAATCTTCTTTGGCAGCGTAGCAGGCACCTTTTGAATACATATTTTGTCCTATAAATACTCTTCGTCCCTGGCACAAATCTTTAATTGATTCATTAGCCCATTCACCTATAAAACCTTCTCCTGTAAAATACACTGTAGATATTATCTGTTTGTACATGGCTCTATTTAAAATATTTTCAAATGCATATACTATATTTTCATTAATCATACTGTAATCTAGAACATTTGAAAAATCTTTTTTAATAATACCTGCAATCATTGGCTTAATTCTTCTATTAATACTTATTTGATAATATGTAAATGACGATTTACTAAAATCAAAAAGTGCTACATCATTTACCCATAATTCCTTACCCATATTCAGCGCATAATAGACATAGCTCTCACTATGGCTTATAACTTTCGCTCGATCCTTTAATATCCCTATTCTTTCTAATGCTTCATACAAAGCATTAACAAGTGATTTATCCATAGTTTTTGTTGTAATAACTAAATTCGAAATTAAATCATTAGGGAAATGTTTTTTAACAATTGATAATGTTCTTCTTAAAAACTTTTCTAACAAATCTATTCCTGTAACAGATTCATTTCTATATTTATAAACTTTCCCCGAATTGATTTTACCAAAAATATCATTAATAACTGTTCCATCCTCTTCCTGCGATTCTTTTATTGCATCCACGCCATAACTCCAAGCATTGTTAGAGTTTAGATATAAAACATTGGGTATAATTCCACTTCCATCTTTATCACTAATTGATACTGGTTCATAAGTTTTATAACTGTAGCAAGAAATTTGAGCATATTCATTACACAAATCATAGCCTACTA
This sequence comes from Clostridiales bacterium, assembly GCA_012837865.1. Lineage (GTDB taxonomy): Bacteria > Bacillota > Clostridia > Lachnospirales > Lachnospiraceae > Mobilitalea. The sequence goes on along the minus strand of DUQJ01000173.1, from coordinate 986 downwards.
GTATTTTTTTTCTTCCTTCCACTATGCCCTCCTCAGCTTACTTACATATCACTCTGTTTTATAAAGATTTAATTAATTTTGAAACGATATATTTTTCTTTTGCATATTCTTTCATTAATTCTTTTGCTTGGTTTTCATTTTTATCTTCTATTGCTTTAAGTATATTATTTAATTGATTATATTTACTTCTTCTCTCTATAAAATTATTATCCATCGTTAATTTAAATATTTTTGAACTTGTCAGTTGTTTATCATTGTTTTCTGTAATATAGTATGTTAACTCCTCACCATAAAACAGCCTAATTTCTTTTATATGTAGACCTACTATTATATGTTCCATTTGTTCGTTTATTATTTCATTATCATTTAAACGATAATGAATAAAGACTTTGTTATCAGGGCTGCTTACATACTGTATGAATTGTTTATCAAGTAAATCTCCTGGCAATTTAATCAAATTATTAAATCTTTTATAAAACGACATAATAATACCATTGTCATACATTTTATTTATATTAAAATCTATATATATTATCTCCTCTTCAGTTAAATCATTTAACTGTTTTAGCGATATATTCTTTAAGTATGCTAAAGTACAAATTTTATTATCATAGTAGTTTATCATGCCCTTTATATAATCAAAAAGATCCTCAGATAGATTAATTTCATCTCTTAAATACAAACAAGAATAATATGATAAAAAGCCCTTAATTAAATCTAGTTCTTTCTCAATTTCATTATTTTGTAAATAGCTTTGAAATACTTCAATATTTTTTTGGCTATATAATGATATATATAAAGCCTGACATATTAATCTTTCTTCAATTAAATATGTATACTTTGATTTTCCTCTGCTAATCTTCCATATATCATACATTATATTTGTAGGCCCATTATATTTTTCTGCCAAGTAATCTAACACTATATTTTCAGTAACCCCTTTATCAAAAAGATAAATAGATACTCCATCTAATATTTTATTAATC
>DUQJ01000172.1 GCA_012837865.1 Clostridiales bacterium | reverse complement strand
TTTGGAAATCCTTAATTGCTTTATCTGCTGCTTCTGTTCCAAAGATTTTATCAATGGCACTAATAATAGCCTTTTTAAAGGATATTACTGGTACAACTTCTAAATTAGTTGCCATTTTTATATCTTCAACAGCTATAAAGTTAAAGGGATCTTCCATAGCTACATATAACATATTCATTTCAAGTTTTACTGGTAGAATATTATGTCTTTTAACTAATTGAAAAGGTACTATTTTTAAAACATCAGGATCAATTTTAAATTCATTAAGGTCAAAAAATGGTATACCTAATTGGAATTCTAAAACTTCCATTATCTGAGCTTCATCAATATGCCCTAATAAAATCAGTATATCCCCTATTTTACCTCCAGATTTCTTTTGGTAATCTAAAGCTTCAAAAAGCTGTTCTTCGTTTATTAATTCGGCATCTAATAATAAGTCGCCTATTTTTTTCTTTGTTCTGTCGATTTTAGTCCACCCCTATCAAGAAATATATATATAATATCCCCTATTTTATAAAACTTGTTATATAATTCAATAACTTTGATGATGATATTGTTTCTAATATAACTTCTTCACCATTAAAATCTATAAATAACAAATCATGTACTCCTGTTTGTACGCAAGTAAATCCTGAGCTTATAACTTCATCTACATCTTTTTTAACTACTGATTGAACTAATAAAACATTGTCAACAATAATCATTCGGCTTGCAAGAGAAGTTAATTCTGCTGAAGGTTGATACAAACTTCCTACCTGGACTATATCACCTTTTTTAACCAAACTATCTAGTGCTTCTTTTACTTGTGTTTGAGTTAATACTTTATGCTCACCAATTATTTTCTTTAATATATGTACATACCATTGAATGCTTGAACCTGTACTGTTTAAAACTCTCCAAAGCATATTAACATTATATGAATTGCTTGAGAATGGCATCTCATCAATAAAGGATCTTAATGTTGCTTTTCTCTCCATATCTAAAAACACTGCAATTACATATGCTTCATTTTCATTATATTTTTTAGAATAGTTAATACTTTTTAATGAGCTATTTCCAACAAAGTCTTGTAATGTATCTACAACACCTAATACATCATCATCCTTAATATATATATTATCAGGAGTCATAGTAAGCATTACTGGACTATCCATTTTATCATTATAGTTAATACTTTGTTCATAGGTACTTACTCCACCAGTAAACATTATATTAACAGTATTGTATGGATTAGCTAATGTGTCTATTACATGGTCCACTGACTTTTCTATTAATTTATATTTATTAATAATTCCTATTTCTTCGAAGTATTTATAATCCTTCTCTTCTAGCTCTGATGATTCAAATCTGTTTAATATTGATATATTGTTTTTGTCTTGTATTAGATAATTCAATTTTTCTATGTTGTCCTTGCTTAATGTATAATTTAACATATGACCCTCCATCGTAAGTTTTATATTATTAAATCTATTAACTTATTAATCTTTGTGGTTTTTCCATTACTAAATCATGTAATAATATTCCAAGCTGTGTTTCCTTCTTAATATATTCTTCTTCTGATTTAATCATTTCATAATCTATCTTTTGTAAATAATCTATTGAGATTTCTTTTTCATTTGACATATCTTCTAACATCTCGCTAGTAAATACTCGTTTATTTGATTTAATACTACGATTTATTACAATAGTGGTTTTATCTGGGTGTAGTCTTTCTGAACCACAATTAACAGCTTTAATTAATCCTAATTGATCTATATTCTTTATTGATTTTATAGCCCGCATTAATTCATGGTCGATTTTTGATGATATAAAATCATCTACACACATTTTCTCAAGTTCATCAAAATCAAATTGTTTATTGGTAAATCTATGGTCAAATCTATTTCTCCATAAGTAACTAAATGGATTATCTTCATCGAATGATTCATATGAGTCTAAACTATTATTAACCAATTCTTCTCTTACCTGTATCACCTTTTCTTCTATTATATTCGGCTTAATATCAAATAATGAATCTAATGGTGTTCCTGTTAAAGCTCTTATATCATTTCCTTCTACTAGGAATTTATATCTTTCTACATTATTAATTCCTACTTCTTCAATATCGGCATCTTCATCAATATTGTCAATCTCTGAATCTGTTTGTTCTGAGTAGTCTTCTATAGTAGTTGCCGCTTCATCTAAGTAGTCTGTTTCATAGTTAGATTCAACTTCGTCTTCTATTTCTTCAACTGTTTCAGCAAGATCTTTATTAAGTAGTTTATCTGCAAGCATTTGCTCTTCTTCTATATCTGCTTTTGTATTTTCTTCATGTTCTAGGATAGGTTCTGTACTGTCATCACTTTCTGATAAAGGTTCTGTTGCATTCCCTAAACCAAACAATGGATCCAAGGAATCTAATGATTCTTGTGAATCATTTAAATCCAACGCATCCAACGCATCTAGCGAATCAAGTGAAACTAATGGCTCAAGTGATTCGGATGTTTCTGATTCATCTAATGAATCAAGAATTTCCAGTGAATCTAATGAGAACTCTATTTCATCCTTTAATTCTTGTAATGGTTCTAAGGAGCCAATAGTTTTATCATCTTCAAGAGACTTTTCTTGTTCTAATTTTTCTTGCTCTATTTTTTCTTGTTCTAGTTTTTCTTGTTCTAGTTTTTCTTGCTCTGATTTTTCTTGCTCTAGTTTTTCTTGTTCTAGTTTTTCTTGTTCTAGTTTTTCTTGTTCTAGTTTTTCTTGTTCTAGTTTTTCTTGTTCTAGTTTTTCT
>DUQJ01000171.1 GCA_012837865.1 Clostridiales bacterium | reverse complement strand
TATCCCATCTCTTGTGCATGATCTTATATAATGTCTGCAGTGGTATATCAAAATCTGTTGTGATGACTAATACTTGTGAATACTTACCTTCAGGTGTCTTTTTACTAAACTTTACAAATTTCAAAGTCCCTGTAACACCGTCCATTTTAAAACCTTCTTCATATATTCTAAGAGCTTACTTAAATAACCTTTTTTCATGGCCAACCTCTCTTCTATGCTTTATGTAGAATAGTTTAACCATTTATCTATTTTTTACCAATAAAATCAGAATTTGTGACATTTACAAAAAGCACCTTCAGGCTTTGAGTTGTCTAATTAAACTTCAAAGTGACCCGAAAGTGCTATATTTATATTACTGTTTTTTATTTAATTAGTCATTATGTAAAACTATAGTCCGCCACTCTTCTTTAAATCCCATCATCTCTTGGATATCATTAATTTTAACAGTCTTAAAATTATTTGAATATGATGCGAACAGTCCTGCTAGACTGCTTATATATCCTACATATTCTTTTTTGGTTAGCACAAATTTCAAAAAAGCTGTCATTGTGAACATATTTCCTTTGCTTAATAACACATTTTCAATATCCATAATCTGTGATAATTGACTGCTTTTAGCTGGTTTAAATAGCTTGAAATTATATAATCTCTCTTCATGCGCACATACATTCCTAAATAAAGTAGCTGTTTTTAGTATATTCGTAAGTACGTCTGACGTTATGTTAATATCCTCATCATAACTTCTCTTGAATTCATTAGAAAATTCCCTGGCAATTTTATTTCTCAATGATTCGGTTAGACACATATAAAAGTTCTGTATATTTCCCATCGTAAGATAGTTTACCATGACCCACAAAGGAACTCCATCATGTTTGTCTAAATAATGTCCTATAGGATTACCTTTTTTTGATTGCCTAGATATAACATTAAAAATAACTGATATTAATTTGAGGACTTCTTTTAGATCAGATGATTCCCTAGAATAATTTACCATATTTAAATATGCATTGGGTTGGCTATATGCCTCTGAAAAATAATAGGCCACCTTAGTTTTTATATTACATTCAAATTTTAACAACTCTTTTAATAAAATATTTCTTAGATCTCTATCAAAACAATATAGGGCATATATTTCATCAAATTTAGTCCCCACAATATATCTTTCGGGATTTACAGGTTTGTTATTGTCATCTTTTAATAAAAATAAGTCTTTATAACCATTTATCAAAGAATAATAATTTTCTCTTTCAAGGATCCCCATTGCGCTAGAATCATCTTCAATCGTTAGTCCTCTATCTCTAAGAATGGCTAACTGTTCTTTATATGTTTTAAATGGTTTCATGTTATCACTCCATAAAATAAAAAATGGCCCAGTCCTCGTAAGGAGCATGAGCCTGATCGTTAATTACATTATATTCTATGCACTATCTCTTGTCAAGATGACTTTTAAAATCATCTCTTAATATTTATACCCAAAAAACTATTTTTTTATCCTATTTCTTAAAATATAATTTCAGGTAAATAATTTAATCGTCTCATTTACATGCTTTATAAAACACTCAAATGTACCTTCCATATTACAGGAGTACTTTCGGCTCTGCAACTATTTTATTGTTATGTGAATATTCTAATCTAATTCTATCTCTATTTTAGTCAATTTTCAACTATAATGTAAAAAAGGGTATAGTTACCCATCTCCCCACAAAATAATCGTTATTTAATTATGTATTTTCTTGGCAAGTATTGATCACTAATTTCTCTTAATAAGTGTACATATCTTTTTCTATTAGCCTTATCAATTCTTTCTCCGACATTTCTTTAACTGTTTTACCTGTTAATCTTCTATGCACAAATAACTGCATAATATTATTTGCCGTAACCATTAGATGTAATATTGCTTCAATAGCAGTTTCATGATGGACAAAACAATGCCCCAAATTAGCATAGGTTTTGAGTTTATTAAAGGTACTATTTTCTATATCCCATCTCTTGTGCATGATCTTATATAATGTCTGCAGTGGTATATCAAAATCTGTTGTGATGACTAATACTTGTGAATACTTACCTTCAGGTGTCTTTTTACTAAACTTTACAAATTTCAAAGT
>DUQJ01000170.1 GCA_012837865.1 Clostridiales bacterium | reverse complement strand
TTAAATAATTATAAAAGGCTATAACTATTATATAAAAAATAGTATAGCCTTTTTATTTTAAGCATTAAGCAATCTTTTCAAATTGTGAATTGTATAAATTAGCATAAAACTTACCTAAAGCAATTAGTTCTTCATGACTACCTTGCTCTATTATATCTCCTTCATTCATAACAAGAATTAAGTCAGCATCACGAATGGTTGATAACCTATGTGCAATTATAAAGCTAGTTCTATCCTTCATAAGGTTATCCATTGCCTTTTGGATCCTAATTTCTGTTCTAGTGTCAACAGAACTGGTAGCCTCGTCAAGAATCAGCATCTTAGGCTTAGCTAATATTGCTCTTGCTATTGTTAATAGCTGTTTTTGTCCTTCTGATACATTTGTTACTTCTTCATTTAAGACCATATTATATCCATCTGGTAATGTAGTTATAAATCTATGAGCATGAGCTGCCTTAGCTGCTTCAATAACTTCCTCATCACTAGCATCAAGCCTTCCATATCTTATATTATCCATAATAGTTCCATTAAATAACCATGCATCTTGAAGAACCATTCCAAACATCTTACGCAAGTCTTCTCTAGCAAAATCTATAATATTATGTGAATCAATTAATATCTCACCACTATTAATATCATAAAATCTCATCAATAATTTAATCATTGTGCTTTTACCAGCGCCTGTAGGTCCAACTATTGCTACTTTTTGACCTGGTTTAACAATGGCACTAAAATCATTAATAATGATTTCATCTTCATTATAGCCAAATTTAACATGTTTGAATTCAACATTACCTTTTACTAAATCTGTCTTAACCGTATCACTTATATCAGCTAACTCTTCATCTTCATTCAAATATTCATATACTCTTTCAGCAGCAGCTGCCGTTGATTGAAACATATTAGCCACTTGTGCCAATTGATTAATTGGCTGTGTAAAGCTCCTAACATATTGTATAAAAGATTGTATTTGACCAATTTTTAATTTTCCTCTTATAGCTAGGTAGCCACCAAGAATTGATACTCCTACATAACCCAAGTTGCCTACAAACATCATAATAGGTGGCATTAAACCTGATAAAAATTGCGATTTCCATGCTGTCTCATATAATTGCTCATTTTTTTCACCGAATGTTTTTACAAGATCTTCTTCCTTATTAAAGACTTTAACAATACCGTGTCCAGCATAGACCTCTTCTACCTGACCATTAAGTTCACCTAAATATTCTTGTTGTTTATTAAAGTATTTTTGCGATTTCTTTATAATGCTTGTTACCATTAATAAGGATATGGGAACTATAAGTAATGCTAAAGTAGTCATAGACCAACTAATTCTAATCATCATTACTAATACACCAACAATTGTCACTACAGATGTAATCAGCTGTGTTAAGCTTTGATTTAAGCTTTGACCTAGTGTATCAACATCATTAGTTATTCTTGATAAAACTTCACCATGCTTTGTTGTATCAAAATAATTCATTGGCATACGGTGTGTTTTCTCTGATATATCACGTCTAAATTTATAGCTTATCTTTTGAGATATATCCGTCATAATAAAGCCTTGAATTAAAGATAGTACGGTAGATGAAACATATAGAATGATTATAGTAATCATTATATTCTTTAATTTTGTAAAATCTATACCACTTCCACCTTTAATTTTACTAACTAAACCTTCAAATATTTCGGTTGTAGCGTTTCCTAAAATTGTTGGTCCTATTATAGCAAATATTGTACTTCCTATTGCAAACATAAATACTATTATAAAGCCGATTTTATAAGCGGATAGAGATTTACTAAGCCTTTTCATTGTGCCTTTGAAATCTTTAGCCTTTTCATTTGACATCATCATTCCATGGCCAGGACCCGGACCCATTCTTCTTGGTTTATCATTTGCCTTAGGAGATTCTTGTTTATTATTCATATTCTAATTCCTCCTTTGAAAGCTGGGAAACTGCTATTTGCTTGTATACTTCACAGGTTTTTAGAAGTTCTTTATGACTTCCTCTTCCTACAATCTGCCCTTCATCTAATACTAATATTTGCTCAGCATCAACGATTGTGCTAATCCTTTGTGCAACGATAATAATAGAAGCATTAGTTATTTCTTTTTTTAGTGCTCTTCGTAATGCAAGATCTGTCTTAAAATCAAGTGCTGAGAAGCTATCGTCAAATATAAATATTTCAGGTTGTTTAGCAATTGCTCTAGCTATAGACAAGCGTTGTTTTTGTCCACCTGACACATTAGTTCCACCTTGCGCTATTGTATCTTGATACATGTCTGTCTTACTATCTATAAATTCTTTTGCTTGGGCAATTTTAGCTGCATGCTCCATAATTTCATCAGGCGCATCATTATCAGAGAATTTAATATTACTTTCAATTGTACCGGAAAACAGAACACCTTTTTGTGGAATATATCCTATTTTATCTCGTAAATTCTTTTGTTTTATCTTCTTGATATTAACACCATTGACTAAAATCTCTCCTTGGTCTATATCGTAAAATCTTGGTATTAAGTTTATTAATGTAGACTTACCACTACCTGTACTTCCTATTATAGCAGTTGTTTCTCCAGGTTTTGTTATAAAACTAATATTAGAAATTACATTGGCTTCTGCATTAGGATATTTAAATGATACATCTTTAAATTCTACAACGCCCTTTAAATTTTCATTCATTTCTTCTTCTGATATTGGGTCATTTATTGCTATGTCTTTGTTTAAAACTTCATTTATTCTTGTAGCTGATACACTTGCCCTTGGTAGTACAATAGAAACCATTGTCAGCATTAAGAATGACATAATAATTTGCATTGCGTATTGAATAAATGCCATCATATCACCAACCTGCATACTTCCATTATCAATGTATTTTGCTCCTACCCAAACAATTAAGATAGACATAAAGTTCATTAATAACATCATTATAGGCATCATAAAAGCCATTGTTCTATTTACAAACAAGCTATTTTTAGTTAAATTATTATTTGCTTTGTCAAACCTTTCCATTTCATACTTATCAGTACTAAAAGCTCTTATAACTGGTAATCCCGTTAAGACTTCACGCATAACAAGATTAATTTTATCAACTAATACCTGCATCTGTTTGAATTTAGGCATTGCTATTGCAAATACTATAGCTACTAACAATAATATTGCACCCACTCCTGCTGCCAAAATCCAAGCCATAGATAAATTAGTATTTAGTATTTTAATAATTCCTCCAATGGCAAGTATCGGAGAGTAAAGTACGATTCTTAAAAACAAGACTGTTAGTATCTGCACTTGTTGAATATCGTTTGTAGATCTAGTAATTAATGACGCAGTAGAGAATTCATCCATTTCTTTATTAGAAAATGCTATTACTTTCTCAAACACACCTATTCTTAAGTCTTTTCCTATTCTGGCAGCTATTCTTGATGCTAAAAATGTTACAGAAATAGCTAAAGCCATGACTAATAATGCAAGGCCAACCATTTTAGCACCAACTTGAAGAATATATTTATTTTGAATACTACTTACATTAAGGCCCATTGCTTCGTATTCTTGTTTAACAAATGCTATTCCTGATTGATTAAGAATTAATTCTGGTAGTTGTTCAGCCTCTTCTATAATCTGTGGTAATACTGACTCGATTTTTTCTATAGGAATATCGCTTACCATATTGCCTGACATTTCAGTTCCCATTTTAATTAGCATTGGAAGGGAAAGTATATCTTGTAAAAGTTCTTCTTCCTCACCATCCCATTCATATATAGGCTCATCTATTACTAAAGGATATTCACCATTGTTTTCCACTTCTATAAAATGTTGAAAGACTATTTCTTTATCATCATTAGTCATATACATACTAAGTTTTTGTAAAGATGATTCTCTAATTACATCAGGTACATTCGAAGTAATGCCACCTTGTTGTATTCCAACATTAATAATATCTGATGTATATGATGGGAGCGACAAATCACAAGTAGCCTGTATAATTAATAATATTGCAATTACAACTACCAATGCCGCTGATTTTTTTAATTCTTTGAAAAATAATCGCATATATTGTTTCCTTTCTTTTTAACTTATTCTTTTAATTAATTCATTTATATCATTTAATGTTCTCTTTTATTTTTATGACTAATTCAATAAAATTCTTAATTTCATCATCACTAAAGTCCTTAAATAACCTTAAATGTAAATCTTTAAGATATTTTTTACTTCCCTCAGCAATATGTCTTCCTCTTTCAGTCAAATATACTTTCATAACTCTTTTATCATTTTCATCTGCTTTTCTAAAAACCAATTCATTTTGCTCTAGTTTATTAAGCATACCCGTTATAGTTGCAGCTTTAACAAATTTCTTATCTGCTAACTCTTTTTGACTTATTCCCTCATTCTCGTTAATTAATACTAATAATTGTGGTTGCCCCGGATATAAATTTAACCGCTCTAAATCTTGGTATGAGCATTGATGCATGGATTTAAATATTTCTGAAGTTGTTGTCATTATTATTCTTAAGTAATCTTCTTTCAATTTTATCACCTTTCAATTTACTTAGCCACCTAATCATTTTAATATTATATCATATGCATCTTATATGTCAATAGAAAAAGCCAGCTAAAAATTTTTAGCTGGCCAATTAATTATCTTCTTCCTGTACTTCCAAATCCTTCTTCATTTCTTTTTGTTTGACTTAATTCATTTACTTCTTCAAATTCTACTGGTAAAAAAGGCAAAATTACCAATTGTGCTATACGATCATTTTTCATAATAGTTTGTTCACTATCTGAATCATTATGAATTGCAACTATATATTCTCCTCTATAGTCACTATCTGCAACTCCTACACAGTTTGCAGGCCTTAAGCCATTTTTACTTGCGAGTCCACTTCTTGCAAATATACCCCCAAAATAACCATCAGGTATTTCAATTGATAAGCCTGTACCAATCTTTACTGTTTCATGTGGTTTAATTACACAAGATTCTCCATCTATACATGCATATAAATCATAACCTGCAGCATAGTCACTTCCTCTTGATGGTATTCTTGCATTATTATTTAATTTTTTAATTTTTATTTTCATCATATGTTATCTATTCTACTTTCAAAATTTCTTCTATTTTGCTTAATTCTTCTTGAGTAAACTTTGTATTGTATACCGCTTCAACATTATCTATAATCTGGCTCTTACGACTTGCACCACATAAAACTGTAGTAACAACTCCATCTCTTAAAACCCATGATAATGCTAATTGAGATAATTTTTGCCCTCTATCTTTTGCTATCTCGTTTAATAAATTCAATTTATTTAACAAGCTCTCTGTTATTTGTTCTTCCTTTAACCAAGGATTACCCTTGCCTATTCTTGAATCTTTAGGTATTCCATTTAAATACCTATCAGTTAACATACCTTGATGAAGGGGTGAAAACACAGCTAGTCCTATTTTAGACTTTATAGCATAATCATATAATCCATCTTCTTCAATCCACCTATTTAACATTGAATAGGATGGCTGATTTATAATAAATGGTGTTTTGTTTTCTTTAAATATATTTA
>DUQJ01000169.1 GCA_012837865.1 Clostridiales bacterium | reverse complement strand
TTATTAAATTGCCAAATTGCTTGTGAAACACCTTCAAGATTTTCTCCAAACTCTTCAAACGCTTTATTCATAATAAATTTAGGTATGAATTTTATCATTGGATCAAGACCAACTACTATAGGTGCTTTTTGTTCTTGAATTTTTTTAACTAATTTATTAATCATTCTTTTCCTCCAGAAAGTCTATTTTATAAATGTTTTATTTACTTATATACACAAGTTTTCCTGATACGATTGTATACTTTATTTTACCCTTAACCTTTTTACCATGGAAGGGTGTGTTATTTGATTTTGAATAAAAATTATTTTTATTAATTTCATATACTTCGTCTTTATCTACTATAACCAAATCTGCAATTTTACCTTTAGCCAGGTTTCCTCTGTCAAATCCAATAATTTTAGCAGGATTTACACATAGCTTTTCTACCATCTGTTTTAAGCTTAGAAATCCCTTGTCAACTAATTCAGTATAAGTAATTGCAAATGCTGTTTCTAACCCTACTATTCCAAATGGTGAGGAAATCATTGATTTTGCTTTTTCCTCAGCAGAGTGGGGTGCATGGTCAGTTGCTATTACATCTATAATATCATTTTTCAAAGCTAATTTTAAGGCATCAACATCTTCTTTGGACCTAAGTGGTGGATTCATTTTGTAATTTGAATCATCAGTTTTAATATCTTCATCGGTTAATGCAAAATGATGGGGACAAACTTCACCAGTTACTTTCAATCCATTATCTTTAGCAATTTCAAGTAGTTTGCCACTATCTTTTGTAGAACAATGACATAAATGAAGCCTTGCACCATTCTCTTTAGCAAGCAGAATATCTCTTGCAGCTATAATATCTTCAACTGCATTGCTTATGCCTGGCAAGTTTAATTCTTCTGATTTATTGCCTTTATTTATTACTCCATTTTTAACTAAGGATTTATCTTCACAATGTGCAAATATAGGTAAGTCCAAGTCTTTAGCAATTTTCATAGCTTCTGCATATACTGCAGTATCCATAACGGATTTACCGTCTTCACTTATTGCGTATATCCCAGCTTCTTTCATTCCTTTAAGATCTGCGATATCTAAGCCATCTTGTCCAATTGTTATAGCTCCTATAGGTAAAACATTTACTAGACCATCTTTTTCTACCCTAGATAAAAAATCTCTAACCTTATCAGGACTATCTATTGGTGGATTTGTATTTGGCATTGGACAAATTGTCGTGAAACCGCCTGCTGCTGCTGCCATAGTCCCTGTCGCAATAGTTTCTTTGTATTCATAACCTGGCTCTCTTAAATGGACATGTACATCTATAAAACCTGGCATTACTAACAAGCCTTCAGCATCAATTATGTCAACATCATTTATATCTTCAATAATGATATTTTTATCAACTTTTTCTATTTTATTGTTTTTTATTAAAAGATCATAAATTCCTTCAATATCATTTGCGGGATCTATTAAATATCCATTTTTAATTAATGTAAGCATATAAATCACCCCTTTTTAAAGCGAAACATTATTTTCATCACTAGCGTATGTTCCTGCCAAATAGTTAATAAATTGCTGAGCTGTTCTTCCTGATTTTCCACCATGGGATAATTCCCAGATATTTGCTTTGGCAATTAATTCTTCTTCTGTCAAATTAATATTTTTGTACCGCTTAGCAAGATTACATACAATACTATTGAACTCATTCATACTTGGTGATGAAAAGTTAATTGTTACTCCAAATCTTTCAACCAAAGATAATTTTTCTTCCATTGTATCTGATCTATGTAAATCATCAACTACTTCCATATCTTTTCTATCGGTCCATGTTTCTCTAATTATATGTCTTCTATTTGATGTTGCATAAATCAGCACATTGCCTGGCTTTATTTCTATACCACCTTCAATTACTGCTTTTAAATATTTATACTCTATCTCATATTCCTCAAAAGACAGGTCATCCATATAAATGATAAATTTATAATTTCTATTTTTAACTAGATTAATCACCTGGGATAAGTATTCAAATTGATGCTTATATATTTCAATTATTCTTAAACCTTGGTCATAATATTTATTTAAAATAGCCTTAACACTTGTTGATTTTCCTGTCCCACTATCCCCAAACAATAATACATTGTTAGCTTCTTTACCTTCAATAAAAGCTTTAGTATTATCATCCAGCTTCTTCTTTTGTATTTCATAACCAACCAAATCAGACAAGACAACATCATCTGTGTTTATTATAGGACTTAGTTCAATTACATTGTCTATAGTCTTTACTCTAAAGGCTTTACTAAATCCAAATTCACCAAGGCCGTTTTTATAATAAAATTCTGTAACAATATCATAAAGTTCATTTTCATCTTTAGCAATTCTTATTTGTTTCGATAATTTCATAATTTTATTACTTAAGTTTTTGTTATGAATTTTCTTATTATTTTCAGCTTCAAAATGAAATAAATAATTAAAGTTTGAATCTTTTGATAGTATTCTTATATTCTCAAATTTATAATTTATTAATTTAAAAATTATTTTTAAATCTGATAATGCAAAATGTTTTATACTGCCATTAATTCCATTTCTTTTTTCACATTGAAGGCTAAAAGGATTTTCACTTATTATAATCAGATAAGCCAAGTAATTGTTCCATATATTACCAGATAATCCGAGTTCGCTAGCGAAATTCAATAAATCATAAATAAAATTATTTATTTTGTTATTATCACTACGATTAACATTTTCAAATTCCGTGATAATATCAGAAATATTATCCAGATAAGAATTATTATAATTTCTATACAATGTTAATTTCGAAATTAAATCATACATAAAATCACCTCTTATTAATATGCTTACATCATGTCTGGAGCTTCAATTCCCAATAAATCAATACATTGATTTAAAACTTTTAAAGTTAATGATAATAATGCTATATATGATTTTTGCCTATTTTTATCTTCTTCTGATAATATCTTTGTTTCATGATAAAAAGTATTAAATTGATTTGTTAATCCATAAATATATTGACAAATCCTATGTGGCGCTAAATCTTCGTAAGCATTATATATGGTTTCATTGAATTTAGTTATTTCATGCATTAAATTCAATTCATTTTTTGTTATAGCTGGTAGAATTGCTTGTACCGTTAAATCATTATGGCTTTCTTTATATTTGTTTAATATTGATTTTATTCTTACTATTGTATAAAGAATATATGGTCCTGTGTCTCCTTCAAATGAAGTGAATCTTTCAAGGTCAAAAACATAATCCTTAGAAGCTTGATTTGATAAATCTCCATATTTAAGAGCAGCTATACCTACTTTATCTGCAATTGCTTTTGCATCATCAATTGACATATCTCTATTTTCCATTATTTTATTATATACTTCATCAGTTACACCTTTGATTAGGTTCTCAAGACGCATAACTCCACCATCACGAGTTTTAAATGGTTTTCCATCTTTGCCATTCATTGTACCAAAGCCTATAAAGGTTAAATCAGTATTTTCCTTAATTAGTTTGGTTTTTCTTGCACAACGAAATACTTGTTCAAAATACAAGCCCTGTCTTTTATCTGTTATATATATAATTCTATTTGGATCAAATAACTTCATTCTCTCGACTATCGTAGCTAAATCTGTAGTGTTATATAATGTCGCACCATCAGATTTCAAAATCATACATGGTGGTATTTCTTTGTTATCTGTTTCTTCTTTAACATCGACAACTAAAGCTCCCTCACTTATCCTTGTATAATTATTCATTTTTAAATATTCAATCATTTCAGGAATATAAGGTTGTGCATCACTTTCCTTTTTCCACAAATCAAAGCTAACATTTAATTTTTCATAGATTTTCATTAAGTCTGACACTGAAACTTCTAACATATGATTCCATATTGCAGTATATCCTTTATGAGCATTTTGAAGTAAATAAGTAATATTCTTAGCTTCTTCTTTAAAATCTGGGTTTTCCTTAGAATATTCACTTGCTGCTGGATATATTTCTTCTAACTCCGTAATTGTAAATGGAGCCTCTTTGGGATAATCATCAATATAATTATCATCAAAATAGGATAATTCCGGTTTTCTTCTTTTTAATTCCGCTATAACTAATCCCATTTGTAGACCCCAATCGCCTAAATGAGCATCACCTATTACATTGTTCCCCATAAATCTAATTATTCTTTTAATACTCTCGCCTATAACGGCAGATCTTAAATGGCCAACATGCAAGGGTTTGGCTATATTTGGCCCACCATAGTCAATTACTACGGTTTTAGGGATTTCTTCTAATACACAAGCTAAATGTTGAGATTGATTCATATCATTTAAATATTTTGCAATGTACTCATTACTCAAAGTAATGTTTATAAAGCCTGGTGCTATTGCTACTACTTCTTTATATATAGAATCTTTTTTTAATTCTTCTACAACATGTTCTGCAATTTTAATTGGTGCCATTTTATATTCTTTGGCAGCAGAAAGTGAACCATTGCATTGATATTGACATAAATCAGGTCTATTAGATAAAGTAACTATGCTGTACTTTTCATCGTAGCCTGATTTTTTAAAAGCATTTTGCATTTTTTCTGATAATAAACTTATAATTGTACTCATTCAAATCTTACCTTTCAAAAATTATGATGATAGTTTGTCTAAAAGACAAATAAATCTAACTTATACTTTATCATACAAGAGCATATAAGTCATCATTTGATAATCTTTTTTAATAAATATTAAATTAGTACTGTTAATTTATGCGAAAATATAGTATATTAAATATAGTTAGTTAATTACTTAAGTATTAAAAATATGTCTACAAATATAATGAAAAGGGTTTAAGAAAGGAGAAAACAATGTTTGAATTATATTTCGGCAAATTTTTACTGGAAAAAAACAAAATTTCTCAAGAACAGTATGATTTTATAATAACTGAATTACAAAACACTCATGTTAAATTAGGGTTAATAGCTGTAGCTGAGAATCTGTTAACGAAAAATCAAGCCGATACAATTAATCAGCTTCAAAAAGTGTCCGATAAGCGTTTTGGTGACATAGCAATCGAAAAAGGGTTTTTACTTCAAGAAGAGGTTAACCACCTTTTAAATTTACAACAGAATTCTTATTCCAAGATGTTACAAGTTATAATTGACAACAATATTCTTACTATGGAAGAAATCAAATTAGCATCTAATGATTTTCAATTAATTAGTGACTATAGTGACAGAGAATTTGAACACCTCAAATCCGGAGAAATTGATAGAATTTTTTCAGTGTTTTCAAATATTGATAACAATTATATTAATGATCTTGCATCTTTAATGGTTAGAAATGTAATTAGATTTATTAATACTAACATTACTCTTGATAAATCTTATAAAACAAATTGTTACGAATTTAAAAACATGGCAAGTCAAACTCTTGTTGGTGACATCGATATATTCATAGGTATCGCTGGTAATGATAATAATCTCACTGTAATTGCAGAACCTTATGCTGGAGAATCATTTAATGTTGTTGATGAAGATGTTTTTGACGCAATAGGAGAATTTATTAATTGTTCATCCGGTCTTTTTGCATCTAAACTTAGTATTGAGAATATTTCACTTGATATGACACCACCTATCTCTTACATAAATAAAAAAATAGTATCTGCAGAAGGCATATATGTAGTCCCAGTTACAATTAATAACAACACAATAGATTTAGTCTTAACTATAGATAGTAATTTTGATATAAATTAGGAGGTAAGAAGTATGGCAAAGTTATTGATAGTCGATGATTCTAAAACGTCTAGAAAAATATTACGTAATTTGCTAGAAACAAATGGACATGAAATAATCGGTGAAGCTGTAAATGGAAAAGAGGCTATAAGTCAATTTGAAAAATTAAAACCAGATGCAGTCACAATGGATATTACAATGCCTATTATGGACGGGATAGAAGCACTTAAACACATTATTGCTTTAGATAAGAATGCTAAGGTAGTTATGGTTACAGCCGCAGGGCAAAAAACTAAAATGGTTGATGCTATAAAATATGGTGCAGCTGAATTTTTAACAAAACCTTTTGAATCAGAAAGAATTTCTGAAGTAATTAATAAAGTTTTAGGTTAAAATCAAGGGTATAAAGACAAAAAGCTTTATACCCTTGTATTTATTTTTTCAATTTTCTAGTTTGTATATAATATTCAATAGGTTGAATTAACTTAACTGGAGTAAATTTACCTGCTAATGATAATGCCTTAATTGAAAAACTAGGTATTATTATCTCTTTCTTCTTAAACAATCCATCTAAGCCTATCCTTGCGCATTTTTTTGCAGAAATATATTTTAAAGAAAAATCTGTATTAGCCACCTTATCAAATTCTGTGTTTACAGGCCCTGGACAAAGTACAGATACATGTACTTCTTTTTTCTTTCTTTTTAATTCATAGTTTAATCCTCTACTGAAATTAATTATATATGATTTAGTAGCACCATAGGTAGTCATAGTTGGACAAGGTTGAAGACCAGCAATACTGGCTACATTTAAAATCTTACCTTTATTCATATCTTTTAAAAATAACTTTGTTAAAATATGAACTGCTGATATATTGGTATTTATCATATTTAATTCTTCTTCAAGCGGAATATCTTCAAAATATCCTATCTTTCCAAAACCCGCATTATTAATAAGTATTTTAATTTTATAATCTTTACACTCATCATATAATCTATAACACTCTTCTTTTATAGATAAATCAATTTCTTTTATAACTACATCCACATCATAATGTTTCGTGATAAACTTCTTTAATTCTTCTAGTCTAATTTCTCTTCTTGCAACGATTATAATATTATAACCTCTTTTTGCAAGTTGTAGAGCAAATTCTCTACCTATTCCACTTGAAGCGCCTGTTATTAATGCATACATAAACTAACCTCCTTAAACTTAATTTATTAAACTTGTTTTATACTTAATTACAACATATATAAATTTTTTCGTCAATACTGATATTGTTATTATTAACATATCTGTGTTATAATTTAAAATAATCTAATTTTCATGAAAGGAATATAAAATGGCATTTGACGGAATTGTTGTAGCCAATCTTGTAAGTGAACTAAAAAGTAAGCTCATTGATTCAAGAATCACTAAAATCGCACAACCTGAAAAAGACGAACTCCTCTTAACATTAAAAGGTCACAATAGAACTCAATATAAATTATTACTTTCTGCAGGTGCTGGATTACCTTTAGTTTATTTAACAAACGAAAGTAAAACAAGCCCATTAACTGCACCAAGCTTTTGCATGTTACTTAGAAAACATTTAAATAATGCTAAAATAGTTGATATTATCCAACCAAGTCTCGAAAGAATTATTAATATAAAAATAGAGCATCTTAATGAATTGGGTGATTTGTGCAATAAGTATCTAATAATAGAATTAATGGGTAAGCATAGCAATATTATTTTTTGTGATAATAATCTGAAAATTATAGATAGTATAAAAAGAGTTAATAGTTTTATTAGTTCAGTAAGAGAAGTTTTGCCCGGAAGAGATTATTTTATACCAAATACTGCAGATAAACTCAACCCACTAGAAATAACTTACGAAGATTTTAAAGTATTAATACAAAAAAATACTTTAGAATTAAATAAATTCATTTACAATAATTTAATCGGATTAAGTCCTCTTATTGCAAATGAAATAATTCACAGATCATCTTTAGACCCCAATACACTTACTATGGATTTAGATGAATTATCAATATTACATTTATTTAAAACAATAGATTTATTATTAAATGATGTTAGAACGACCACTTTTACTCCAAATATAATATATGAGAATGATATTCCAATTGAATTTCATAGTTTATATTTGAACCTTTTTGATGGCAAGACAAAAGTTGATTATATATCCGTATCCGAGATGTTAGAAAATTATTACTCACACAAAAATTCAATAACTAGAATCAAACAAAAATCTACTGATTTAAGAAAAGTTTTAAATACTGCAATAGAAAGAACAAGTAAAAAACATAATTTGCAAGTAAAACAATTATCTGATACTAAAAACAGGGATAAATATAGAGTATATGGTGAATTAATTACCTCTTATGGTTATAATTTAGAACCTAATGCAAAAGAATTAATTGCACTAAATTATTATACTAATGAAGAAGTTACTATACCACTTAAGGAAGACTTATCTCCTATTGATAATGCAAAACGTTATTTTGAAAGATATAATAAACTAAAAAGAACCCATCAAGCTTTAAGCAAATTAATAATTGAAACTAAAAATGATCTAGATCATTTAAATTCAATTAAATCTTCTATGGATATAATCTTAAACGAAGAAGACTTAATAGCTCTTAGACAAGAATTAATGGATTATGGATACATTAAAAAACGATATGATAATAAAAACATTAAAGGAAAGAAAAAGCAAAAGTCTAATCTACCAAAAAGTAAGCCTATTCATTATACATCTTCAGATGGCTATGATATCTATGTTGGCAAAAACAACTATCAGAATGATGAATTAACATTTAAATTTGCAAATGGTGGAGATTACTGGTTTCATTCTAAAGACATACCTGGTTCTCATGTTATTGTTAAGACTAATGGCGAAGAACTTCCTAATAGTACAATTGATGAAGCCTCAAGATTGGCTGCTTATTATTCAAGTGGAAGAGAATCAGGAAAAATTGAAATTGATTACACTTTAAGAAAACATTTAAAAAAACCAAATGGTGGTAAACCCGGCTTTGTAATATATGACAATTACTCATCTATTATTGCAAGCACTGATATTACTGGAATTGAGAACTTAAAATAAATATACAATATTATTTACTATTATTTATTAATAAAAGAAAGTTGGTGTATTATGATATATACAGATTATCATCTACATTCATATTATTCAAGTGATTGTAATGCTTCAATGGAGTCTATGATAGAAGCTGCTATTAAACTTGGTCTTACAAAACTTTGTTTTACAGACCATATGGATATAGGCTTCCCTCAAGAATACGAACTTGATTTTATATTTAATTGTGATGATTATTTTAGAGAATTAAACGAATTAAAAATAAAATACAGAGATAAAATCGATATACTTATTGGTGTAGAGCTTGGACTCCAGCCTCATGTCGAGGATGAGATAAATCGTTTTGTAGAAAATTATCCTTTTGATTTTATACTCGGATCTTCTCATCTTGTAAATAAATCCGACCCATATAGCCCTAAGTATTGGGATGGGATTTCTGAGCAAGAAGGTATGCGTAGATATTTTCAATCAATTATAGATAACTGTAAAGTTTTTAAAAATTTCCATGTATACGGTCATTTAGATTATGCCATTAGGTACTCTCCTTATAAAGGTAATGGAACATATGCTTATACTTATGATAACTATAAAGATATTATAGATAAGGTTTTGCTTTCTATTATTTCAATTGGTAAAGGTATTGAAGTTAATAGCTCTGGTTATAAGTATGAACTTGGATGTTCTCATCCAAAAGAAGAAATCATAAAAAGATACAGGGAACTAGGTGGTGAAATAATCTCTATAGGATCCGACGCACATAGCCCAGAGCATTTAGCATATGATTTTGATAAAGTTTCCTCTATGCTTATAGGATTAGGCTTTAAATATTATACGATATTTGAAAAAGGGCAAGCAAGTATGATAAAACTATAAACAAAAAAGCTATGAGTTTGTTTTAAAATACTGACACAGACTCATGGCTTTTTATTTGATTTAATTTATTTTTTTATAATTGTTCCACCACCAAGCACATAATCATTTTGATAAAAGACTACTGCTTGTCCTGGTGTAATAGCTCTTTGTGCTTTTTTAAATTTACAAAAAATAGTATCATTATCAATTTTTATAATAGTGCAAGTGGCTCCTTTGTGGCCATATCTAATCTTCGCTTCAACTTCCATCTCACCATCCAAATCTTCTATAGACATGAAATTCAATTGATTAGCGTATAAAGAATCCGAATAAACTTCATTTGATTTTCCAATAACAACCTCATTGGTATCTTGTTTTAATTCTGTTACAAATACAGGATAGCCTAAGGCTAAATTCAATCCTTTTCTTTGGCCAATAGTATAGTTCATCAAGCCACTATGTTTACCAATTATCTCACCTTCTGTATTAATAAAATTACCTGGTGTTAATCCGTTATTTGCATATATGGTATTTACAGTATTTCTTTTATTAATATCTTCTACAATCTTTTTATTATCAGGATCTTCTAGATAATCTGAAATAAAACCCGAATAATTATTATCTGGTATAAAACATATTTCTTGACTATCAGGTTTGTCTGCAACTGGCAGATTCCACTCATGAGCCATTTTCCTTATCTCATCTTTTTCAAACTCACCAACAGGCATTAAAGTATGAGATAATTGATATTGAGTAAGATTATATAAAGCATAGGTCTGGTCTTTGGCCGCTGTAACTGATTTCCTAATTGTATATCTACCATTATTAAGTTTTATAACCCTAGCATAATGACCTGTCGCAATGTAGTCTGCACCTATATCTAAGGAACGCTTTAACAAAGACTCCCATTTCACATATCTATTACAAGCGATACAAGGATTAGGAGTCCTTGCTTGTAGATACTCTGTTACAAAATAATCTATAACATTATCCTTAAATTCTTGTTTAAAATTCATTACATAATAGGGTATATCAATATGTGAAGCTACTTTTCTAGCATCATCTACTGCACTTAGTCCACAACACCCACCTTGTGCCTCTAATGAGCAAAGGTCCTCATCCTGCCATATCTGCATAGTAACTCCAATGACATCATATCCCTGGTCTTTTAAAAGGTATGCAGCCACCGATGAATCAACACCACCAGACATTCCAATAACAACTTTTTTCATTTAAACACCATACCTTTTTTAGTAAACTAATTCTTCTTCCTCTTCGTGAACATCCGATTTAGGTTTCTTTAATCCCTCTATCACAAGATTATTCTTAGTAGCATAATCCCATAAAGCCGCATGAATAGCTTCTTCAGCTAATAATGAGCAATGAATTTTTACAGGTGGCAGACCATCTAATGCCTCCATTACAGATCTATTTGTTATCTTTAAAGCTTCATTAACAGTTTTGCCTTTAACTAATTCCGTTGCCATACTGCTTGTTGCTACTGCTGCTCCGCAACCAAATGTTTTAAATTTAATATCTTGAATTACACTATTTTCATCTATATCTAAGTATATCCTCATAATATCGCCACATTTAGCATTACCTACTGTACCTACACCACTTGGATTTTCCATCTCTCCAACATTTCTAGGGTTTGAAAAATGATCCATAACTTTTTCACTATACATAATATTTACCTCCAAATTTATCTTCTGTTTTGTTTTTTAATAAAATCTTCATACAAAGGTGACATATCTCTAAGTTTTTGTACTATTTCTTTAATCATATCAACAGTATAATTAATTTCTTCTTCAGTGTTTTCTTCACATAGGGTTAATCTTAATGAACCATGAGCTATCTCATGAGGCAAGCCGATAGATAAGAGTACATGAGATGGATCTAGAGCTCCTGATGTACAAGCAGAGCCACTTGATGCACATATATTCTTCATATCTAACATTATCAATAATGATTCTCCTTCGATAAATTGAAAACTAAAGTTAAGATTGTTTGATAATCTTCTATTCTTATCACCATTAAGTCTGGTAAATGGAACTTCAGATAAAACTCTCTTCATTAATATATTTCTTAATTCTAATTCTTTTTCAGTTCTTTCCTTAATTGTAGCCATATTAATCTCTACTGCCTTAGCAAAACCCATTATGCTAGGAACATTCTCAGTTCCAGCTCTTCTGCGTCTCTCTTGTGCTCCACCGTGTATAAAAGATCGGTTCTTAATGCCTTTTCTTATATACAAAAACCCAATCCCCTTTGGTCCTTTCAACTTATGTGCACTAGCACTAAGCATATCTATATTTAAATCTTTAACATCTATATCTAGGTGTGTATAGGCTTGAACAGCGTCTGTATGAAATAAAACATTATTATCCTTAGCTATTTGACCTATCTCTTTAATTGGTTGAATTGTACCTATTTCATTATTGGCAAACATAATAGTAATAAGTATTGTTGTTGGCCTTATTTCATTTTTCAACTGGTCTAAATCAATAATGCCATTTTCATTTACATCTATATAAGTTACTTCATACCCTCTTCTCTCCAAATATTCACATGTGTGTAAAACAGCATGATGTTCAAATTTAGAGGTAATAATATGATTACCTTTGTCCTTATAAGCTTCTGCAGTAGCTACAATAGCCCAATTATCAGCTTCTGTACCACCAGATGTGAAATAAATATCTGGTTTATCTGCATTTATAGATTTTGCTATTGCTTCTCTTGCCTCGTCTACTGCTATTTTACTTTGTGATGCAAATTCATAAACACTAGACGGATTACCATATTGTTCAGTAAAGTATGGCAACATAGTTTCTACTACTTCTGGTCTTACTTTTGTTGTTGCTGCATTATCAAGGTATATTTTGTTTTCCACCTTATCATCTCCTATTATGATTATAATAAATTATACTTAACATATAATAATTGGCTTATTATCGTCTTCAGTATTATTACCTATTAATCTGATACTTTCTTCTAATAATTCCGATAATTTTATACTATCTACTGTTTGGTTTATACTATCACTTATACGCTTCCAAACATATTTTGTTACGCATACATCAGAATTATTACATATATTGTCGCCAATTATCTCTGTACATTCTACGGGATTTAAATTTCCCTCAAGAGCCCTTAAAATATCTCCTATTGAAATGTCTTCTGGTGATTTGCTTAATATATATCCACCTTGGGCACCTCTAATACCTTGAACAAGACCTGCCCTTCTAAGTCTTGCTATTAGTTGTTCCAAATAATTGACTGATATTTCCTGTCTTTCTGCAATCTGACTTAAAGCTACAACTTGATCTTCTGTAGAGTTTATCGCCAAATCAACCATTGCCCGAAGTCCATATCTGCCTTTTGTTGATAATTTCAATTAAATCACCTCAAATTTCAATTCATATTAAATTACTCGGATATAATAATATCACTAGGATATTTGTTTGTCAATAGTTTTAAGAAACTTTTTTATATATAATCCTCTCATAAACTTTTTAAAATAGAATATATTAAATAGAATGATTCTTAAGGAATATTATAATGGATTATCTTAAAAAAGAAAAAATTAATTTCAAAAAAAATGCTTTAATAAAAGGGACTCTAATATTAACTATTGCTGGTTTTATAACTCGGCTTATAGGGTTCTTTTATAGAATCTTTTTATCAAATAATCTAGGTGCAGAAAAGCTTGGCATTTATCAATTGATTTTCCCCGTTTACGGAATATGTTTTACAATATATGCAACAGGTATTCAAACATCTATTTCAAGATTAGTTGCTCGTGCTGCTGCCAATTATGATAAGAAAAAAATCCATTCTATCCTGAAGACAGGTGTAACACTATCGTTTCTTATTGCAATCTTTTTGTCATTTGTTATTTATTCATATAGCGATTATATTTCATGGAGACTTTTACTTGAGCCACGAAGTAGCTCATCAATAAAACTGTTGGTTATAGTGTTTCCATTTTGTAGTATTACATCATGTATTAACGGATATTACTATGGGTTAAAGAAGGCAGGTGTGCCCGCTTCAACGCAGTTATTAGAGCAGATAATACGTGTAATTACTGTTTATATGGCTTCAATAGTATTAGGGGGTGCAGATCAGAAGATAACATGCGAGCTAGCAGTGCTTGGAATTGTAATAGGTGAAGTCTTTTCATCAATATATAATATTACATCTTTATTTTTCATTACTCCAGAAATTTTACATTTAGATAAATCAAATAAAAATACACAAAGAAAGAATCAAAATTCAATTCTCGTTGAAATATTGAAATTAAGTATTCCTCTTTCTTCAAACAGACTACTTATTAATATACTTAGTAGTATTGAAGCTGTTTTAATACCAAGCATGCTAAAACGAACGGGGTTAACAACCAAAGAAGCATTAAGTATCTTTGGTGTTTTAAATGGAATGTCTATTCCCTTTATTTTATTTCCATCAACAATTGCTAATTCATTTGCTGTTATGCTGTTACCTATGATATCAGAAGCACAAGCAAGTTATAACGATAGATTGATCTCATTAACAACATCACTAACCATGAAATATAGTATTATAATAGGTATTCTTAGCACTGGAGTCTTTATTTTATTTGGTAAAGATTTGGGTTCATTAATATTCAACAATAATCTTTCAGGTGATTTCTTAGTTATTTTAGCTTGGCTTTGCCCATTTTTATATCTTACAACAACTCTAAGTAGTATTATAAATGGATTAGGGAAAACTTATATAACATTTATAAATTCAATCGTTGGTGTAATAATTAGAATAGGCTTTATTATTTTAATGGTTCCTAAATATGGCATAAAAGGGTATTTGTTTGGCCTTTTAACAAGTCAACTTATTATATCCTTTCTCGATATCTATAATGCTAATAAATTTATTAAGATTACATTTAATGCTTATGATTGGATATTAAAACCCTCGATATTAATAACTATCGAAGGTTTCTTCATCTTTAAGCTATATAATTATTTATCCTTAAACACTCAAGTAAATCAGTTAATATTATTACTTTTTGCTGCTGTAATACTTACAACAAGTTACATATTTTCATTATTAATATTTAAATCAATTACAATTGATGAAATACGAAAAACGAAATAATCATTCATCTTTATTACAGATATGATAACATAACTTACCCCTACCTTTTGCAATGTATAAAGCCTCATCTGCTTTAATTAATAGTTTCTCGTAATTATTACCATCTTCAGGATATATTGATACTCCCATGCTTACAGAAACTGGAATGCTTTCTTTACCTATTTCATATATCCCATTAACGCTATTGATGATTATATCCGATTTCTTTATAACATCATCTTCTCCAATATTACCTATAAATACTACAAATTCATCTCCACCTATACGGCCAATCATTTCACCTTCAACAAGTGTTTCTTTAAGAGTATTTGTTACTTCTTTTAGAACCTGGTCACCTTTTATATGTCCATACTTATCATTGATATTTTTAAAATCATCAAAATCAACAAATATCACCATATGTTTTTTGTATCTATTAGCATTAATATAATTTTCTATTTTAATTTCAATAGTTTCCTTGTTATAAATAGATGTTAAAGGATCTCTTGTTGCTTTATATTCCAACTCATTTAATGCATTCTTATAAGTATTTATATTGGTAACTTTACCAATGACTTTTATAGGTTTATTGTCATATACGATTGCTTTACCAGAGACTTCACACCATAGATATCCACCGAAAGCATCGCGAATTCTAAATTCTTGAACTATTATTTCATTACTATTTGTAACTTTTTCATTGAATTCTAGAAACAATCCTTGATCGTCTGGGTGGATCCATTCTTTGTTCTTTTCTATATTTGATATATAGTTTTCCATAATTGGTTGTCTACCAAATATATCTTTGTATTTTTCACTAAACTGCATTTTATCTTCGATCATATCATATTCAAATACAATTGAATTAGATAGTAGTGATGATATTTCATATCTTTCTTTGTCTATACTAAGCTGTTGTTGCATTAATTTTATCTTGGTTATTTCTATTACAGTTGCAGACACATAAGGAGTTGGCCCATGTGTCAGTTGGCCAGTAATCGTAACATCAATTATACCACCATCGTTAGTTATCATTTTTGTTTCTAAACTGACATTTGAATTTAAGGAAGATATTAAATCATTAAAATACTTAATAAATTCTCCCTTTTCGTCAACCGTTATATAATCCAGTAAATCCTTTTTATTTAATGTATAAATTTTATCTTTTGGTTTTTTTAATATTTCATAAAATGCTTCACTTGCATAATTAATAACAAATCTTTTATCTATATTGAAATTAATAACACCGGCGGTTATGCTCTCTGTAATCATCTTTAATTGCGATGCAGCTTTTAATACCGCTTTATTAGTTCTTAATTTCATAAAAACCATTATCATTAATATTATTAAAAGAATAATTACTAATGTAATTATCAATGTAATAAAAATAATGGGATTGTCTACCATCAAATCCATGACTAGCATAAACCTTCACCCTTTCACTCTTTTTTATTCACAACTTATATTACATTATATCATAAAACTTTGTATTTGATACTTATTAAGATATCTTTTTCGTTAAATTATATTCATAAATTCTACTTTTTATTATTAATCTTGAATTAAGCTTTAAGTAATGGTAAAATTATTAAATAGAATACACTTTTAAGGGGGTAAATAATGAAAAAAGAAAGAAATGATTTAGTAATGTTTCTAGTTGGTATAATTATGCTAATTGCAGGTCTATATTGGTTTATGAGTAGTGTCACTGTTTCAACCGGCTTTTACACTGGCTTTTTCGGAAGAAATACAGGCGGATTAATTGTAGTTCCATTTATAGTAGGGGTTGCCTGGTTATTTGCTAAGCCTGATTCGATTGGTGCAAAAATCGTTTTGATTTTAAGTATTGTTATTATATTAGCATCCGTAATTGCTGGAACTAGATTATACTTTAGAAACAAAAATTTATATGAATATTTAATAATATTAGTTGCTATAGTAGGCGGTGCTGCACTAACATTTAAAGTTTTATTAGCTAAACCAAAAGATTCTGATACAATTGATAGGGATTTTAAACAAGCTTCTGATGATTATAATAAACTACAGAATGAGCTTGATGATTTAAAAAGAAATATTAAATAGTAAGTATAATCTTAAAACAACTTATGGTCATTCAAATTAGCTTGAAGGACCATATATATTTATAATCTCTTTTATTGGTATTCTCCTTCCATCATCCATTATTATAATACCTTCATATTCATCAATTCTCTTAACCCTACCTTTTACGGAAATATAGGCACCACCAGATTTCTTTTCATCTGCTAAAAAAAATTCAAACTCTATATTATCTCTTTCGTACAAATCTTTTTTTTTCAATTGTTCCTGAATAATTCTTAATTTCTCATCTAATATAACTTTTGCAGCTTCATCTAGTTCTATCCTTTCTTCTGTTAATCTAGATGTTTCTTTGATTGCACCATCAAAGCCTGTTAAAGCTGCAAAGGGAGAAAATTGTGCAGCCCGGTCAAGCACAGACATATGAGGACGATTATTTGATTTTTTATATTGTAAGTTAATAATATCAACATATGGACGTTCTTCCATGTTACTTCTTTTCATGTCTAGTTCCTTTCACAAACCCATAGGTATATTATTATCAACCTAGGCCTTATGTCCTCCTATTTGCTTGTTTCTTTCCATTGCAGTTGCGCCCTCTTCAAAGTTTGTGCCCCTTAATATAGCGTTTTTCCCATACTTTTTCTTTATATCAAGAATTGCAAGTTGCATATTCTTTTCCCGTAGCAAGTCTGCCTTCTCTTCTTCTTTTATCTTTTGTTTGCTTTCATAATCCGTGAATAAATTAAACTGTTCATAAGATTCGTTTTTTTCTACAAGGTCTTCATCAACAATATGATTTGCTGTAATGTTTATTCTTCTAATCAATAAACTTTCATTCACAATTCTGGTGTATAAAGCCATAACATCATCAATAATTATTTTAGTAGAAGATGTCTGACACTTAAGGTTTACTGTCCCATGTGCATGTTTTGGAACTTTACGTCCATAGTTATCAATTGTTATTGGTCCATGATATTTCATTTTTATTTCAGGGTTACTTAGGTTTTCTATATCATAACCTACAGTTAAAACTATTTGATCTGTTACAAGCCCTTTATCTACAAGTTCAAGAACGAGGAGATCTGTCATTTCACGAACTATAAGTCTCGCTTTTTCATAATTATATGGATACTTTAGAACCTGCCCAGATCCAAGACTACGCGTGGCCGGCTTGTATGCTTTAACATCAGCAATTTTACAAGGTTCATAACCCCATGCATGATCAATTAATAGTTCTGCATTTATTCCAAATAATTTGTAAAGTAGGTCTTCATTGTAAAATTCGTTTTTCTTACCAATAGAACATCTTGCTATATCGCCCATAGTAAAGATTCCGCATTCTTTTAATTTCTTGGCATATCCTTTACCAACCCGCCAAAAATCTGTGAGGGGTTTATGATCCCAAAGGATTTGTCTATATGACATTTCATCTAGTTCTGAAATTCTAACGCCATATTTATCAGCAGGAATATGTTTAGCTACTATATCCATTGCTATTTTACAAAGATAAAGATTTGTTCCGATTCCAGCAGTTGCTGTAATTCCTATTTCCTCTAGAACTTCAAGCATTATCTTTGTCGTAAATTCTCTGGCAGTAAGTTTTGCTGTCTGCAAGTAATTAGTTATATCCATAAATACTTCATCTACGGAATATACATGGATATCCTCTGGTGCAACATGTCTCAAATATATATTATAAATTTTCGTACTATATTCCATATATTTAGCCATTCTTGGTGGCGCTGTAATATAATCTAGTGATAGGCCTGGCGATTCTTTTAATTCTATATCATTATAAGATGAGCCGGTAAATGTACGAGATGGTGCTTTGCTTTTTCTAATTGCATTTTCTTCTTTCACTTTCTGCACTACTTCAAACAACCTTGCTCTTCCGGAAATTCCAATTGTTTTTAAGGGTGGTGATACTGCAAGACAAACAGTTTTCGTTGTGCGACTCATATCTGCGACTACTAAATTAGTTGTTAGTGGGTCAAGCCCCCGCTCTAAACATTCAACAGAGGCATAAAAAGATTTAAGATCAATCGCGATATATATATGGTTTTTCTGTTTCATTTTTTGCCTCCTTCTTGTTTCACCTTATCTGAATTATAATCAAATATTATCAAATCATCAAGTGGCTTTTAAAACTTCCATTGTATTTCTTGCTTGATTTGCTTACTGCGTATGCTGCGTTAAAGTAATTGCTTTCCGCAAACTTACCGCTCTTTCCATAAAATTTATTAGAAATTTTATCCAAAAGGTTCTTTACCTCACTGGATGATGGGTATTTTACAGATAAATCATACCCCGCCTTAAGATAGGTCTCTCCGTAGTTTTTATTGTTGTCAGAAATCAAAGATCCTAACCAAAAGTTGTCAGGTTTGCTTACCTGACTAAAGTCGTTTATGTTGTGATTTGCAATTTTTGTCTTAGCACTTGCTGAGTATAAGTCCTTTATGTAGTAATCCCCACCGCTTGATACGGGCCACATCATCATGTTCTCAAATGTATACTTAACTTCTCCGTCCGGGAAAAAGGACATCGAAACTCCATCAAAGTATCCTGGAATCGTCTTTAGTTCACTGTATTCTCCAGCATCAATAAGCTTCTTTCTTTTCTTCATAACACCTTCTATCTCTTCATCAAACTTGTCATTTGTGAGCGCATAAAGATAGACCGTATATACATTCTTGGGATTTTTTAAACTGCTGTGAAGAACTCTTTCTTCTATGTTTGCTGCCTTGAAATAGTAGATTGTATCACTTGAACTGTCTCCACCAATCGCTCTCGAAAACTGATTTTGAACAGAATAATAGCCCCCCTCATAATCAGAAACTGAGACACAACCTTCGGGGAGTTTGAATCCGGAAGAGCCTGATCCGTCTAGGATTCCTCCAGCAAAAGCAACATTGCTATTAATCGCCATCCCAAAAAGCGCAAAAAACAAGATGCCTAATGTTTTAAATGTTTTCTTATTTATCTTAATATTTCTCATAACATCCCTCACAGTTAATTTATTTTTATATAAAAAGCATTATTAATTATATATTATGTAATTTTATATAGAAAAACAACATCTACAAGGCTTAAGTCTTTCCAAAACAAAAAACCCTAAGATTAATCTCAGGAGTTCTTATTTCCTAACGCTGATAACCTTAAGCGTCAGGAGGAACCATTCTTTTTTTTCGAAAAGGGGTTTCCTATATTGAATTTTCGTATTAAATATTTTAACAAAGGCTTCAAACAATGTCTATTATTTGTTGTCAAGATATTTGCTACTAAGATATTTTGGACTATCTGTTTGTTTTTAGAAAAAACCTCGTTCTCACAAGGAATAAGGACCTTTGTTTGTATTCTTTTACAATATATAAAACTTTTGAATGGATTACAAGGCTAATAGTGTTTAGCGAAAGGTTAATTTGTTCTAAGCGGTGTATTTAACAAGAAAAAAGGAACCAAGCATATAGCTCAGTTCCTCCCGCAAATGGAATATTTGGATTCAGGCTTTACCCGAGCCTTCCCGCGGTTATTTTGTAATCTTAAAGGCTTTTTAAAATAACTTTCGATTATTTAGATTTAATATAAAGGACAACATAATTATTTACTAGGTCATACTTTACCTTAATGTCAGCTACGGTTGTCCATTTGGTTTTAGAAATGCCTGCATCATTGCTTCCTTCAAGAGTGTTATATAAAACCTCATAAAGTTTTTCAGGTTTTGAACTAAAAGCCGCAAGTAACAATTTTAAACTGTTTTGATCTAATTCAGCCTGTTCATGACCTTTTAATCTCGTTTTTATCGTTAATTCATACCGATTGTCATCCTCGTTCTTGTATAACCTAAAAGACTGCCTTTGGTCAGTTGCATATGGAGATATGGAGATTGAATTACTCTGATACTTTACAGTAGCGGATCCGGTTGGAACTGACTCTCCAAGCCTAATCATCTCATTCTGGATATATTCGTTAAACTCATCACAAGCTAGAGAATATGGATAATCACCATAAGTATCATTTCCAAATAAACCATCTGAATCACTGTTTGCCGGCATAAAACTTCCTACCTTAGGAACTTTAACCCCACCTATAGTAATCGTGCCCTTGTTGTTTTTTGGATCTGGTTTTACGATCTTTGGTTCAGGCTTTGGTGTAGGCTTTGCTACTGGATCCTTCTTTTTTGTTTCTTCTTTAGGCTCCTTTTTTGGTTCCTTCTTAGGTTCCTCTTTTGGTTCCTCTATTGGTTCTACTATTGGTTATTCTATTTTGTCTATTTCTATATGTTCTTCTCTATTGTCTTCTTCAGCTGGAACTTCTGATGTGGTTACTTGAGTGTTATCGGTAATGTCAATGTTTGTTTCAAGAACTTCACCCCCCACTTACATCCTTTTTTTCATTTTTATTTTTATTTGTTCTCCAAATAACGGCAGTCGTAATGACAAGCAATAGAACTACAGCAATTAATAAATAAGAATTCTTCTTCATTATAAATCCCCTTTGTAATTTTTTTCACCAAAGTAAATCCATATATATTCCTTTTGATTATACACATTATACCATTATTCGACATCATATCAATACTTAGTTATATTATTACAAATACTATGTTTCCTATTATTTATAATTAAGCATAATCTCCTCATTTTAAAAACATCTTATGACTTTTATAGTTTAATTTTAGTTTAATAAAATAAAATTCGCAATTTAGTTCCTGGGATAAATATACTTAATTTTACATAAAATTAAATTTACAATGTGGTTTTTTACTAAAATCATCGTCACTTTTCCAGTGCTATATTTTCCGAAACACTCTGCACTAACATATGTTCTGTTGCCTTTTTTGCCCTTTTCACAATTCATCTTATCTATCATTAATCCTAGTATCCTAAGCATACAATGTATTGCCTACACTTTATTATCATACAATTTTTCATAATATGTTA
This sequence comes from Clostridiales bacterium, assembly GCA_012837865.1. Classification (GTDB taxonomy): domain Bacteria; phylum Bacillota; class Clostridia; order Lachnospirales; family Lachnospiraceae; genus Mobilitalea. The sequence goes on along the minus strand of DUQJ01000169.1, from coordinate 5,838 downwards.
TAGTAAGAGTATTAAGGATGTGTTTCTAGCTTGTCTACTTCTTTAGCGACTTTTTTACTATTATTTTTAAAACAGGCAAAACATCACTTTCAAACCATGGATTTCTTTTGAACCATCCAACATTTAATGGTGAAGGATGAACCAAAGGTAAATACTCTGGTAGATAGTTTTTGAAATTTCTAACTGTTTCAGTTAAGTTTTTATCCATTCGTTTATTAAGATAATGTTTTTGAGCATAACTACCAATGAGAATTATTGTTTCTATATTTGGCATTTCGTCTAATAGCCGTGGATGCCATTTTTCCGCAAATCCTTTTCGAGGTGGTAAATCCCCTGATTTAGCTTTACCTGGATAATAAAAATCCATAGGTAAATGTGCAATACGGTCAATCTTGTAAAACTCTTCACGTGATATCCCCATCCATTCTCGTAGACGGTCACCACTTAAATCATTCCAAAACAAATTGGTTTCTTCGGCTTTTCGTCCTGGTGCTTGTCCAATTATAGCAATTTGAGCTTTCTTAGATGCCTTGAACAAAGGTGAAATCCCCTTTCTCGTATATAGGGTATTCATTGCATCAGCCATTATCTCTTGTTTTATTTCATTAAATATGGTCATATTATACCTCTTGCCCTTTTCAAGTAACATTTCCTTTGGTAGGAATCCTTAATTCCATATAACGCATAATACTAATTTCATAAAACTTTCTTATCTTGTCGGTACTATTTCAAACCAATATCCATCTGGATCATTAATAAAGTAAATGCCCATTTTAGGATTCTCATAACATATGCATCCCATCTTCTTATGTTTTTCATATGCAGCTTCATAGTCATCTGCTCTAAATGCTAAATGAAATTCATTATCCCCTAAGTTGTATGGCTTTTCCCAGTCTCTTAACCACGTTAATTCCAGTTGGAAATCAGTGGTATCATTTCCTATAAATACTATAATATATGAGCCATCATCGGCTACTTTTCTTCTTTGTTCTGTTAGTCCTAAAGCCTCTTCATAAAATTTTAGTGAGGCCTCCAAATCTTTTACATTATAATTTTCATGTATCATTTTAAATTTCATAATAATCCTCCAATTCACACCATGTCTATGGTTGTTTAAAGTGTCCTAGTTAAATATCTCATTAAAACTTTCTTTATTAATTACACCACTAACCCTTGTTTTATCGTCAAATATAAATGTAGGTACTAGTTCAATTCGTAATCTATGGGCATCCTTATAGTCTTGTTCAATATTATCTAAATAAGCATCAGAATTTAATACATCCCTTACTTTATCTCTATCTAAACCAATATCCATGGCTAAATCCATTAATATTTCAGGATTGCCAATGTTCATCGCTTCCGCAAAGTAAGCTTTAAATAATATATCTTTCATAGCTGATTCCTTGCCATGTGTCTTTGCATAATAAACAAGTCTATGAGCATCTAGGGTTTTTGTAACAATTTGGTTTTCATAATCATATAACAAACCTTCTGATCGAACGAAATCCGCAGACTTTTTTACCATTTCTAAAGCCTCTTCTTTTGTTTTTCCATAATTACTTGCTAACATATCAATTAAGCTCATATTGCCTTCAGTACCTATTTTAGGGTTTAATTCAAGGCTACGATAATTAATTTCTACTTCCCTGTCTTGCCCAAGCTCTTTTAAGGCTTCTTCAAATCTTTTGATTCCTGCATAACAAAACGGACAAGCAAAATCTGACCATATATCTATTTTCATAAATACCTCCAATCTAATTCTTTAATTTATTATAATAAAATCATTCTCTTTATTTGAAACTTCTAGGTCTTTTAATTTAATTTCTTTCACCCTTGCTCTCTTTAAATTATTAACTTGATTAATTATATAATCATTTCTTACTTTTTTAAAGTAATCTATAAATCTCAAAACTTGTCCCCCTTTTCTATTTATTTAAATTTTTCTCTTTTACCTTTTATTATACATTGTTTTTTTATTTAGACCAGCTTGACTGTTATTAATGTCAATATAAATTCTTATATTTGCTATCTTGTCATTTATTATTTTAGCAATAATACAAGCCGCATTCAGAACCTTTATCCCATAAATTACACCCATATTAGGTGCACCATAGCCATTAATTTTGGTGCATTTAGCAAGGCTACCATCGTCCCCCAAGTAATACCTGCTGTTGTCTCCATCCTGTTTATTGTACTCTAAAAGTGGTTCAATTATTTTAAAATATTAATTGGAAAGTGGCACACTATTTTATTATAATTCCCCATATATAAATAACATATGGAGGTCAGTAAGGAGTGGATAAATTGATGGATAAGTATATAATTATTAATTTAAAATATTCTACAAATATAGTATACTAATATTGTAACTCTGTTTTTAATGGGAGGGAAATAGATGAGAGAAAATGAATGGACTAATAGTATAAAAGAATTGCTCCAGGAAGCCAAACTTGGAGATAATATTTATTTTGACACTTTAAACAAAGTACCTTATGCACAGGAGATTTTATCCTATGATTTAGACTTTGAAAAAGATAAAGAACATACAATGGCTTTTGAAACTGATTTACTTATTTTTGAAAAGGATGAGTCAATAAAACCCCGCATCATCATTGAATCTAAAATTAATAGAATATCAACTCATGATGCTATTACATATAGTTACAAGGCTCAGACCCATAAAAATGTTACTCCATATATTAGATATGGAATAATGCTGGGGAATAGAAAACACTATCCCCTGCCGGGAAGATTATTTAGGCATGGCACTAATTTTGATTTTATGATTAGCTTTAGAGATTACATTTTATCTGATAATGAAAGATTAGCTTTTACAGAGCTTGTTAAAAAGGAGATTTCTTATTCACAGAAGATTGAAGAAATGATTTATAAAAGCCGTAATAAAAACAGAAAACATTATTTTATTCTACAAAAGGAACTACGGCTTGAGGAAATGTAGATCTATTTTTTAAAAACACATGCTAATTGGAACGGGGATGCGGACGTTTTCTTGGATCTCTAAACGGCCAGCCCCAGACTTCTTCTATAGTTTAAATGGCTCATAGCTCCAAGCGATAGTTTAATTCGTTTTTCAGCATACCACTTTATGTATTTATCAAGTTCCTCTATGAACTTGCCTATTGAAACACCTGCCCATGAGTAACCATAAAACATCTCATTTTTAAGTCTTCCAAAAAAGCCTTCACAAGCAGAGTTATCAGGTGAGCAGCCTTTCTTTGGTACATTGAACGTGTAAGCCTTGCCTTTTCGTCCGTTCTATCCATCCTGGCCAACAGTAATGGCAGCCACGACCAGAATGCAGGATGGGTTTTTCAATTTCACTGAGTGACTGAATAGCTTCATCAAGCATTTTGTTAACTGGATAGGTTATAATAAATTATACAAATAATATTCGGCCATGTTACAATAAATAAAATAAAAATATATGGAGACAACATGGCAGGGAAAACAAAGAATTATACAGAAGAATTTAAAAAGCAAATAATAGCCTTAAGATATAATGGTAAGCCAGCAGCAGATATAGCAAAAGAGTATGGAATAGCCAAATCAACAGTAGTAAAGTGGTGCAATGATTATACTAACTCTGGATCTTTTAAAGCTAAGGATAACCGTACAGAAGTAGAAAATGAATTGATAAAGTTAAGGAAAGAAAATAAACAGTTGCTAATGGAGAATGATATTTTAAAGCAAGCAGCGCTGATAATGCCACGAAAGTAGGTCTGATTATAGCAAATATGGACAAGTACAGTATCAGCGCAATGTGTAGACTTTTAAATATACCAAGAAGAAGAATTGGTTATATTATGGCCAAATATAAGCTTGTATCAAATTACACAACAAAACAATATAAAGTCCATAAAAGTAAGTGTAATGAAGATAATATTAAAAACAGAATTTGCATTTGGGAGGATCTTCCACAGTCTGGAAGAATTAAAAAGGGAATTAATGGATTATGTGAACTGGTACAACAATAAACGTATTCATAGTGCATTAAAATATATGTCACCAGTTGAATATAGATTATTTAAAATGACCGAATAAAAGTTGTACAAAAAAGTATTGACAATCCACCGGTGAAATATCTGATGGTAAAGTTTTATCATTTAACCTAGATAAGTTAGTAGAGGACGAAAAATATTATGGCTATTATGCCATCATAACAAGCAAATTAGACAAAAGTGATTCAGAAATAATAGATATTTATAGAGGACTTTGGAAGATAGAGGAGAATTTTAAAATAACAAAAAGCAATCTAGAAACTAGGCCTGTTTATGTATCTCTAGAAGAACACATACAAGGACACTTTCTTACTTGTTTTATCTCTCTTATAATCATAAGATTACTAGAGAAAAAACTTGATTGTAAATATTTGATTAGCAAACTGGTTGAAGCCTTAAAAGATTATAATGCTATTAACCTAGAAAGTAATATTTATAAAATGACCAGTTACAATCATATTTTAGAGGATATAGGAACTGCTTTTGATGTAGATTTTTCCTTATCTATGCGAACTAGACAAAGTATAAAAAATATTTTAGCTTCAGTTAAAATTTGATAAAAAAGACAATGAATTTTTTAAAAAAGAAAAGCCCCAGACCCCGCATAATTAGTGAGGTTTAGGGCTATTTTCTTGTTTTCAACTGCAAAACTCAGGATATAACTACAACTCATAAGGTGTTACCTGATAAACATAATAAGAATGTTATGTTTCAAATGTTTGCAACTACAAACCCTTATCTTATGCACCTTTCAGACTTTGCGTACGCCACAGCGTGTCAATTTACGCCATTCGTACGCCATTCATATCTACTACCTTGTTTTTATACGCCATTTCCTTCATTAATCCATTTTCATATCTCTGTTCAGTAAGTTCATCACCATTATTCATAACTTCATCCAAGGTATTCTCTAATTTAATCATTTCTTCTTGTTTATGATCATCTAAGACATGGGTATACAAATCCATTGTCATTTGTAATGTTGCATGCCCTAAATACATTTGGACTGTTTTGGGTTGAATTCCTGCTTCAAAGCATCTCGTTGCAAAACTGTGTCTAAAGCAATGTCCTGAGAATTTCTCAAATTGTTCTAAATCATCTCTACAGATATTAATTTCATTAATAATTGATTTGATGGCATCGCAGATTATTTGAGCATTCATTGGTGTGCCAAACTTTGTTGTGAATAAAAGGTCTTCAAAACTATCTACAGGCTTAGCAGAAGCTTTACTCATTATAACATCATTCTGCAATTTTTGCTTCTTTAATGCTATTTCACATTGCTTATTAATAGGAACGTTACGAACACTACTTCTTGTCTTTGGCGGACCAATATGAAATGTCTTTTTATCGTCACCTTCAAACTTCTGATATACTAGAGTTCTCGTTACACTAATTTCTTTTTTCTTTAAATCAATGTCTTCCCATCTTAAAGCACATAACTCACCAGGCCTTAGCCCAGTAGAAATAGCAACTGTAAAAAAATTATCATAAAAAGTACCACGACAACAATCAAAAAATTCTGTTTGTTCATCTGGAGATAATACTCTGACATCTTTTTTATCATCTCTAACAAGGCGAATCCCTCTTGCAGGATTTTCATTAGCATAATGATCAATCATTGCTTTATTGAACATATCCAAGAGTAAAATTCTTACCTTGTTTTGAGTCTCAAAACCATAGCCTTTCTTATCTAACTTCTTTAATAACCCTTTTACATTTAATTGTGTTATCTCTCTCAGCTTTGTTTTACCCAACGTAGGTTTAATATGCTTTTGATAGATTTGAACATATTGTCTTTTTGTATTTTCTCGAATTA
>DUQJ01000168.1 GCA_012837865.1 Clostridiales bacterium | reverse complement strand
TTATTCCATTGCTAGTATAATATTGTAATTCATATTTTATATAATTAATTAATATTTCATATGATTTAAGGTAATCTGATATTTCCGGAATATACCTTGTCATCATCCATGTTCTATTTTCATCATTTTCTGAACCAGTAATTTTAGTTATATCCAACTCAAATTGTGCTACATGTTCTGATATTAATCTTGCATATTCCCAAGCTTTAATTATTGGTTCTTGCTCCGAGCGAATAGTTAATTCATGTTCGCCCTTTTTTAAATATATTTTATACGGTTTACCTTCTTTATCACTTAATGTTTCATTGCCCCACTTACTTCCAGTGCTTTTAAATGGATAATTTATTAGTTCTAAAAAAGGTGTTTCTCCATCTATCCTAATAGTGTTAAATACATCAAATTCTTCTTTTATATTTTTATAATGTAATGATATATGATAAAAGCCATCCTTTGGTGCCATAAATTTATAGGTTATTTCAGCTCCAGCATCTTCCCACGACAAAGTGTTTATTAATTTATATTCACTATTATGGGGGTTTGAGGATGGATTGTTTTCGGACGAATATATTGCCTGTGTTGTATTTTTATTAATATAATCTGTTGAATTAATCGGAATTAATGTGGAAGTTAATTCTCCATCATGTTTTCCAATATATTCATCATAGTCTATTGGATTTATTAAAGGATATTCCATCTTAAGCTTGCCAATTTCAAGTCCATTTCCGGATATGTTTTTTATCTGAATTATATTTGGTCCGGATTTAAGTTTAAATAACAAAGGAAGAGCTGTACTATAAGTACTATTGTATAAAGGGAGACTTCTCCAGTCCTCTAATCTAATTTGTCTTGGAGCCACTTCGTCTCCATACCTGTCTTTTGGAAAATCTTTTGTTTCATCATACCAAAATAGAGGTAATACTATGTTTTTCATTTCTGAATATGTTTGTTCATTGTTTACTTTTAGGTCTATAATAAAATCCGCCAATGTATTTTCTGTTGGTCTATAGTCTATAAATATTTGATAAACACCTGCTTTAGATACATTTATCTCATATTCAGCAATTTCATTATAATCAAGTTTTTTCACTAATCCTAAGTATTCTTGAGTCTTAACTCCATCAATAGGCTCTGATATAATTTCATCTTGACCATAATCAAAATCTGATAAGGACAAAAAATCTATATATGATGTAGATTTATTTCTTAAAGAATTACTTAGCAAGTTATATGCCCATTTTACTTCCTTTTCATTAATTTCAGTTATATATTCTGCATTTTTATTGAAAATAAATACAGATGCCGTAATAGCAACTGCAATTATGAACAAAAGAAGGATGGAAATTATATTATTCTTTTTTTTCATTGTAACTCGCTCCCTTTATCATATACCTCAATATAGAAGGCAAGCCTAAAAAAACTTGCCTTTGCTATATTGAATTATATTATTTTTAATAACTTTTAATTAAAGTTTATTTTGACTTAACTTTAAAATTATCTTCTGCAAATCCATAAAATTCTTTCAAACCATCTCTTAGTTGTTGTTCTGATAATTTATATCTTGCATTTATAACACTATTCCAATCAGGAAGTTTTGATTTTACTTGATCTAACCAGTTTGCATCAGTTCTTCTTGCACCAGCGATATCCTCTTCATGAATAAATAGCCATTCATGCGCTGCTGCTTTTACTGATCCATCTTCCATTACATAATATGGATATGACTTGTCTGAAATATCCCAGAATTGTCCCTTTTCCCAAAGCTCCAGAACCTTTTGCCATCCTGGCATTTTTGTCTTATCTGCGAATCTTTTATGAGTTTCTGATGAATACCAAATATTCATTTGACTTTCAAACTCCTTGCCAGTAACTAATGGTAAAGAGTCGTTTAAAGCTGTTTTTAGAACACCTTGATCCATCCATTGTTGATCTGCTCTTGCCTGTATTGCTTCTGTACTACCTGCCCAAAAAGAAGCAAATGTATAAGCTATTTTCAATTTATCTTTTTCAGCATCTGACCATTCTGGTTTTCCATCATCCATAGCATAGTTGTGAATTGCCATTGGGTCTAGTACTATACCAATAGTATTTTCTTGATATGCTGTACTTGGTCTAGGATAGATATCCCAATCATTAGATTTTACAGTTCCCCAATGGTCTTCAGCAGGGTTAGCTGCATCACCCATCATCCAAGGATCTCCATCTAATGTTAGACATTTGTTATTAATAAAGAAATTATATCCCCACCATCCGTTGGCATCCATAACTTCTGCCGGCACTCCTCCAACATCATTTTGTGTCCAAATAGATGATTTTGACCACTTAGGGATATACTCTAAAATCTTAGCAACTGCTTCAGAGTTTAAATTAACATAATCGCCTTCACCTTTATAATTTGATAATTGATAGTTAATATCTTTTGTTCCTGTATTAATGAAGCTCATAGGAATATCCATTGCTCCCCAGAAATTTTTATTATCTCCAGAAGTTGCAAACACTGTATATTGATCAATATTCCAGTTTACTGGAGGAACATCTATGTTGTTCATTTCCGCTAGTTCTTTGTTAACATAAACACCCCATGGTTGTATAAATTGAGGTAAACCTGCTTGAAAACCATAGTAATTCATCATATTCATTATTGATTCATTAAATGTTTTGTATAATGGATCATCTTTAAATACAGATAAATCTGCAACAAACCCTCTTGCAACATCACCAGGTAAATCTGTAGAAGCATATACATCAGGATACTTGCCATGTTCCGCTTTAAAGTTTTCTATTTCTTGTGCCCATGGTGTTTCATTTCCATGTGGATCACCAACTTTTGCAAATACATTAATTTTAATATTCGGATATGTTTTATTGAATTCTTTTGCTACAGCATATGCAGCCGCCTCGTTTTGACCTGTCAAGTCTTCCGGATTAAGATTCTGGTGACCTATGTCTTCTAAATATTGTCCTGATCCAGACCATAACATAATTGTTACTTCTCCTGAAACATCAGTGTTTAGTGCCTTATACTTTTTCCCGCAACCTGTAAATAAAGCTGTTGTCATAGAAAGAATAAGCATTAGGACTATGAAAGATTTAATCTTTTTCATATAATAACCTCCAATTTAATAATTTCTTTTTACATTACATCATTAGTATATTACAAAACATTCAAAAAATCAATAATAAAAACCTTTTTATTTGTGTTTTTTCATAGTTCTTCAATATAACCGTCATTCCACAAGCTTCGAAAGTAATTCTAATCTGTTTTTAATTGCTTTTTTAGTACTTTTTACCGTCTTTAAGGGTGAATTAGATTGTATTTATATGCATCTTTTAAAAATAGTACTCATAAAACCGTTTTTTATATCTATCTTTTCTTTTTAAGGAATTATAACTATTCCTTTTAAATAAAACATATTATATCTTTTCACATTATCTCCTTTTAGCCATATAATAATTCATAAGTATCAAGTACGGGGTGCTAAAATGTTAATTCGCAAAAATAGAATTGGTTTATTTGGCGGGGATCAAAGAATTGTTTGTGTTGGAAAACTACTTTTAGATTTAGGTTATTTTATCTCAACCTTTGATTTATCAGATAAAATTGCACACCCTAATTGTCATAACGCCCTATCATACAGTGAGTTATTTAATAAGTCTTCTGTTTTAATCGGGCCTATTCCTTTCTCAAAAAATAAAAAGAATGTTTTTTCTTGCAATAAAGAATGCATATACAGCCTTAATGAAATCTTAGAACTTTTGGATTCAAACCATATTCTAATTGCAGGTAGTATACCTAAAGCAACATCAAATTACTGTGATGATAATTCAATACAGTATATAGACTTAATTCAAAATGAAAATATAGCTATATTAAATGCAATTGCAACCGCTGAGGGCACTATCATGGAGGCCATTAAGTCTAGCAGCATCAATCTGCACTCAAGCAAATGTTTAATTATAGGTTATGGAAGATGTGGTAAAATTCTTGCAAATAAATTAAAAGCTCTTGATGCCACTATTTCGATAACCGCCCGGTCTGTTGAAGCACTATCTTACGCTTACTCATACGGTTTTAAAACAATCCACATGGATTACATTCTACAAAAGTTACATGAATTTGATTTTATATTTAACACTGTACCTGCATTGATTTTAGATAAAGAAGCTCTAGATAAGATAAAGCAAAATTGCACTATTATTGATATAGCATCTGCACCAGGTGGCATTGATTTTGATTATGCTAATCAAATAAATTTGAACGCGAAACTTTGTTTAGGGCTTCCTGGCAAAGTTGCACCTGAAACATCAGCAAAGATAATCGTTAACGAGATTAGCAACATCTTAACTATATATAAATGAAACATTGTTTAAGTTTAAATAAAGGGGGTTTAATATGTCTTTAAGTGACAAAAGCATTGGCATCGCTATATCTGGTTCATTTTGTACTTTCAAACAAGTGTTCAGCGAAATAAAAGCATTAGCTAAAGAAAACGTAAACATATATTCTATCTTTTCAGAAAATGCTCAAAAAATTGATACACGTTTTGGCAATGCCAATGACTTCATCCAAGAAGCCAGATTATTAACTGGCAAAGATCCTATAATGACAATTGAGGATGCAGAGTTTTTAGGTCCTAGCAATATATTAGATGCATTAATAATAGCACCTTGCACAGGTAATACTATAGCTAAACTTGCAAATGGAATTACAGATACACCTGTTTTAATGGCAGCTAAAGGGCATTTAAGAAATTGTAAACCTTTAATAATATCTCTTGCTACAAACGATGCCCTGGGTGCTAATATGAAAAATATCGGAATGCTAATGAATACAAAGAATATATTTTTTGTTCCTTTTGGGCAAGATAATTATTTGGGCAAACCTAACTCAATGATATCAAACACTAAGTTAATAATTCCCACAATTGAAAGTGCCTTATTAGGAACACAAATCCAACCAACTATACTCTCACCTATAAAAATTGATTAAGTATTGTAGAAAGGATATAAATATATGAGTGGAATATCAGGTTTTTGCACTCCAGATGCGAGTTGCAATTATACAAATTCAATAAATAAATGGCAAACAATTTTAGATGAAATGAATAAAGAATTTTGTTTTAGTAAAGAATCTAATCACAATCATTTATTATATCCTAATATAGGACTGACAGCCTCAACACTGTCAGTCAATAATAGGAATAAAGTTGTACAACCTTTAATAATTGAAATTAATAACAATACATTTTCAATTGTCTTTTATGGAGAACTATACAATAATCACCAACTTATCAAAACATTGAACATCAATAAGGATGTGATTTCTTCTAACTCTGACTCTGAAATCGTATTAAATGGTTTTATTGAATATGGCCCTGAATTTGTCAACAAATTAAGTGGTGCTTTTTCATTTGTTATATGGGATGAAAGAAAAAAAACTCTATATATGTTTAGAGATCCAATTGGAATTAAACCTTTGTTTTATAGTATTTCTGGAAAAACAATTGTTTTTTCATCTAAAATATCTTCATTATTTAAATTTCCCAAAATAAAAGCAGAATTAGACACAAATAGTTATTGTGAAATCTTTGGGCTTGGACCAGCAAAAACCCATGGAACAGGGGTCTTTAAAAACATAAAAGAAGTTATTCCAGGTTGTTTTAACATCTTTAATCAGTCTGGTTTATATAGTCAAAAGTTTTGGGAGTTAAAAAGTTTAGATCATCATGAAAACTATAGCGAGACAGTAGATCATATTTCTTCACTGCTCAATCATTCCGTAGAAAGCCAATTCGAATCAGATTACCCTGCCTGCACTTTGTTATCAGGAGGCTTAGATAGTAGTTTAATATCAGCTATTTGCTCAAACATCTTATTAAAACAAAATAAAACATTAGACACATACTCATTTGATTTTATTGATAATAGCATTAATTTTAAATCTAGTTCTTTTCAACCATCTCAAGACAGACCATATGTTGATATTATGAAGAATCACCTTAAAAGCAATCACAATTATCTTCAATGTGATAATGATGATTTAATTAACGGATTATACGAAGCAGTTGATGCTAGAGATTTGCCAAATATGGCGGATGTAGAATCATCTTTATTATATTTTTGTAAAACAGTTTCAAAAAAACATAGTTTAGCATTGACAGGCGAATGTGCTGATGAGATATTTGGCGGCTATCCCTGGTTTCATGACTCAGATAGTTTTACACTTAACTCTTTTCCATGGTCAAGAAATATGGATACTAGAAAATTATTATTATCAGATGATTTCTTATCACAAATAGGTTTAGATGAATATGTTGGGAGCGCTTATAAAAACACTATTATGAGAACACCAAGACTCGATAGTGAAAATAAAATCGAAGAAAGACGAAGAGAAATTTCATACCTTAATATAAAATGGTTTATGACAACTCTTATCGATCGTATGGATAGAACAAGTATCTACTCGAATTTAATAGCAAGATCACCTTTTGCAGACATAAAATTAATTGAATATGCATGGAATATACCTTGGGAAATGAAATACTCAAACAATACATCTAAGGGTCTATTACGAGATGTAGCCAAAGGTATTTTACCAGATGATATACTTTATCGCAAAAAAAGCCCCTATCCTAAAACTTATAATCCAGAATATGAAAAAAGATTAGGCAGGCTTTTACTTAATGAATTATCCGATTTAAATTCACCTTTAAGAGATATTTTAGATTTGAAAAAGGTAGAAAAGTTTTTACAAGCCCCCTCAGATTATGGCAAGCCTTGGTATGGACAATTAATGGCAGCACCACAACTTATAGCTTATTTACTACAGATAAATTATTGGATGAAAAAGTTTTTATAAATATCTTATAAAATAAAACCATAGTTATTAGATGTCAATCTCTTTTACTATGGTTTTCTATGTTCTTTTATTCAGTTTTTTCAACTTCTATAATTGCTGCCTTTTTCATAGGTATTCTACAGTTTTTATTGTTTCCAAATTCAACTATAACAACTTCATCCATTATATCAATAACAACACCATAAAATCCACTACTTGTCAATACGCTATCACCTTTTGCCAAGGTTCCTAGCATTGCATCCAATGCACGTTGTTGTTTCTTTTGTGGGCGTATCATAATAAAATATAATATACCTCCCAATATTGCAAATTGTACGACTAACATCATCATTGAGCCTGCTGGATTTGTATCAGCTGCTAATAAAGCTACATTGTTCATATTAACTACCTCCTTCTTTATAAGAAACTCGTTCTATTTTATCTTTTTTATAATTAGTATATTCACCTGCTCTTATAGCATCTTTAATTTCTTCCATCATTTCATTATAAAAATATAAATTATGAAGAACTAATAAACGCATTCCAAGCATTTCTTTCGCTTTTAATAAATGTCTAATATAAGCACGGCTATATAATGTACATGCTGGACAACCACATCCCACTTCTATAGGTTTAGAATCTAGTTCGTATTTAGCATTAAATAAATTCATCTTACCTTTGTTAGTATAGGCGTGCCCATGTCTACCATTTCTTGTAGGGTAAACGCAATCAAAAAAATCTACACCTCTATCTACTGATTCTAATATATTCTCAGGAGTTCCAACTCCCATTAAATATGTTGGTTTTTCTAAGGGCAGGTGTGGAACCGTTTCATCTAAGATTCTATACATTTCTGAATGAGATTCACCAACAGCAAGACCACCGATAGCATAACCATCTAAATTAAATTCAGAAATTCTCTTCGCATGTTCTATACGAATATCTTCAAATGTACCACCTTGATTTATTCCGAATAATATTTGATTCGGATTAATAGTATCTTCTAGTTTGTTTAATCTATCAATTTCTTTTATGCATCTATCTAACCATCTAGTAGTTCTATCTACAGACTTTTGCATATATTCCCTTGATTCTAATGAAGGTGGGCATTCATCAAATGCCATAGCAATCGTAGACGCTAAGTTTGATTGAATTTGCATACTTTCTTCTGGACCCATGAATATCTTACGTCCATCTACATGAGAATTAAAATATACACCTTCTTCTTTAATTTGTCGAAGTTTTGCCAATGAAAACACTTGGAAGCCACCCGAGTCAGTTAAAATAGGTTTATCCCAGACCATAAATTTATGCAAACCACCCATTTGTTTAATAACCTTATCACCAGGTCTTACATGTAAATGATAGGTATTAGATAATTCTACTTGGGTTTTTATATCTTTTAAATCTTCTGTAGATACTGCTCCTTTTATTGCTGCTGCTGTTCCTACATTCATGAATACAGGAGTTTGAATAACACCATGTACCGTATGAAATTCACCACTTTTAGCACGTCCATCTTGTGCAATTAATTTATACATCTACACTCTCCTCCTGATTAGTTTTAATTCTATAATATAGAATCTCGACTTGTTATTTAGAAGATTTTTAATATAATAAATCAAATGGACTGCCATAGACAGTCCATTCTGTTATAACTAAATTAAGTCTGCTGCTTTTCCTGAAGAACCAAGTACATTCACTAATTTATGTCTAACTAATGTTTTGATATTAGCTCTTGCTGGAGATAAATATTGTCTTGGATCAAAATGACCTGGGTTTTGCATCATATGTTCTCTTACTCCCGCTGTAAACGCAAGTCTTAAATCTGAATCAATATTAATTTTACAAACTGCCATTCCTGCTGCTCTTCTTAACATTTCTTCTGGAATACCAATTGCATCTTGAAGTTTTCCACCATTTTCATTAATTATTTTAACATATTCTTGCGAAACAGATGATGCACCGTGTAAAACTATTGGGAATGCTGGTAATATTTTTGAAATATCTTCTAATATATCAAAGCGAAGTTGTGGGTTTTGACCTGGTTTAAATTTATATGCACCATGGCTTGTACCAATAGCAATCGCAAGTGAATCAACACCTGTGCGATCAACAAATTCTTCTACTTCTTCTGGTTTAGTAAAACTTGCATCTTCTGCTGCAACGTTAACATCATCTTCAATTCCTGCTAGTTGTCCTAATTCCGCTTCTACTACTACACCTTTAGAGTGCGCATATTCTACTACTTGTTTAGTAAGTTTAATATTATCATCAAAACTAAGATGTGAACCATCAATCATAACTGATGAGAATCCACCATCTATACATGATTTACAAGTTTCAAAGTCTGGACCATGGTCTAAATGTAGAGCGATTGGTAGGTCAGTATCTTGAATAGCTGCCTCTACTAATTTAACTAAATATCCGTGTTTAGCATATTTTCTAGCACCTGCGGAAACTTGTAAAATTAATGGAGAGTTTTCCTCTTTAGCTGCTTCTGTTATTGCTTGAATAATCTCCATATTGTTTACGTTAAATGCACCAATTGCATATCCACCTTCATATGCTTTTTTAAACATTTCTGTTGTTGTTATTAATGCCATCTTATTATCAATCCTTTCAATTAAATAGTTTCTTTTTTTAGTTCAGCAAATTTTGCTCACTATTTGTATTATACCATAATTTCCTGACTTGAGAAGTGATTTTATTAAATATTTTCATAGACTATCATGTTTTTTGTCTGTTATAATTAAAATATTAACAATAAACATTCTCCTTGTATTAATTATTGTTACGATATACAATAATATTCAATTAATTTATTTATATTTGAAAGGATTTATTATGGATAAAAAGTATGTTACTGATTCACTAACAGAGCAGGTACAAATAGTTATGCCTGCCCATATAAATAGCTCTAATCGATTATTTGGTGGCCAATTAGTACAATGGATAGATATAGTCGCAGCAGTAGTTGCAAAGCGTCATTCAGGTTATAGCGTTACAACAGTTGCCATTGATAATTTACAGTTTAAAGCAGGTGCAGTTTTGGATGATACTATAGTTTTAATAGGACGAATAACCTATGTAGGTAATACTTCTATGGAAGTTAGAGTAGATACTTATATTGAAAATAGAACTGGCATTCGCAAGGTAATTAATAGAGCTTATTTGGTTTTTGTTGCTATTGATGATAACCATTTACCGATAAAAGTACCTGGTATAATAATTCAGACAGAATCACAAAAAGCCGAATGGGAATCTGGTATAAGACGTCGTGAATTGAGGCAACAAAGAAGATTAGAAGGATTTTAGTAAAAATCAATTGACAATATCATTGTTTCATAGTATTATATTTTTTGTGAGATAAATAGGGGTATAGTTCAGTTGGTAGAATAACGGTCTCCAAAACCGCAGGTCGTGGGTTCGAGTCCTACTGCCCCTGTAATAAAGAAAAGCCTTATAACTTAGTGGTTATAGGGCCTTTTTTTGCTTGAAAATAATTAAAATTTCTTAATTAACACTTCTACATATATTTTTGTATTAACTCTCTAATATTCTTTACACCTATCAATTCCATGTTCTTACTTTTAACAGTTGACTCCTTTGATAACATAGATAAGTTTCCTATTGGAATTATACATCTTTTGAAGCCCATCTTTTCAGCCTCTTTAATTCTTTGTTCAGCCATATTTACAGCCCTTACTTCTCCTGTTAAACCCACTTCACCAAATACTATAGTATTATCATCTATAGCTTTATTTTTATGACTTGAATATATGGCCATTAATATAGCTAAATCTAACGCTGGCTCATTTATCTTCATTCCTCCAGCCACATTAACATAAGAATCACAGTCCGATAGTTGTATACCAAGACGTTTTTCTAATACAGCCATCAATAAATTAACCCTATTATAATCTGTACCTGCTGCCGTTCTACGTGGCATATTAAAATTAGTTCTACATACCAAGGCCTGAACTTCTACTAATATTGGTCTTGTACCTTCCATAGATGGCACTACAATAGAGCCCGGTTCACCTTCTGGCTTACCCTTCAACATATATTCCGAAGGATTAGCAACCTCTATAAGCCCTTTGTTTTGCATTTCAAATACGCCTATTTCATTTGTGGACCCATATCTATTTTTAACAGCCCTTAAAATTCTATAAGAAGCATAATTATCTCCTTCAAAATATAAAACAGTATCAACCATATGCTCAAGTACTCTTGGTCCTGCAACTACGCCTTCTTTAGTGACATGTCCAATTATAAAAATCGTTACTCCATGCCCCTTTGCTAACTTCATCAAGGCGCTAGTAGATTCTCTAACTTGGCTAACACTACCTGGTGCAGATGAAGATCCATCGCTAAAAATAGTTTGTATTGAATCAATTATAACTATTTCTGGTTTATATTTATGGACACTATCTTCTATTAATTGAACATTAGTCTCACATAAAAGTAGTAATTCACCAGTAAATTCACCTAATCTGTCTGCTCTGATTTTAATCTGCTTTTGTGATTCTTCACCTGATATATACAAGACTTTTCTATTAACATTTGAAAGTTCTCTACACATTTGCAAAAGTAGAGTTGACTTTCCAATACCTGGATCACCTCCCACTAAGACAAGGCTTCCTGGTACGATTCCTCCTCCCAATACCCTATCAAGTTCACCTATTCCTGAACTTATTCTCATATCTTGTGAAGTTTCAATAGAGTTCAATATTTGGGGTTCGTTAATTATTGCATTAGATGTAGAGGAGCTGGTTTTTACAACCGGCTCCTCTACAAATGAATCCCATACTTTACATGATGGACATTGTCCCATCCATTTTCCTGACTCATAGCCACATTCTTTACAGAAATAGACCATTTTTTTCTTTGCCATATTTATAACTTAACCACCTTTATCTGAGCTGTTTCCTCACAACCCATTTCTATGCTAAATACAAGTTTACCGCCTAAATTTGTTTTCATTCTGCCTAAAATAACACCGTCACGACGTATTTCATATTCTTTACCCGCTTCTAATTCTAATGTGATTTGGGCTGAATCTTTTGTGGATACACTGAATGTTACTTCATTTTCTGTTATGAGCATGTTAAATACCACTGTGCCTGGAACTGATTCATATACAAACTTACCATTCTTTTCTAACTTAGTAATCTCACTAAATGTCTTAACCTTATATAAGTCGCCCTCATGTTCAAAATCTGAAAATTTTGTTTTCTTATCTAAATCATAATTCCCGAAACTTATAGTGTTATCACTTTCTTTGCGTATTAACTCATTAACAACAGCCATTTTGTCCTCCTAAAAGTATTTAAATACATTG
>DUQJ01000167.1 GCA_012837865.1 Clostridiales bacterium | reverse complement strand
TCAAAGCCATGTGTTGATGATATAAAATGTAGGTCAACCAAAATCATATCTTCATTAATTGCCTTATAATTTTTTAAATCTTTAAAATGTTTCCATAATAAACCTCTGTTTGGTGCTAAAGTTATACTGATAAATACTATTAAACTAATAATAATAACTATAGTTGGTCCTGTTGGCAATTTATCTATCATAGAACTTAGTACTGTTCCTAAAAGACCAGATATGGCTCCGAAGAAAGCTGATAAAACAACCATAATTGATAACTTATCCGTCCATTGTCTAGCTGCAACTGCAGGTGCAACTAACATTGCACTCATTAGAATTACGCCAACAGTTTGAAGCCCTATAATAATTGCTGTTACAATCATTGCTGAAAGTAGCATATTAATATTTCTAACTGAAAATCCAAGACTTTGCGCAAACTCAGCATCAAAAGCCGCTATCTGAAATTCTTTCCAGAATATTATTACTAATATTATCAATACAATTCCAACAAGACCCATCAAATAAACATCTCTCTTTAATAGTGTAGACGCTTGCCCAAAGATAAACTTATCCAAACCAGCTTGATTTGCATTTGCTGTCTTTTGTATAAATGTTAAAAGTACTAATCCAGCTCCAAAGAATACAGATAGTATTAAAGCCAATGCACTATCAAATTTAATTCTTGAATTTCTTTCAATCGATAAAATTATATATGTTGCTAATAAGCCTGATATTAAAGCTCCTAACAATAACACTTCTGTTTTTTTACTATTTGTTATTATGAAAGCCAGGGCTATACCCGGCAATGCTGCATGTGATATTGCATCCCCTAAAAGACTTTGCTTTTTAATAACAGCAAAACTTCCTAATATTCCGCTTATAATTCCTAAAATTGCGGAGCCTAAGGACACAACTCTTAATGTATGATCTGTAAAAATTAATTTAAATACATCCATATTTTTTACCTACCTTTTAAATATTTGTCCCGTGCTTCTATATGTTTTATTTAAGTTCTCTTCTGTAAAGACTTCTTCTACTGGACCACTTGCTATAATTTGAGTGTTAAGCAATGTAACATGATCAAAGTATTCAGGTACAGTCTGCAAGTCATGGTGAACTACAATTAATGTTTTACCTTGTGCTCGTAATTCTTGTAATAAGGCAATAATAGCCTTCTCTGTTTTTGCATCTACTCCTTGAAAAGGTTCATCCATAAAATAGATATCAGCCTCTTGGACTAAAGCTCTTGCTAAAAACACTCTTTGTTGTTGCCCTCCAGATAATTGACTTATTTGCCTGTCAGAAAAGTCACTCATTCCTACTTTTTCTAACGCTTCTAATGCAATTGTTTTATCTTTTGCAGTAGGTCTTTTAACCCATCCTAACAGGCCATAACGTCCCATTAGCACTACATCTAATACATTTGCTGGGAAATCCCAATCAACACTTCCGCTTTGCGGAACATAAGCTATGTTCTTTCTTTCTTGCTCATAAGTTTTGCCATTAAATAAAACTGTTCCAGAAATAGATTTAATTAGATTTAGCATCGCTTTTATCAAAGTTGATTTGCCTGCACCATTAGGTCCTACTATTGCCATAAGTACTGATTGTGGTATATTCAGATCTATATCCCATAGAACCGGCTTCACTTGATATGCTACAGTCATATCCTCTACTTGTATTACATAATCTTTATTTACTTTCATATAATATTCTCCCTTTATTATTTTAAAGCATCCACTATAGTATCAATATTCTTTGTAAAGGTTTTAATATAAGTATCATCTCCAGATTTTCCATCTCCCAATGAGTCTGAATACAACTCACCACCAATTTTCACATCAAAACCTTGTGCCTCTACTGCTTCTTTCAAAGCCTCAATATTTTTTGTTGGTACAGACGATTCTATAAAAATAGCTTTAATTTCATTTTCGACTATAAAATTTGCTAAGTTTCTTAAATCTCTAGTTCCTGCTTCTGAGCTAGTACTAATGCCTTGTATTCCCTTAACTTGAAAGCCATATGCTTGCCCAAAATAGTTAAATGCGTCATGTGCTGTAATTAACACTCTTTTCTCTTCATCTAATTCTAATGCCCTGTTTTTAATATATGCATCTAATTCGTCTAACTCTGTTAAATATTTGTTTAGATTATTTTCATATTCTTCAGAGTGTTCTGGGTCTAATTCTTTTATTCCATTTGCTAATTCGCTAACTGCATCTTTCCACAAACTAACATCAAACCAAATATGTGGATCATGTGCTAAGCTTTTATCCTCAGATTGAAGTAAGACACTTTCATCAACACCATTTGAAACTTTAATAGTTTTTTTATTTAATTTGTTTAGGTTTTCAAATACCTCACCCATCTTACCCTCTAAATGCAGACCAGTAAATACAACCATATCTGCTTTCTGCATAGCGATTACATCGCCTGCGCTAGCTTTATAAAGATGTGGATCAATTCCTGGTCCCATAAGACCTGTGACTACAACATAATCTCCTCCTATTATTCTTGTAGCATCTGCCAACATGGTTGTTGTTGTAACTATGTAGAATTTGCCCTCTTCTTTTACTTTGTTCCTCGAATCACATCCCACTAATGATAATATTAACAAAATCATTACTAGTATTGTACTTATATTTTTCTTTTTCATATTATTTCTCCTTTATTCAACAAATATCATCGCTGCTTTTTCCTTGATTAAAATTATATTTTCTTTGTTTTTTTTAATTATTATATTTTCATTATCTATATTGACAATTTCAATTTCATCACCAATATTAAGATTTGTTGTACTAATAAAACGCAATAAATCTCTTTTATCTTTTACTCTCTTAATTATTACTTTCATACCTATAGCTACTTTGTTTAACGCTTTGTAATTTTGTTTAACCTCTTCGTCTTCATAGGATATTACAGTCCCATGTGGACAAAACCTAGGATGGTTTAAATATTCATCTAATGATTTCTCTAGTTTTGAACTTGTAACATGTTCTAATTTTTCTGCCTCATCATGAACATCTTCCCAGTTAAGTCCCAGATGGTCTACCAAAAAGACTTCCCATAGTAAATGTCTTCTCAATACTTTCATTGCTTCTACTAAACCTTTTGGGGTTAAACTTATTCCCTTATAAGGAGTAGACTCTATATAGCCATCAATTAGTAACTTTTTAATCATTTCTGTTACAGAGGGAGCAGATATACCAAGTATATTCGAAACATCTTTATTACTCACAGGTTTGTTATTACCACCAAGTTCATATATTACTTTCAAATAATCTTGCTTACTTTTTGTCATTTTATCTCTCCTTGAAATAATTATTAGGCTTGCCTAACTTTTATTTATTATATCATTATTTATAACAAAAAGAAAGTGTTTTTAATAATAAATTTAAAAGGTGGCTAAGATTAAACTTAGGCCACCTCTAATAAGGTTTTATTTTATTTATTCTTAATATTCAACTTCTTTTAAAAATAATCCTTGTGCTTCAACATTAAAACTTCCTACCATATCTGAATCCTTATCAAATATCTTGTAAATGTCTTCTGGTTCACGCATACCAATACCTATGTCTAATAAGGTGCTTACTATCATTCTTGCCATATTGTGAAGAAAATCATTGGCCTTTATTGTTATTTGTACTTCTTTATCAGTTTGATTAATTTCAATTTGGTATA
>DUQJ01000166.1 GCA_012837865.1 Clostridiales bacterium | reverse complement strand
ATTATCAAGGCCTTTAGTGAGCACAAAAACATCCCCTAAACCATCCCTAAATTTTGAAGGAACAGTTGCACGGTTTTTATCATCTATATTATGTTTATATTCTCCAATAAACATAATCAACCCACCTCACACCTTATTTGTCCACTTTGCCCCACTTGCTACCACTTATATTTTTATTGTAGTCTATTTTCCATAATTATTCAAGTAATTTGTTAAAATAAAACAAATAAAAAGAGCAAGACACGTATGTCTCACTCTTTTTATTGTATTTTTCATCTTAATCCTTATTTACTGCTGTTTATAATACTTTACAATCCAAGTATCTAATTCCGTACTAATCGTATAAGCTTTGGTTAAATCGTGTTCTTGAATCAGCATCTGATTTAGTTTGTTTTGTAACTCCTCAATATTGCTGGTAATAGAATTCATCTTTTACCCCCTTATTTTATCCTATAGTTATATAGCTTCTCTCTCTGTGTTTTTTCATTATACAACTAGTTATGGTAAAAATCAACATTTATTGGCAAATATATGGATATATTATATTTTTCTCCATTTTTTCCCATATGTCACCCCTATTACTCCCCCTATTATTATAGAAACTGATACTATTTGAGAGACAGGGATTTTAAGGAAGGCAAGTAGTAGCGGGTCCGTACGTAATCCTTCAATCCACAATCTACCAATTCCATATCCTATAAAATATAAAAACATAATTTCACCTTCAAAACGTTTATGTTTATAGTAAATAAATAATATCATTAAAAGTGCTATATTCCACAATGACTCATATAAAAAAGTAGGATGAACTTGTATATAGGTTATCCCTTCTACTATTTTCAAATTACTTAGGATCTTTTCAGTCACTGGGGCTGTTACCTGTTCTTTCATAAGTCTCATAGCAAAAAAAGATTCTGTGTAGTCCCCAAAAGCCTCCCTATTAACAAAATTACCCCACCTACCAATTGCTTGTCCAAGGATTAATCCAAGAACAGCCGTATCTGCAAATTGGAAAAAGTTAATCTTCTTAATTCTCGTAAAAACAATAGCCGTAATAGCCGATGCTATAATAGCCCCATATATAGCTAATCCACCTTGGCGAAGATCTAAAATTTCCATAGGGTTTTGAATATAATATTCTATTTCAAATATTACATAATAAATTCGGGCTCCAGCAAAGGCAAATAATAAGTTATACATTAAAAAATCCATATACAATTCTGTATCTTGTTCTGTCTTTTTTGCAAGATAAAGTGCTAGCGATAAACCACCTATAATTCCTAAGGTAATAATAACCCCATACCAATATACCTCAAGGCCAAATAGCCGAAATGCAACTCGGTCTAAATGCCCTATTTGAATGTTCATATTTGGAAAATAAATTTCTGGCATCTTTCTACCTCTTTTCATATTTTCTTAGTGTTTATAACACATTATATTCCATATACCCCTATATGTAAATCATAAACTACAAAAATGTAGAAGATCTAATGAAAAATTGTTGATAATTTATAATGTTTAAGCTATAATATTAGTTTGGCATATCTTAATATGATAGATATTAATTGAAATGATATGGCTTTATACGAAAGGATGAAATAAATGAAGTTAGGCATTGTAGGCTTACCCAATGTAGGCAAAAGT
>DUQJ01000165.1 GCA_012837865.1 Clostridiales bacterium | reverse complement strand
CAGTTATGGTAGTTGGTTTTGTTAATGCTGGTATTATGACTCTTAATCAAGCAGTTGGAGTTATAATGGGTGCAAATATAGGAACTACAGTAACTTCATGGATAGTATCAATGGGAGAGTGGAGTAAGGCATTTAAGCCAGAATTCATTGCACCACTTTTAATTGCTATAGGTTCATTTACTATAATATTTACAAACTCAGAAAAAAAGAAAGAAATTGCTGAAATCATAATTGGTTTTGGACTCTTATTTATAGGGTTAACATTTATGAGTAGTGTAATTAGTGTATATAGTGATTCACCGATATTTACACAAGCATTTACGATACTTGGAGGAAATCCGTTTTTAGCAATTTTTGTTGGATTTCTTGTTACAGCAATTATGCAAAGTTCTTCAGCATCCGTTGGTATTTTACAAACATTAGCAATGAATGGTCTAGTATCATGGAATTCTGCAATATTCATTACATTGGGTCAAAATATTGGTACATGTATTACAACCTTATTATCAAGTATAGGTGCAAGCAAAACTGCTAAAAGGGCTGCAGCAATACATTTATTATTTAATGTAATTGGTGCTACATTATTTAGTGTAATATTCTATATTTTATTTAAATTAAATCCTCTAGCTGGAGCAAAATCAATAAATAGTGTGCAGATATCATTGTTTCATACATTTTTTAATATAAGTAGTACTATACTACTGTTTCCGTTTGCTAATCAACTGGTTAAATTGTCAGGATTTTTTATTGATGATTCAGCTGAAGAAGCTAAAGATGATGATATTAACATTACATTAAGACATTTAGATGATAGAATTTTAGAAACACCTTCATTTGCATTACATAATGCTGTAAAAGAGGTTGCCCATATGGGGGAAATCACTTTAGCAAATGTTAAAGAAGCAGTTAATGCACTATTGGAGAATGATAAAGACAGCGTGGCTAGAGTTTTAGAGGTTGAGAAAGTTATCGATGCACATTCTAAAGTTTTAAGTGAATATTTAATTAAAATAAATAATTTATCACTAACAGAAGAACAATATTTAACAATCAATAGATTGTATAATATAATTAGTAATATTGAAAGAGTAGGAGATCATGCTGAAAACCTTGCAGAGCTAGCTTTAAAAAGACAAGATAACTATGTAAGATTTTCTGATGAAGCATTTTCAGAACTAAAAGAGATATGCGAAGATGCAGTAATGGCATTTACCTATTCAATTCAGTTCATAGAATCAGAAGATCCAGAATTGATTAGAAAAGTTAAAAGATTAGAAGAAGAAGTAGATAGATTAGAAGATGAATTAAGAAATAAACATATTGAAAGACTATCACAAGGGATCTGTACTTCTGAAATAGGAGTATTATATATAGATGCATTAATTAATTTAGAAAGAATTTCAGATCATTCATTAAATATAGCTCATTATGTTAATGACGGTATCAAATAAACTTTTATTTATGATATTAATAATTAACACTTGAAATAATTACATTTATTATGTAAAATACAATATAGGCTTGAGAAATATTTGACAAAGCTATGATATTCAAATGTTTCACAAGGAATAAAAAATCTTAGGAGGAAATATATTATGGCAGTAAAAGTAGCAATTAATGGTTTTGGACGTATAGGACGCTTAGCGTTTAGACAAATGTTTGGAGCCGAAGGATATGAAATAGTAGCAATCAATGACTTAACAGATGCTAAGATGCTAGCACACTTATTAAAATACGACTCAGCACAAGGGACTTATAGCAAAAAAGATACAGTAATAGCTAAAGAAGATTCAATTGTGGTTGACGGGAAAGAAATTAAAATTTATGCTCAAGCAGATCCATCAAAATTACCTTGGGGTGATTTAAATGTTGATGTTGTTTTAGAGTGTACAGGTTTCTTCTGTTCCAAAGCAAAATCACAAGCTCATATAGATGCAGGTGCAAAGAAAGTAGTTATTTCAGCTCCAGCAGGCAATGACCTACCAACAGTAGTATTTGGTGTTAATGAAAATATACTTAAAGCTGACGATAAAATTATTTCAGCAGCTTCATGTACAACAAACTGTCTTGCACCAATGGCAGATGCTCTTAACAAAATTGCAGAAATCGAAAAAGGCTTTATGACAACAATTCATGCTTACACAGGTGATCAAATGACATTAGACGGTCCTCATAGAGGCGGCGACTTAAGAAGAGCAAGAGCGGCAGCAGCAAATATTGTTCCAAATACAACAGGCGCAGCGAAAGCAATTGGTTTAGTTGTACCAGAATTAGCTGGTAAATTAGACGGCGCAGCACAAAGAGTTCCAGTAATAACTGGCTCAGTAACAGAGTTACTATGTGTAGTTGAAGGAAAAGTTACAGCTGATGAAATTAATGCTTTCATGAAGAAGAGTGCTAATGATTCTTATGGTTATACTGAAGATCAAATTGTATCATCAGACGTTATTGGAATAACTTATGGTTCATTATTTGATGCAACTCAAACAAAAACAACAGACCTATCAAACAATAAGACACTAGTTAAACTTGTATCTTGGTATGATAATGAAAATTCATACACTAGCCAAATGGTTAGAACAATTAAGTATTTAGCAGAATTAGCATAAATTAATTATGATAAAATTGGTCATTATAAATATATGATCCTTTGGGGTCCGGTCTATTGGGCCGGATCCATTTTTAATGATTAAAAATAGAAAGGGGTATTAAATGTTAAATAAAAAATCAGTTGATGACATTAATGTAAAAGGTAAAAGAGTTTTAGTAAGATGCGATTTTAATGTACCTTTACAAGATGGAAAAATAACAGATGAAAATAGATTAGTATCATCTCTTCCTACAATTAAAAAATTAATAAATGATGGTGGTAAAATTATTCTATGTTCACATTTAGGCAAACCAAAAGGTGAAGCTAAGCCAGAATTTTCACTAGCACCTGTTGCTAAAAGATTATCCGAATTATTGGGTAAAGAAGTTGTATTTGCTAATGACGACAATGTTGTTGGTGATAATGCTAAGGCAGCTATAGCAAAGATGAATGATGGTGATGTAGTACTTCTCGAAAACACACGTTATAGAGAAGAAGAAACAAAAAATGGAGAAAAGTTTAGTAAAGATTTAGCTAGTTTATGTGAAGTATTTGTAAATGATGCTTTTGGTACAGCACATAGATCACATTGCTCAAATGTAGGTGTCACTGAATTTGTAGATACAGCCGTTGTTGGATATCTAATGCAAAAAGAAATTGATTTCTTAGGAAATGCAGTAAATAATCCAGAAAGGCCTTTTGTAGCTATATTAGGTGGAGCTAAAGTTTCAAGCAAAATTTCTGTAATTGAAAATTTATTAGATAAAGTAGATACATTAATAATCGGTGGTGGAATGGCTTATACATTTATGAAAGCGTTAGGCGAAGAAGTAGGAGATTCCCTATTAGAAGAAGATTATTTAGAATATGCTAAAAAGATGATTGATTTAGCAAAGGAAAAAGGAGTTAAATTCCTAATCCCTGCAGACACAGTTATAGCAAAAGAATTCTCTAACGATGTTGAATTTAAAACAGTAGTTAGAGGAGGAATTGAAAAAGGTTGGCAAGGTCTTGATATTGGTGAGAAAACTTGTGAATTATATTCAGCAGCTATTAAAAGTGCAAAAACAGTTGTATGGAATGGACCGATGGGTGTGTTCGAAATGTCTAATTTTGCAGATGGAACAATAGCTGTAGCTAAAGCATTAGCAGAGATAGATGCTATAACAATTATTGGTGGTGGAGATTCTGCTGCAGCTGTTAATATTTTAGGATTCGGTGATAAGATGACTCATATCTCAACAGGTGGAGGAGCTTCTTTAGAATTTTTAGAAGGCAAGGAACTGCCTGGTGTTGCAGCAGCAAATGATAAATAAGAAGGGTAAGGTATAGTAATGCGTAGAAAGATTGTAGCAGGAAACTGGAAAATGAATAAAACTCCTAGTGAGACTGTAAAATTAATAAATGAATTAAAACCGTTAGTAGCAAATGATGATGTTGATGTAGTGTTTTGTGTACCAGCTATATCCATAATTCCAGCAATGGAAGCAGCTAAGGGAAGTAATATAAATATTGGTGCAGAAAACATGTATTTTGAAGAAAGTGGTGCATTTACAGGTGAAATAGCGCCAAATATGTTAACAGATGTTGGAGTAAAATATGTTATAATAGGACATTCTGAAAGAAGAGAATATTTTGCTGAAACAGATGAATTTGTTAATAAAAAAGTTATAAAAGCATTTGAGCATAATATAACACCTATAGTATGCTGTGGTGAAACACTTGTACAAAGAGAACAAGGAGTTACAATTGACTTTGTTCGTCAACAAATTAAAATAGCGTTTTTAAATGTAACAGCAGAACAAGCAAAAACTGCAGTTATTGCTTATGAGCCTATCTGGGCTATTGGTACTGGAAAAGTTGCAACAACTGAACAAGCTGAAGAAGTATGTAAAGCTATTCGTGAATGTATTGAAGAAGTATATGATACTGATACAGCAAATGCTATTAGAATTCAATATGGTGGAAGTGTATCTGCAGATTCCGCAGCAGAATTATTCTCACAAAACAATATTGATGGTGGTTTAGTAGGTGGCGCTAGTTTAAAACCTGATTTTGGTAAAATAGTAAATTACAAATAAGTAATTCTATCTTATACAGGGTGCATAACCTTGTATGAGATTTTCTGATTTAATAATTTAGTGAATAAGAAGGGAAAAAATTATGAACAAGAAACCTACAGTTTTAATGATATTAGATGGTTATGGATTAAATGATAATACGGAAGGAAATGCTATTGCCGCTGCAAAAACCCCTGTTATCGATAAATTAATGAGTGAATATCCATTTGTTAAAGGAAATGCAAGTGGAAATGCGGTTGGATTACCAGAGGGACAAATGGGAAATTCAGAGGTTGGTCATATTAACATTGGAGCTGGCCGAATTGTATATCAAGAATTAACTAGAATTTCTAAAGAAATAAAAGATGGTGATTTTTTTACTAATGATGCATTTTTAAAAGCAATTAAAAATTGCAAAGAAAATAATACAGACTTACATTTGTTTGGTTTGTTATCAGATGGTGGAGTTCATAGCCATATAACACATGTATATGCTTTGTTAGAACTAGCTAAAAGAGAAGGATTAGAAAATGTATATGTTCATGCGTTTTTAGATGGTAGAGATACTGCTCCAACATCAGGCAAAGATTTTTTAGAAGAATTAGAAAATAAAATGAAAGAAATTGGTGTAGGTAAAGTTGCAACAGTTATAGGCCGCTATTATGCAATGGATAGAGATAATCGTTGGGATAGAGTAGAAAAAGCATATAATGCAATTGTAAAGGGCGAAGGCGAGAAGTCAACGAGTAGTATAATGACTGCTGTTGAATCATATAAAGAAGGAAAAACAGATGAGTTTGTTTTACCAACTATCATTATTGAAAACGGTAAACCTGTAGCAAATGTTAAAAACAATGATTCTATAATTTTCTTTAATTTTAGGCCTGATAGAGCAAGAGAATTAACTAGAGCATTTTGTGATGAAGAATTTACAGGATTTGATAGAGGAAAATTTGAAAATAATAAAAATATAATGGATCTAGTATATGTATGTTTTACGGAATATGACATAACTATCTCTAATAAAATAGCAGCATTTCATAAAGTTACTATAAATAATACATTTGGTGAATTTTTAGCAAAGAATAATATGACACAGTTAAGACTTGCAGAAACAGAGAAATATGCTCATGTAACATTTTTCTTTAATGCGGGTGTTGAAGTACCTAATAAAGGTGAGGAGAGAATCTTAGTATTATCCCCTAAAGTAGCTACTTATGATTTACAACCTAGAATGAGTGCTTATGAGGTATGTGATAATCTAGTTGAATCGATTAAATCATCAAAATATGATGTTATTATTGCTAATTTTGCAAATCCTGATATGGTAGGACATACTGGCTTTATGGATGCGGTTGTAAGTGCCATAGAAGTTATAGATGAATGTGTAGGAAAAGTAGTCGAATCTTTATTAGAAGTCGATGGACAGATGTTTATATGTGCAGACCATGGAAATGCAGAACAATTATTAGACTATGAAACAGGCGAAACATTTACAGCACATACTACTAATCCAGTACCATTTATACTGGTTAATTATGATCAAGAATATAAACTTGCTGAAGATGGTAGTTTGGCTGATATTGTACCTACATTAATAGAAATGATGGACATGGAAAAGCCAGTTGAAATGACGGGAAGATCTTTGTTAATAAAGAAATAGACAAATAAGGTTGTATTATATAAAATAATATGGTAGAATATCACTTGTAATTCTAGGAGGTGTGATTATGGAAAAAATCAGAGCAATAACGATAATAATTTATATTTTAATTTGTGTTGCCTTATCTGTTATCGTGTTGATGCAAGAAGGTGAATCGGACGGTTTATCAGGAGCAATAGGTGGTGGAACTGGTTCAGATACTTATTGGAGTAAGAATAAAGGGCGTTCAAAAGAGGGTGCAGTTGAGAAAGCAACAAAATATTTAGCGTTTTTATTTATCGCACTTTCTGTAGTACTTAATTTAATTTAATGAATATTATAAAAACACTCTTATAATAAAAGAGTGTTTTTTTTAATCAAAAACTTACATAGTTATTAATATATATGGTATTATATAGTTAATGTGAAACAAACAGTTGTAACAATAAAATGAAATAGCAGTATACTTATTTATAAAGATGAAAGAATAATAAATATAAGTAAATATTTGAAAGGTGTAATATAATAATATGGAGCAAAACAAAATAAAATTAGACTCAACTAATGAAAATGAATATAAAACAGGTGTCTTTTCTGGCACACAAAAAGGATATGGATTTTTAATAATAGAAGGTGAAAAAGATGATGTTTTTATACCAGAGCCTGGAGTAAATGGTGCTTTTAATGGTGATGTCGTTATGATAAAGCTTAATGATTCAAAAACAGGCAAAAGAAGAGAAGGAAATATCGTTAAAATACTTGAAAGAAAAACTGTAGAGGTTGTTGGAACATATCAAAAAAGCCAGAACTTTGGTTTTGTTTTACCTGATAATCATAAACTAGGCCAAGATATCTTTATTCCAAAAACATTCGCTATGAATGCACAAAATGGTCAGAAGGTAGTGGCTAAAATTACCGATTATGGAGAGGGAAGTAAAAATCCAGAAGGAAAGATAACTGAAATATTAGGTTTTATAAGTGATCCTGGTGTAGATATATTATCTGTGATCAAGGCCTATGATTTGCCTTTACAATTTCCTAAAGAAGTTAAGAGACAGATTAATTCTGTGCCAAAAAATATAAATGAAGAAGATAGAATTGGTAGAACTGATATTAGAAATCTTCAAACGGTTACAATTGATGGTGAAGATGCTAAGGATTTAGATGACGCAATATCAATAAGTAAAAAAGATGGAATTTACACTCTAGGAGTTCATATAGCAGATGTGACCCATTATGTAACGGAAAACTCTGCTATAGATAAAGAAGCTTATAAACGTGGAACTTCGGTATATTTGATTGATAGGGTAATACCAATGCTGCCACCAGAACTTTCTAATGGAATATGCTCATTAAATGTAGGAGAAGATAGGCTTGCACTTAGTTGTTTTATTGATATTGATGAAAAAGGTAGTGTTATTGGACATAAAATAGCTGAGACTGTTGTTAATGTAAATAAAAGAATGTCATATACATCAGTTGCAAAAATAATAGATGAAAACAATCCAGAAGAAATAGCAGATAACAAGAACTTAATCCCAATGCTTTTATTGATGGCAGAACTTGCTAAAGTTTTAAAAGAAAAAAGAAATCAACGTGGTTCAATTAATTTTGATTTCCCTGAGTCGATGATAACCTTAGACAAGGATGGAGTTCCTATAGATATTAAAGCATATGAAAGAAATACAGCAACTAATATAATAGAAGAATTTATGTTAATAACAAATGAAACAATTGCTGAAAACTACTTCTGGCAGGAGCTTCCATTTGTATATAGAACTCATGAAAAACCAGATTCTGAAAAGATCAAAGCATTAGAAGTGTTTATTAATAATTTCGGATACTATATTAAAGTGTCTCAAGATGAAGTACACCCAAAAGAAATACAAAAACTTTTAGCTACAATTGATGGTACGGCAGAAGAGGCAATTATAAGTAGACTTACATTAAGATCAATGAAACAGGCAAAATATACAACAGCCAATACAGGTCATTTTGGCTTGTCAGCAAAATATTATTGTCATTTTACGGCTCCGATTAGAAGATATCCAGATTTACAAATTCATAGAATAATAAAAGAAAATATTAAAGGAAAATTATTAAGTAAAAGAATTGGGCATTATAGCAAAAAGCTTGACGAAGTTGCTAACCATAGTAGCAAGACAGAACGAGTAGCAGAAGAATGTGAAAGAGAAGTAGACAAGATGAAAAAAGTTCAATATATGAAGAAATTTATTGGAGAAAGCTTTGATGGAATAATATCAGGGATAACATCTTGGGGAATATATGTAGAGCTAGCTAATACTGTTGAAGGTATGATACATGTTAATAATATGGACGATGATTATTATTTTTATGATGAAGAACATTATCAAATGGTTGGAAAAGACACTAATAATATATATAAACTTGGACAAAAAATAAAAGTTGAATTAATAGGAGCGGATATTGTCCTAAGAACAATTGATTTTAAAGTTATGGAGGTTTAAGATTAATGGGGGAAAACTACAAATTAATCGCAAATAATAAAAAAGCATATTTTGATTATTTTATTGAAGATAAATATGAGGCAGGAATAGCCCTGCATGGAACAGAAGTGAAATCTCTTAGAATGGGAAAATGCAGTGTAAAAGAAGCCTTTGTCAGAATTGAAAGGGGAGAAGTTTTCATATATAATATGCATGTGAGCCCTTATGAGAAAGGTAATATTTTCAATAAAGATCCTCTAAGGGTTAAAAAGTTGTTACTTCATAAATATGAGATTAATAAAATAAATGGTCAATTAGTACAAAAAGGCTATACGCTTGTACCACTTAGAGTTTACTTCAAGGGAAGCCTTGTAAAGGTAGAAATAGGACTTGGTAGGGGTAAAAAATTATATGATAAACGCCAAGATATTGCAAAGAAAGATCAAAAGCGTGAGGCAGAAAAAGAATTTAAGATTAAAAACCTATTTTAATCCACATTAAAATTCCACTTGACAAATATATTGTATTATACTTTAATAGATATACAACGTTTGCAAACCATGAATAAAATTTCTAGACATTAATAATCTAGGGGTTGTACTGGTTTCGACGGGGGTTTTGAAATTGTAGTAGCCATTCGCAGACTAGGGCTGCGTCACAAACTTAGAAAAATTTTAAACGCAAACGATAATTTAGCGTACGCTGCCTAGCGGCAGCTGTCGACCTTAGGCAACTCGCAGCTTAAGAACTCGGCATCAAATTAGCGAGGACCTTTGTCTTCAAAGCTTTGAGAAGATAAAAGATTTATGAAGCTACCAAAGTTTAGAACCTGTCTTTCGGTGCTAGACATTTGGGAAAACCTTTTTAGGTAACTAAAAAGAAAAAAGAAAGACTGTAATGGGAGAAACTGCAATGAATGGACTTTCGGACAGGGGTTCGATTCCCCTCAGCTCCATATAAAAGACACTGGACTTAATTGTCTGGTGTTTTTTAATTCGATTTTATAATTATTATAAATGCAATGTATTAAATAGAACTTTTTTGCAAATAATAACAATGGAATTAATTAAATATAAGGATATGGAGTGTAATAAATATGAATGGAAATACAGAGTTATTAAATTTTATATACCAGAATGCACAAATGGGAATTGAAACAATAAGCCAGTTACTTGATATAATTGAAGATAAAGAGTTTAAAGAACGTCTAAACTTACAGCTTACTGAATATAAGGTAGCAAATGATAATGCAAAAAAGTTATTAAATGATAATGGACATGATGAAAAAGGAATTTCAGCATTTGAGAAATTAAGAGCTTACTTGATGATTAATATGCAGACTTTAACAGACAAATCATCATCTCATGTAGCAGAAATGCTGATAATTGGAAGTAATATGGGTGTAATACAAGCAATAAAGAAGTTGAAAAGATATAGGGATGCTGAAAAGAATATACTTTCATTAATGGATAAGTTACTTAAAACAGAAGAAAACAATATAGTTGAACTGAAAAAATTTTTATAATTAATAAAACTATAAAAAAAATATTG
>DUQJ01000164.1 GCA_012837865.1 Clostridiales bacterium | reverse complement strand
TATATTGCATTTTTTGCAGGTGCAGCTAAATTAAATTTCATTACTTATATTATTGCTTCGACCATAGGCATAACAATCTGGAATGCGCTGTTAATCGGATTAGGTTATATCTTTCATAGCAATTATCAAGTGATCTCCATTTACTACAATCGCTTTAAAATATTTTTAATACCTCTTATCTTGTTTATACTTTTATATTATATAATTAAAAAAACTAAATTAAAGAAAACTCTTAATTAACCTAGTACAGATTTATCTTTCCATTTGCCTGATATGATACGCAGACAGCCAACACCACTGGTAATAATCCATGTTAAACCAGTCGCCCACCAAATGCCATAATAACCAAAGTAATGTGATAAAACATTTGCAAATAATACTCTACCTAATATTTCTGTGAAACCCATCATCATTGGTATTTTTACATCACCTGCACCAGTTAGAAAACTCCTCGTTACAAATATTAAACCAACAAATACATAAAAGAAGCAAGTTACTCTAATAGCTTCAACACCTATTCTAACAACTTCAATATCTTCTATTTTTGTAAATAAGTGCATGATGTTTTTTCCACCAAAATATATTATAGGTAACATTAATAAGCTAAATATAAGAGTTATTTTAACTGCATCCTTTAATCCAGCTTTAACTCTATCTATTTTTGCTGCACCAACATTTTGTCCTGTATACGCTGCTACTGCTGTTCCCATTGACATACCAGGCTGTAGCATTAGCTGGTCAATTCTATTAGCTGCTGTAAATGAAGCGATTACAGTTTCTCCATAACCATTAACAATGCTTTGAATAGACATTGTAGAAATTGAAACTAATACATTTTGAATTGCAACTGGTATACCTAATTTTAAACTTTTCTTTAATATCTCGGCATCTATTTTGAATTCTTTTAAAGGAATTCTAAGTATTTCAACTTTTTTAAAAGCATAAATCACACATCCGATTCCCGCAACTGCTTGAGAAATAATAGTTGCTGTTGCCACTCCTTTTACTCCCATTTTAAAATATATAACAAATACTAAATCCAGTATTACATTAAGGATACTTGATATCATCAAGAAAATCAGTGGTGATATAGAATCTCCTAATGCTCTCAAAACTGCTGACATACCATTAAATAATGCCAATCCCAATATTCCAGCAAAAGTAATCTGCATATAAATTACAGAATTATCAATAATGCTGTCTGGTGTATTTAATAATTTTAACATTGGTCTAGAGAATACCGTACCCATAATACCTGTAAGTAGTGATACAAAGATAATTGTATAGGTCACTGTTGCAAAACTCCTTTTAACCTTTTCAAAATCTTTAGCACCAAAATACTGTGATATTATTATAGAAACACCGGATGATAGACCAAATAACAATGAAATCATAAAAAAATTCAATGCCCCCGTCGCACCTACCGCTGCAAGAGCATCTGGTCCAACAAATTTACCTACTACAATAGCATCAACCATATTATAAAACTGTTGAAATATATTACCTATAAACATTGGCAATGAAAACTTTAATAATAATTTTGCTGGGTTGCCATCTGTCATATCCATAATTGTTTTCTTCGGTACATTTATAATAGCTTTTTGTTTGTTCATTCTAGTCAACCTTTCTAGTCTAACTGTTATTATGTACTATCAAATATTATACACTAAATAAATGATTAGTAAAACAAATAATGAAGAAGTATTAATATTAATATGTCTCATAATTATTTGAAGAATTCATATAATTAAGAATAAGAAAATAAAACGAGGTATACCTATGAATTGGCATAGCGTTAGTATAAAAGAAGCGTTAATGACATTAAATGTTACTGCAGATAAAGGGCTTAACTCCCAAGAAATAATGCGTAGGCAAAAGACATTCGGAATGAATGTTTTAAATGAAAAAAAATCTAAACCTTTAATATATAAATTCATCTTACAATTTGCTGATTTTATGATTATAACATTGTTATTTGCAGCTTTTATATCCTTTTTCGGTTCATATCTTGAGGGGAATCCTAATTATATTGAACCATCTATTATATTAATTATTATTACTTTAAATGCAATATTAGGGGTAGTTCACGAAAGTAAAGCTGAACGTTCTTTAGAAGCCTTAAAAAAAATGTCTGCACCTAATGCACATGTAATTAGAAATGGTATAATTGTAACAGTAGAAGCTTCTGATTTAGTTCCAGGTGATATTATATTGCTAGAGACCGGCCATTTTGTTCCAGCTGATGCAAAATTAATTACTTCAATAAATTTAAAAGTAGAAGAATCATCTTTAACTGGAGAATCCGATTCGGTAGAAAAACATGCTGAAAACACTTTAAAACCAACTACAAACATGGCTGATAGAAATAATTTAGTTATGGCTACAACAGTTGTTACATATGGTAGAGGTACTGCTGTCGTTACACACACTGGCATGGATACTCAAGTCGGACATATCGCCAAATTAATAATGAAAGATGAGCCTTCTCAAACACCTTTGCAGAAACGTCTTGGTAAAATAGGTAAGTATCTTGGTGTTTCTGCTCTTATAATTTGTATTGTGATTTTTATTATAGGTGTTGCTCAAAAATCACCGATTTTTGATATGTTTATGACATCTGTTAGTTTAGCTGTTGCTGCTATACCAGAGGGTCTACCAGCAATTGTCACAATAATGTTATCTATAGGTGTGCAAAGAATGGCTAAAAAAAATGCCGTCATAAGGAAATTACCTGCAGTAGAAACGCTCGGTAGTGCTACTGTTATATGTTCAGATAAAACAGGTACATTAACCCAAAATATTATGACTGTTACTAATATATCTTCTATAAATGGTTATGAAAAATTTGATAGTCCGTTTGGAAAGTTTTTATTCTCTAATGCCACTTTATGTAACGATAGTGTTTTACAAATTGTTGATAAAAAAGAGCTTGTTTCAGGAGAGCCAACCGAGAACGCCTTAATTACTGGAGCAAATAATATAGGAATTAAAAAGAATATAATAGATCTCTCATATAAAAGAGTTAATGAAATACCTTTTGACTCTACTAGAAAGTTAATGACTACAATACATAAAGCTAAGAATAAATCTTATATAAGTATTACTAAAGGTGCCTATGATTTTTTAATAAATAAATGTTCTACAATTTATAATAATGGGGATATAAGTCCTCTAACAAATATAGAACGTAGAAAAATAAATAAATTAAATAAAAATATGACACAAAATGCCCTTAGAGTTATTGCAGTTGCATATAAAAGTGTAAATTCTAATCAATTAAAATCCGATTCAAATATTCATGAAAACGATCTGTGTTTTGTAGGTTTGATTGGAATGATTGATCCACCTAGAATTGAAGTAAGAGATTCTGTTAAGCTATGTAAACAGGCTGGCATAAAACCAGTTATGATTACTGGTGACCATGTCTTAACAGCCAAAGCAATTGCAAAAGAATTAGGCATATTATCAAATAAAGATATGGCTATGACAGGTGAAGAGCTCTCAAATATAAATGATAAAGAACTTACAAGAATTATACATAATTATACTGTTTTTGCTCGTGTATCACCTGAACATAAGGTTCGTATTGTAAAAGCATTTCAAAACAGAGGTGAAATTGTTGCAATGACGGGCGATGGTGTAAATGATGCTCCCGCACTTAAAGCAGCTGATATAGGTTGTGCTATGGGTATTACAGGTACAGATGTAACTAAAAGTGCTGCTGATATGATATTAACTGATGATAATTTCGCTACAATTGTTTCAGCAGTTAAAGAAGGTCGTGGTATATATGATAATATCAAAAAATCCATACATTTCCTTCTCTCCTGTAATATAGGTGAAATTATAACTATTTTTATTGCTATACTCTTCGGTCTTCCTACGCCATTATTAGCTGTTCAATTGTTATGGGTAAATTTAGTGACTGATTCTCTTCCTGCCATATCCTTAGGGGTTGAACCTGTTGAAAATGATGTAATGAAGAGAAATCCAATACCTCCAGGCGAAGGTTTATTTGCACATGGACTTATGTATAAAATTATTTTTGAAGGAATACTTATAGGTTCTCTTTCTTTAACAGCATTTGTTATAGGCGTAAGATATTATGATGTCAATCATTTGATAAACCCTGTTTATGGTAGAACAATGGCATTTGCAGTATTAAGTATTTCACAACTATTTCATTCTTTTAATATGAAAAGTAATCATTCATTATCAGAAATAGGGATTTTCAGCAATACTAAATTAGTTTTATCATTTATTATATGTCTTTTTTTACAGATAATTGTTATTTCAGTATCATCATTGGCTAAAATATTTCAGGTTTCCCCTCTCAATATTCAGCAATGGGGAATTGTCTTCTTACTATCATTTGTACCTATAATAATACTTGAATTTCAAAAAAGTATTAATAATCATAAAACAATAAAATAAAAGACTAATAAAAGAACAAATAAAAAACATACAATTCTCTACATTCTAGAATTGTATGTTTTTTTATATAAATCAGTATTTAAAATTTAAATGCAGATTTCCCCGGATAGATAGCCTGAGATCCTAATTCTTCTTCTATTCTTAATAATTGATTGTATTTAGCTACTCTATCTGTTCTTGATGGTGCCCCTGTCTTAATTTGCCCTGCATTAGTTGCAACTGCAATATCAGCCAAAGTAACATCCTCAGTCTCACCAGAACGATGCGATATTACTGCTGTCCAACGATTGTCTTTTGCCATTTCTATAGCATCTAATGTTTCAGTTAAAGTTCCTATTTGATTAAACTTAATAAGAACTGAATTAGATATGTTTTCTCTAATTCCCCTCTTAATTCTTTCAGTATTAGTAACAAATAAATCATCACCAACTAATTGTACCTTGTTTCCTAGTTTTTCTGTAAGCAGTTTCCAGCCATCCCAATCTTCCTCATCAAGAGCATCCTCAAGTGAAATAACCGGATACTTTTCACATATTTCTTCCCAGAATTCCACCATTTGATTTACTGTTTTAAATTCTCCTGATTTCCAAAATAGATATTCTCCTTCTCTACCAACTGCTTTAGCTTCTTCGTACATTTCAGTAGCTGCAGCATCAATTGCAATGCAAAAATCATCACCTGGTTTATATCCAGCTGCTTCAATTGCTTTAACAATATAATCAAGTGCTTGAGTATCACTTTCAAATTTAGGTGCAAACCCACCTTCATCACCAACCGCTGTTACATAACCATCAGCTTTTAACAACTTCTTCAAAATATGGAAAACTGTTGTAGATTGTTCTAATGCTTCTGCGAAACTTTTTGCACCAACTGGCATTATCATAAATTCTTGTATATTTAAACTAGAATCAGCATGTTGTCCACCATTAATAATATTCATCATTGGAACTGGTATTGTTTTAGCATTTGCCCCACCTAAATATCTATATAGCGGAAACCCTAAAGCATTTGCTACAGCCTTAGCTGCTGCTAATGAAACGCCTAAAATTGCATTTGCACCAAGTTTTCCTTTGTTTTTAGTACCATCTAATGCTATCATAGCTGCATCTAAAGCAACCTGATTGCTTGCATCCATACCTTTAATATGTTCAGCAATAATTGAATTAATATTCTCCACTGCTGTTTTAACACCAGCACCTAAATATCTATTCTTGTCATTGTCCCTTAATTCAACAGCCTCAAATGCTCCTGTAGAAGCACCAGATGGAACAGCTGCTCTTCCAAATGCGCCGCTTGTCAGTGTGATATCAACCTCTACTGTTGGATTGCCTCTTGAATCTAATATTTCTCTACCTTTAACTTTTGATATAATAAAATCTTTCATATTAATCATCCTTTCTTGCTCTTATATCATAAATAAATTTTAAATATATAAATATTGTACATTATAATTGTATACCATACAAGCCCCAATTGGCAAATTAAGAGATTACATGTACATTAATCACTTATATTTAGAATACTCCCTTTTATTGTTATTGTTTTAACGAAATATGTCGTATTAGGATGTAAAGTTTATATTATATATAATTTACTTATATATTTGTTTAT
>DUQJ01000163.1 GCA_012837865.1 Clostridiales bacterium | reverse complement strand
TGCTCTCTTCTTCTTTTTGTTACAATACCACCTATTCGTCCAGATTCCTTAGCAGTAAGTGATTTCCATCCTGTATCTAATACTTTATCTAAAAGTCCTAGTTCTTTGGCAATTTCATATTTCATTTCTTCTCCAGGTTTAATATTGTTAAGGTCGATTTTTTCTTCTTTTTTAGCCATATTATCCTACCTTTCGTTTCTTAATATATATAGTAACCATTTTTTATAAGTTTATTCTATGATTACTTCCTTGCCCAATGACATTGAATATATTATTGTCTCCTTGACTTTTTTATTAGTAATCTGTTCTAAAGCTTTTTTATAATATTCCATCTGAATCTTATATCTTTGAATTAAAGTTTCTTCATTACCCTTTTGAATATAATCTGACTTGTAATCTACTAAAATCAACTCTTCTGATTCTTCAAAATAACAATCAATTATCCCTTGCACTAAAACAATCTCATCAGTATCAATATCCTTTTCTATCTCATTTGCATTTACACCTATTACAAATGGTCTTTCTTTATATAATTTATTAATTTTCTGAGCTTTTCTCATTCTTTGGGCTATTTTACTATTAATAAAGTTTTCAATATATTTTAAATTAAGTAGTTCTACTTCTTCTTTTGTTATAAAATTATTATTAATTAATTTTTCAATCTCTTGATTTAAATTGTCATTAGTAGTTTCAAGTAGGTCTATTTTCTCTATAAGTTTATGATATAGAATACCCTTATTGGATGCTGATTTAGATTTATCACTGATAATATAGTCAAGATTATCTTTATTATCTTTGTTTTCTTTATTATCTACTAAAACCTTGCTCTGATCTTCTTCTACTGATTGACTCCTTCTTTTTATTTCAGATACTGATAATTTAACAGCTAGCTTTCTTAAATTATCATAGGGATATTTATAGTTTAAAATATTATCTATTGATTTTTTATAATCCTCATTGTATATAAGGTCTTTATCAATAGATTTTATAATTTCTTTATCAATTTTATTATATAACTGTTTGATTTTTTCCTCATCGTATATCTCCTTAGAATCCATAACTTTAATTGAATCCATATAACCCGCATTCACCAAGGAAGGT
The DNA here is from genome assembly GCA_012837865.1 of Clostridiales bacterium. Lineage (GTDB taxonomy): Bacteria > Bacillota > Clostridia > Lachnospirales > Lachnospiraceae > Mobilitalea. The sequence goes on along the minus strand of DUQJ01000163.1, from coordinate 23,459 downwards.
ATAATCCAATCCAAATAAGTTTTTGCTGAAATAATATCATAAAATGACATGTCTTTGCCTACTAGATTATCATTATCTTTAATATGCCCTGAAATTATTAATTGTTCTTTTGCTCTTGTTAATGCAACATATAAGACCCTCAGTTCTTCACCAAGATTTTCAATAGTTATATTATTTTGTATTACTTTCTTTATGATTGTTGCAACCTTAGTTCTTTTGTCTAAATCAATATAATCTGGCCCTACTCCATTCTCAAAATGGAATAATATTTTATCTCTTACATCCATCATATTAAAATTTTTGCCTGCTCCTGATAAGAAAACAATTGGAAACTCTAAACCTTTACTTTTATGTATAGTCATTATTCTAACAGTATTATCATTTTCACCATTAGCAGCTGCCTCCCCAAAGTCCACATCATATTTCTTAAGCTTTTCTATATATCTAACAAAGTGAAACAATCCCTTGTTACTTCCTTGGCCAAATCTTTTTGCATGCGAGATAAGCAGGTCAATATTCCTCTGCCTTCTTTCCCCACCGGGCAGTACAGATACATAATGATAATAGTTAGTCTTATCTAATATCTCCATTATTAATTCAGCTATTGGCTTATACGAAACCATATACCTAAATTCATTAAGCATGGTTAAAAATTTATTAATCACTACTTTGACTTGTCCTTCGTCACTTTCATCTGCAAATATAAGCAGTGCATTATAAAGACTATCTTTTTTGTGAAATGCCTTTATTCTAGCCAAATCATTTGTTGAAATACCCACAATTGGCGAGTGCAAAACTGCTGCAAGGGCTATATCTTGTCTAGGGTTATCTATAATTTGTAACAAGCTTGTTAAAGTCTTAATCTCTAATGTCTGAAAATATCCTGTACTTGTTTCTGTATAAGCAGGTATTCCTTCTTGCATCAATGAATCTACAAAGACATCTCCCCAACCCTTCATTGTCCTTAATAATATGACTATGTCACTATATTTAGCCAATCTATATTCCTTGCTTTTATCATCTAAAATCATTAGACCATCAAGGGGATCCACTAACTCTTGAATCTTTTTTGCTATCATTCTTCCTTCTATTTCCCTATCATTTGTTGTTACAAGTAGACATTCTATACTATTAGCAGTTTTTTTAGTGTTTTCATAATCTGCTCCTACTTTCAAAAAAGCATTTATATCATAATCAATTCCACCAGCATCTTTTCTCATAATTTGTTTAAATATATCATTAACACAATTTAAAACTATATCTCTACTTCTAAAGTTTTTATCCAAATCGATTCTTTGATATAAATTCTCTTGTCCATCTATTTCATCCTCAATATTATAATCATTGAATTTACCCATAAATAATTCAGGCATAGCAAGTCTAAATTTATATATGCTTTGCTTAACATCACCAACCATGAATATATTAGGTTTTCCTTCTCTTTCTTTTGAAATACTATTCAATATTGTCTCTTGTACAAGATTACTATCTTGATACTCATCAATTGATATCTCTACAAAATGCTCACTCAGCTCTAAAGCTGCATCAGTTGGTCTAACAAGTCCATCTTTTTTTTCTATTAGTATTTCTAATGCTAAATGTTCTAAATCATTGAAATCAATAATGTTTTTTTCTTGTTTTTTTAGGGCAAATTCATCAATAAAATCCGATGTAATTTTAAATAATACCGACATAACTTCTTTTACACTTAGCATATCCTTAATCATTTCTTCAGCTTCTTGGAAATAAAATTGTTTAACTATATCATTTAATGCTTTTTTTACCTGTTCTCTTAATCCCTTAGCTTTCTCTTTATTTTCTTTACTTACATTTTCCTCTTTTTTACCTGATAATCTTTTAAAAGTTATATTTGATAAAGCATTGTAATAATCAGAGTATTTATCAATCTTTTTTAATTCTTTAAGCATATCTTGATCAGATAAAATACTTAGAAGATACGCAGATGGTCCATCAGGCAATTGACATATATCAATGATTTGATTATTTATAGCTAATAAGTCATCAATTATAAATTTAATATATTTCACTAAATCCTTAATCCAGCCTATTTGATCTAATTCTTCAACTGAATTCAAATTAAATATTTTTTCCTTTTCTTCTATCCATTCTTTTGGCCAAGGATAACTTATAGAAAAATCATATAACTTTAATATTATTTCTTCTAAAGCTATATCTGACTTACTACTAGAATAAGACTCTACAAATTTTAAAAATTCTTCACTTCCCTCTTCATAATACCTATCTAATATATTAGAAATTACATCTGATTTTAGTAATATTATCTCTGATTCTTCAGCCATTCTAAAGGACGGGTCTAAGTCAATTGTATGAAAATAATTTCTTATTACATTTAAGCAAAAACTATGTATTGTTGTTATATGTGCAGTGTGAAGTAAAGTTAACTGTTTTTGTAAATTAATATTATCAGGAGTTTTTAACAATTGATTTTCAATTGCCTTTCCAATTCTTTCTCTCATCTGAGCTGCCGCTGCATTAGTAAAAGTAACCACAAGCAATCTATCTATGTTGATAGGATTATCTTCACCAGTTATTAAGGATATGATTCTTTCAACTAAGACTGCAGTTTTACCTGATCCAGCTGCTGCTGAAACTAAAACATTCTTATTCCTTACATCAATAACTTTTTTTTGTTGTTTTGTCCATTTCATCAGCTTAGCTCCTTTTCTTCTTTTTCACCAAACAATTCATTCATTATTGTTTCTGTTTCGACATCACCTATTTTCCTGAATTTATGTTCTGGCAATCTTCTATCAAAACCACATACTGATTTATATAAACAATAATCACACGCTTTATTATCTTTCATCTCATAAGGGTTTAAACTTACTTGACCTTCTAAGATTTCTTTACTGCTTTTTTCTAATTTATCTTCAACAAACTTTAACATATTATTAATTTGTTCTTGTCTTGCAACATTAGAAGATTTAGACAAGCTAGAATCTTTATTTGTGCTTACTGGAATTATATTTGACTTAACAGAAGCTTTAATTGCACCATTTGCATCTTTAAACTCTTTATCCATAGCTTGCAAAACATTAGATTCCTTATTAATTAATCCATCCATTTTAAGTTCTTTATATATTTCTTCTAAGTATTTATCAGTTTTGTCTACAATAGGATCATCAATATTATAATACAATATACCTGCTGGAACTACTTCTTTATTAGGATTGCTTTCACTTAAGACTTGCATAGTCGCTTTTAAATATATAGATAATTGTTGTTGAAGCCCATAGTATATTTTTTCAAAGTTAAATGAAGACTTGCCAGATTTATAATCTATAACTCTTACATATATCTTATTATCTTCTTCATAAATATCTACCCTGTCAATTCGTCCTCTAAGTAATGTTTCCTTATTGTTAAGACTATGTTCAAAGGCAAGTTCATATCCATAAGGCTCAAAAGCTCCCTGCCTAATTTGATTGCACAATGCCCATAAAGTTCTAACTGTTATTCTTTTTACCCTCTCTATTATATATTCATTACGCTTGCTACTTTTTATAAATGAATTTTCATAATCTTCTACTACCTTGATTACAATTTCATTAGCCCATTCTTCCCTTGTATTATCAGGGATATCATGCCATGTGTAATTACTGGAACCTAACTTTTTAGAAAAACTGTCTATTGCATTATGGAATATGTTCCCTATATCTGGTATGGCTAACTTGAATTCAGCCCTTTCCCTTAATTGCAAACCATATGTTAGAAAATGTGCAAATGAACAGGATTCATACTTCTCTAACCTTGTAACACTTCCTAATAATTCTTTCCCATATAGTTGTTGGGCTACTTTCTCTGAGAGTTTATGATTAGTTTGTCTATCAAAAGTTCCATTAATAAGCTTATTTAAAAGCTCTTTATCCTCTTCACTAGCCTGATAGAATATATAAATCTCTTTCCATAGGTCAGTTAAATCTTGACTAGGGTATTTCCTTAAAGCATCCCCCAAATATTTCAATCCTTTGTCATTTAACACTGTGTTAATATCATCTTGATTATCATATTCGACCTTAAGCTTTGGAAATATAAGTTTCAATTTACTTATTAAATATGATGGTCTACTTGTTTTACCTTCTTCATTAAGATTGTGATAAGTTAAATATAGCTTATCATTTGCTTTAGTTAAATTTAAATATATATAAAATTGTTCTATAAATGCATTAAGTTTGGCCGTTGGAGCTATTTGAAAATCATTTTCTAATAATAATTCCCTGTCTATATCAGATAATATGCCTCCACTAGCACCAGCTTTTGGAACCATTCCATCATTTACACCAATGAAGAATAAAGCTTTAATGTCTTTCAATCTTGTTCTGTGTGTATCACCTACTACAACTTCATCTACTCCTGGTGGTATAACTCCCACTCTTGCCTCAGCAAGTCCTGCCTCAAGTATTTCACCAAACTCTTTAATTGTTGCTTTTTCATCAGCCAGTAATAGATTTATCTGTTTGAAAAACTCCAATACAATTTCATATATCTGTTCATATTCCTTAGCTTCTATAAATAGGTTTTTTCCGCGAAAACAATCTGCAGATTCTATTAATTTATTTTCAATATTAAGCCTATTGCTATGTTCATATAATGCCATAACATAATCTTTTATATAATTGTCTTTATTTTTAAAAGCCTGATAAATCTCTTCTATCTCTATAACAAACTTTTCTCTAATTATATTAATTTCAGCTGTTTTAATTGCTTCATTAGACTTATATACTCTTGTAAAAGCCTCATTATACCTTCTGTATCCCCTTACACCTTTGGCTATTACATAATTCTCAAGACAATCTACTTCCTCACGTGTTAGTGTGGATAATCCCGTCCTTAAATATCTAAATACACTTTCATAATTAAAATTGTTAACAATTATATCTACAAGTGATCTAAGAAGTTCAACATATGGGTTGTTTAACATGTCTCTTTTATAATCAACAAAACAAGGGATTTTGTTTTGCGCAAACTTCCTAGATGCTATAAGCCCATATTGTTCAATGTCTGCAGTAACAACTGCTATATCCCTATATCTATATCCCTCTTCCCTTACAAGTCTTTTAATTTCTTTTACTACAAATTCAATTTCTCCTGTATTATCCCTACATTCAAAAATCCTTATATCACCTTGTTCATCATCAAATACTTTATATGGATACCTAAATATATTTTTTTCTAAACTTGCTAGTGATAAAGAATTTTTAAATCTATACACTTCATTTTTATTTTTTTCTTCAGCATAAATAGGCTCTTCAAAATCAACTTCTACTTGGCAAGCTATTTCTTTTAAATGCATAATTGTTTTTTGACTTATTCCAAATAAATTGTAATCATAATTACTATCACTAATATCTTCCCTTGGATCAATTGTAAGTGTTATATAAACTTCCTTTGCATTTTTCATAACTTTACCTAGAACTTTATACTGAACCGGCGTAAAACCTGTAAAACCATCTAGGTATATTATAGAATTATTTATCCAGTTAGAATCATCTATAACTTTATATAAAACTTCTAGAATCTCTTCTGCTGTTATGTATTTATCTTGAATGAAATTATCAAAAGCATTATAAACAGTAATAATATCATTTAATTTAGCCTTTAGAACAGGCTTATCTTTTGATACTTCCTTCATTTTTTCAATATCTTCTACACCTATACTATATTGATAAAATTCAGATAAAATAGATTTTAATTCATTTATAAAGCCTACTTTCTTTGTATTGTTTGCAAATAAAGTAAGTTCATTTTTCTTATCAGCTATAACCTTCCTAATAATCATACTTTTGCCTGTGTCATCAAGTATTGGAAAATTTTCTCCACCAATTTCATCAAATACTCTAAATGCAAATCTTTGAAAACTTAATATATCAACATTCATAATGGCTTTATTAGGATGAATGGTTACAATATCTTTTTGTGTTTGTAAAGTGAATTGCTCTGGTACAATAACTAAGTAGTTATTATCTGTTTCTTTTGTTGCTTTATCAATTATATCTTGATATAACTGATGCGATTTTCCCGCTCCTGAACTTCCAAGAATTAATTGTAGCGACATATAACCCCTCCTATGTAAACTTATTAAATAATAAAGTGCATAAATACTGATGTTTCATAATAAAATATAATAAAACATAATCAACTAAAGCTTTGGAGGATAGATATGGCAAGAACAAAAATAGTCGTTGTCCAATTAAAAGAAATAATATACACTGTGATTTTCGCAGCGTTAGGTGTTCTACTGATTTTATTACTTATATATATGTTTTCAGCTAATAATAAGAAGGATGTAACATCTAAAAACGATTTTTATACACCGGGAGTTTGGACCTCCACTTTCAAATTAAATGATACCAGTTTAAATCTAGAGGTAATAGCTGAAAAGGATCGTATTACTTCCATTCGTCTCGTTAATTTAGATGAAGCAATTGCAACTATGTACCCCTTAATGCAACCTTCCTTAGATGCAATAGCATTACAATTGTATAATGATGTGCCTCTTGAAGAAATTACACTTCTAGAAGATTCCTCTTATACTCAAACATACTTAATTAATGAAATTCGTGGGGTATTAGAAAAAGCTAAATCAGTAGAACAATAAATACATATTATATACTATAGACAACAAGCTTAAGTATGGTGTTTAAATTCCTACTTAAGCTTTTTCTGTTATTCTATCTCCTTTAACCATAAACTACTAGATGCATCACTAGGCATTACTAATTCTCCTCTTGGAGATAATGATAAGCTACCAACTTTAGGAGCATCCGGTAAACATGATCTTTTAAATTGTTGTGAAAAGAATCTCTTATAAAAAACTTTTAACCATTTATTTATTTCTAACCTTGTATAATCTTTAGAAAAAGCTTTATTAGCTAAATATTCTATCTTCTTTGGGCTAAATCCATGTCTTAAAATATAATACATAAAGAAATCATGCAATTCATAAGGACCAACTAACTCTTCTGTTTTTTGTGAAATTTCTCCATCTTTAGGCGGAAGAAGTTCTGGGCTAACTGGCGTATCTAAAATATCGTATAATACCTTTTGTAATCCATCATCCGAATTAATTGCAAAGTGTTTAACTAAATGTCTTACTAATGTTTTAGGTATAGAAGCATTTACTGCGTACATTGACATATGATCACCATTATAGGTTGCCCATCCCAGTGCTAATTCTGACATATCACCAGTGCCTATAACTAATCCATTCACCTTGTTAGCCATATCCATTAATATCTGAGTTCTTTCTCTTGCTTGAGAATTCTCATATGTTACATCATGGTTGTCTTTATTATGGTCTATATCCCTGAAATGAAGCTCAACAGCCTCATTAATTGGTATCTCCATAAAGTTTGCTCCAAGTTCTTTAGAAAGCTTTACAGAATTATTATAAGTTCTCTTAGTTGTCCCAAAACATGGCATTGTTATTGCATAAATGCCCGATGTATTAATTCCTAGCATATCGTAAGTATTTTTAATTATCAAAAGTGCTAAAGTTGAATCTAATCCTCCCGATACTCCGATTACAACATTTTTAAGATTAATATGTTCTAAACGCTTTTTCAGGCCCAGAGACTGGATATTTATAATATCTTTACATCTATTATATAATTCATCTTCATTTACTGGAATGAATGGTGATTTTCGTATTTCCCTCAATAAATTATTATCACTCACATTTTGTTTTTCATACTCAAAATATACTGTGTTATATTCATCTAATTGCTTATATTCATTATAGTATTTTTTTCTCTTTCTATCATTAATTATAATCTGTAAATCAATATCTGAATATTGTATATTATTTTCTAATTTAGTATCACTAGGCTTTGCACCAGATAATATCCTACCATTCTCAGCAATTAAGTTTTTCGCTATATAAACATTATCTGTCGTAGATTCACCTTCACCTGCTCCAGAATAAATATAAGAAGTAATTAATTTGCGTGATTGTAGCTCTAATAATTTTTTTGTCTCTTCTTCTCTACCAATTATATGTTCAATTGCTGATAAATTAGCAATTATCGTTGCCCCCGCATTACAGTGATTAAAACTAGGGGATAATGGTAATATTAATTCATCTGCAAATTCAATTCCTATTCTTAAATCTTTTTTATTAAGACATTCCACTAAAATTCTGGAACCAAAGATAACTTTATTATTATTTATTTGTAAAAATTCTGTTTTATCCCTTGGTTTATCAAAATATCGTGATTGTTCACCTTGTTTTATATGACTTTTTGGTATTATTGCTAATATTACACCTTTGTGAAATACCACGCCAACATTATATAATTTGTCCTTATAGCTAAAAGGCATTCCCAGGATTCCCATTATATCAATCGTTTTAGTACTTTCAACAATAATATTTAGAGCTTCTTCTGCATTTTGAATTAAACTAGTTTGCAAAAATAAATCACCACAGCTTGATCCTGTAATAACTAATTCTGGAAATACAATGATTTTAGCTAACTTTTTATTTGCTTCCTCTATTAAATTAATTATTCTTTGTGTATTATATTCACAATCAGCTACTTTAATTTTAGGTGTAGCTGAAGCAACACGTACTAATCCATAATCCAATGTGAAACCTCCTAATTTTTATCATTTAATCATGTTTTAATTTTAATTTACCTATATCTCTTTGTCAACTAAATAAAAAAAGGTTATCGCATAACAACATAAGTTGATATGCAATAACCATTTATCTTTAGTAAATGCATCTTTAGTATATATATCTTTAGTAAATGCCCAAAGTGCCGTTTCTTGCATTTTGAGTCCTAGCAATGCTAGGTGGGATACCGCAAATAAGTTTTTGTTTTCCACTACAAACGATGGCTTAACATCGACTTAAAAATATAGGATTCCCAATTAAAAGATGTAGGTTCAAAATAACAAGAGTGTCGAACACCTCAGGAAATTATATATTTATTATACCTCATTTCATAGCAAATTACAATAAATATCAAGATTATATTTCTGTCAAATATTGTCTCTTATATTTCTTTTTCGAGTTTGGGAAAAATAAACACAAACTCAGTTCCTTTATTTATTTGTGAATAAACCTCTATTTCACCATCATGTTTTAAAGATATCTGATTTGCTATAGCAAGTCCAAGACCTGTTCCAGAAGCATTTTGCCTAATATTCGATTTATAAAATTTATCAAATATATTATCTAACTCTTCTGGTAATATCCCCATACCTTCATCTTTTATCGATACTACTATTTTATCTTTACTAGTAATTTCAATATATATGTTTTTGCCAATTTCGGAGAATTTAACAGCGTTGTCGATTATGACCATAAACATTTGTCTCAACCTACCATAATCCCCCAACATCATGCATACATCTGAATCTTTTTTCACTAGAATTTTTATATCTTTTCTTTCAACCATAACATTTGCTGTTCGTATTAAATCATCAAATATTTGAATAATATTAACTTGTTCTTTATCTATTGCAAAATCAGGATTCTGCATTTTAGATAAGAGCATTAGATCTCCAACTAGTCTCTCCATGTTTTTACATTCTATTAGCATTCTATTATAATATTGTTGTACTTTAAGTTGATCTTTCTCTACTCCATCAACCAAAGTTTCAGTATATGCTCTTATTACAGTAATAGGCGTCCTTAATTCATGAGATACATTCGCAAAAAAGTCTTGTCTTGTTTGCTCCTGCTCTCTTCTATAAACCTCATTATGCAATAATTTATCAGATAAGATATCTATCGAATTGGCAAGATCACCTATTTCATCTTTTCTATCAATGTTAGTTTTTGCATTATAATTACCCGATGATAATTCTAAAGAAGTTACTCTCATTTTTGATATTGGTATAGATAACCTTGTGGCAAATACTATAATTACAATAAATGATATGGCCATTGATACAATACTACTTTTGATCATCAGTGAAACACTGTCAGAAACAATGTCCTTTTGTCCTTCAACAGTTGACATAAGGATAACAGCACCTACTACCTCTCTATTGTCGCCTATTATTGGCGCAGCCATAGTAGTCATTGTAAGTCCATATATTTCATCATAATCGGTTACTATCATTGTCTTATCAGTAAATACATTTTCAACGATACCTGTGTATTTTTCTGATTCTGAAATTTCATCATAGGAAGTAGTTTCTAAGCGAACATCCATTGGATTCTTAGCATTAGGATTAGATATTGTCCATATATCCAAATCATCTATCTCTTCTAAAATATTATGATATTCAAAAAAATTATCATATTTATTATATTTTACAAACTCAGTCATTCTTTCAGCAATTGTTAAAGCTTGTCTTTCTAGCTGATTTTCATGCTTTCTTTTGATTGCATTTTCATATAGATTAATAAAGATTAGGCATATAAGAACGATTGTAACTAACAGCATTATAACATAATTTATGTATAACTTAAAAAAAAGCCGATTGTATATCTGAACTCTATTCTTATTCTCCATTTTATACTCCATAACTATTAATAATACTGTTTATTGGTTATTCTTTTATTTCAAACTTATAGCCTACACCCCAAATTGTTTCTATAGCCCAATCTGGATGGTCAACTTTATTTAACTTGGCTCTTAGTCTTTTAATATGTGAATCCACTGTTCTGCTATCACCAAAATAATCAAATCCCCACAAGCTATCTAGTAAATTATCTCTTGTAAATACCTTGTTAGGATTGTTAGCAAGTGTCCACATTGTTTCAATTTCTTTCTTTGTTAGTGATATCTTTGTATCCTCAATATATAAAGAATATTCTTCTAGATTTATAGTTAAATTGTTAATTCTAACAATGCTCTCTGATTCTGTTACTGTGCTATTGGGATTGATTCTTCTAAGCACAGCTCTTACTCTAGCCATAACTTCCCTTGGACTAAAAGGCTTCACTATATAATCATCTGCTCCAATATCAAGGCCCATTATTTTATCAAAGTCTTCTCCTCTTGCAGTAATCAAAATCACTGGAACATTAGACTTTTGCCTTATTCTTCTACATACTTCATAACCATCCTCTTTTGGCATCATTACATCTAATAATACAACATCCGGATTATGCTCTTCAAATAACCTTAAAGCCTCTTCTCCATCAGCTGCAATAAGGGGTTCAAGTCCTTCCATCTTAGAATATGTTGATAATACATCTGTAATGTCACTATTATCATCAGCTATTAAAATTCTTTGCATAAGAATCTCCTTTCTATCTATAAATAATATAACATATTATATGCTTTAAATGCAAATTAACAATTCCTTGACACTTTATTGACATAGCTTGCAAGTATAATTGTATTGTAAATGTATAAATAATATTTATTATATTATACATGATAGGAGGACGCAATGAAAAGAAATTTTAGTAAATATGCTTTTACTTTTGGATTATTGCTAGCCTGTATCTTATTCGTACCAACAATAGTATCGAACTTTACAATAATTTCAAGTGCATCCACAGTTGATGATAAAAAACCTAGTGTTAGACTTAATTTAAAGTCTAAATCTATAGTTAAGGGTAAAGATTTTTCAATAAAAATTTATAACTTACCCCAAAAAGCAAAGGTTACCTATAAATCAAGTGATTCTGATATCGCATCTGTTGATAGTGCTGGTCTTATAACTGCAAATAAAGTTGGTAATGCTATTATAACTGTTACAGTAAAATCAGCTAGCACAACATCATCTTTAACATGTGATGTTACTGTTGGACCACCAGCTGTTAGTGTAAAATCTAACAAATCCAGAATTATTTTGGCATTAAATCAAAGTGATATTTTAAAATTAATATTAAAACCTAGCAATACCGCTGAGGATGCTAAATTCTCTAGTTACGATTATAATATTGCCACTATTAGTAGTGGTGGTAGAATAACAAGCAGAGCCTTAGGTCACACATATGTGTTTGCCGAAATTGGTGATGTAGCAGATGGAACTAGGAGATATGCAACATGTAGTATTATAATAGTCGGAGAAGATGATATCGATAGCTACACTAAATATTTTGATGAAACTCCTGAATTAAATAGGATTCCCGAAAGCCATTTAAACAAAGCTTTAGATAATTATTTCAATTCAGAAGGATATAAAAGTGCAACATCTTTAAATATTTATTTGAAAACAATTTTTGATTTTCAACTACTAGCTAGTACAGATGAAGTTTTACCAAGTAATTTATATAAAATTCAATTAAAAAACACTTTATATAATTAAAATTTAAAACGCAAAACAAAAGGTAGATTGAATTAATATCTACCTTTTTTATTTATATATTCTATAAAATCATATTTGTATATTTATTAACATATCTTATAATAAATATTGTAAGAGGTTAACTTTAGTGACTAATATGAATTCATATCCTTTTGATAAAAGAATTATTTACCCAGCACAATTATCCACCCAATCCATCGGCTATCTTGATGTACGATGTACAAGAACTAATCTTACACCTGTTGAAAATGCAACAATCTCAATATCCTCAAGTGGATCACCTCAAAATATTATTGAAGAATTTAAGACTGATAGTTCTGGGCTTATTGAGGGAATTCCTCTTTATACACCTTCAATAGACTATAGCCTTGAACCTTCCGCAGAACAACCCTATGCTGAATACAACATTTCCGTTAGGGCACCAGGCTTTGAATCTGTAGTTATTAGTGATAGTCAGCTACTAGCAGATGTAACTGCTGAGCAAGATGTAATGATGCTTCCTTTGGCCCCTATAGGTGCTAACGAAGCTATCTCATATGTAATACCACCACATACCTTGTTCGGAGATTATCCTCCTAAAATTGCTGAAGATGAAATTAAGCCCGTTGGAGAATCTGGAGAAATAGTTTTGCAAAATGTTGTTATTCCAGAATTCGTTATAGTCCATGATGGCCCACCTAATAGTAAGGCTAAGAATAGCTATGTAAGGTTTCGTGATTATATTAAAAATGTAGCATCAAGCGAAATATATGCTACATGGCCAGATTCAGCTATCTATGCTAACATTCTTGCTATTTTATCCTTTACTCTCAATAGAGTATTTACTGAGTGGTATTTTAATAAGGGCTATAATTTTACAATTACATCATCTACAGCATATGATCACAAATGGATGCCCGGCAGAAACATTTATAATACAATCGGTTTAGCTGTTGATAATGTTTTTGTAAACTTCTTATCTAGACCAGGTATCTTACAGCCAATACTAACACAATACTGTGATGGTAATAATGCAAGTTGCCCAGGTTGGATGACACAATGGGGCTCTAAAAATTTAGCAGATCAAGGTAGGACACCTATAGAAATACTAAGACATTATTACGGGCCTTCAATTTTTATAAATACCGCAACAGAAGTATCAGGAGTACCTCAGTCTTGGCCTGGTGAAAATCTAGTAATTGGCACTAAAAACACTTCTGTCAGGCAAATGCAAGCTCAACTTAATCGTATAGCAGAAACTTATACAGAAATACCCAAGATAGCTGTTGACGGATCATATGGTCCTGCAACCTCCAAAGCAGTAAGTACGTTTCAGAAAATTTTCAAACTTCCCGTTACAGGAGTTGTGGACTTTCCCACTTGGTATAAAATATCCGGAATTTATGTAGCTGTATCAAGAATAGCTGAATTATAAATTTAAGTTAATTCTTTTTATATAAGAACAAAAGCTTCACCAAAATCTGGCGAAGCTTTTATTGTCTATATCTTTATTTTCTTCTATTGTATTACATCATGCCCATTCCGCCTGCACCACCTGGCATCATAGGTTCGTCTTCTTTAATATTTGCAACCACAGATTCAGTTGTTAATAGTGTTGAAGCTACACTTGTTGCATTTAACAAAGCAGTCTTAGTCACCTTATATGGATCAAGTATCCCTGCATCAACCATATCTACATATTGTTCTGTTAATGCATCAAATCCAATTCCTACATCATGCTCTTTAACTTTACTAATAATTACTGAACCTTGAAGGCCTGCATTATTTACAATGCAATTTAATGGTTCTTCTAATGCTTTAAGTATAATATTTGCACCAGTTCTTTCATCACCAGCTAGTTCTTCAGCAAGCTTAGCTACATCCTTGCTTGCATGAATATAAGCCGAACCACCGCCTGCAATAATACCTTCTTCTACAGCTGCTCTTGTAGCTGCTAAAGCATCTTCCATACGATTCTTGTTTTCCTTCATCTCTGTTTCAGTTGCAGCTCCTACTCTAATAACCGCAACTCCTCCAGCAAGCTTAGCTAATCTTTCTTGTAGCTTTTCTTTATCAAACTCAGATGTTGTCTCTTCAATTTGTGCTTTAATCTGGCTTACTCTTGCAGATATTTCATCTTTTTGGCCAAGTCCATCTACAATAATTGTGTTCTCTTTTTGAACTTTTACAGATTTAGCTTTACCTAATTGCTCTAAAGTTGTTTCTTTTAGGTCTAAACCTAATTCTTCAGAAATTACAGTTCCACCAGTAAGTACAGCTATATCTTGAAGCATTTCTTTTCTTCTATCACCATATCCAGGTGCCTTAACTGCAACTACATTAAATGTACCTCTTAATTTATTTAAAACTAATGTTGTAAGTGCTTCACCTTCGACATCCTCTGCAATTATTAATAATCTTGCTCCCGTTTGAACAACTTGCTCAAGTAATGGTAAGATTTCTTGAATATTTGAAATTTTCTTATCAGTTATTAAAATGTATGGATCATCTAAATTAGCTTCCATCTTCTCCATGTCTGTAGCCATATATGCTGATACATATCCTCTATCAAATTGCATACCTTCAACCAAATCAAGCTCTGTCATCATTGTTCTTGATTCTTCAATTGTTATTACTCCATCATTAGATACTTTCTCCATTGCATCAGCTACTAGCTGACCAACTTCGTCATCTCCTGCTGAAATTGCTGCTACTCTTGCTATTTGTTCTTTACCTTTAAGTTCTGAGCTCATAACATTTAGAGAATCTATCGCCCAGCCTGTAGCCTTTTTCATACCTCTTCTAAGTATTATAGGATTCGCACCTGCTGCTAAATTCTTAATACCTTCACTAATCATTGCTTGTGCTAATACTGTAGCTGTTGTTGTACCATCACCTGCTACGTCATTAGTCTTTGTTGCTACTTCTTTAACTATTTGAGCACCCATGTTTTCAAATGCATCTTCTAATTCAATCTCTCTTGCTATAGTTACACCATCGTTAGTTATAAGTGGTGAACCATACGATTTATCTAATACAACATTTCTTCCTTTTGGGCCTAATGTAACCTTTACTGTATCTGCTAATTTATTAACACCTATTTCTAATACTGCTCGTGCATCTGCACCATATTTTATCTCTTTAGCCATAATTTA
The DNA here is from genome assembly GCA_012837865.1 of Clostridiales bacterium. Lineage (GTDB taxonomy): Bacteria > Bacillota > Clostridia > Lachnospirales > Lachnospiraceae > Mobilitalea. Next base: position 8,067 of record DUQJ01000163.1, on the reverse strand, counting down.
ACCTCCATTATATTTATTTCAATTTTCTTATTTTAGTCTTCGATTACTGCAACAATATCATTTTGTTTAACAATTATAAACTCTTCGCTTTCTAATTCAACTTCTGTTCCAGCATATTTAGAATAAATAACCCTATCACCAACTTTTACTTGCATAGTAATTTCTTTTCCATCAACCATTCCACCTGGTCCTACTGCAATAACCTCTGCTTGTTGTGGTTTCTCTTGTGCTTGTCCTGGTAATACTATTCCAGATTTTGTTTTTTCCTCAGCAATTAATTGCTTTAGAACTACTTTATCTCCTAAAGGTATAAGTTTCATTATATAGTCCTCCTTTAAATATAATTTTTTTGTTGTTAGCACTCTTTGTTGCTGAGTGCTAATCTCTGTTTAATATATTATAAAATATAGCCATATCTTGCAAGTTTATCTTCTGTGTATAAGCTTGATTTCAAGGCGGCTTCTCGGTATTATCTCTTCTAACCTCCCTTAATCTCTTTTAATCTCTTTTAATCTTAATTAATAGTATCTTCATATGTCCTAACTTTTTATTACATAAGAAAAGTTATTAACCTAATGGCAATAACTTTTCAACTAAATCATTTTAATTATATTCGAATATTCTAAAAATATAACAAGCCTCTATCAATTCGACTTAATAATACTCCTAGGCAATGCATCTTTTGAGTTTTTCCATGGCTCGTTTACAAATCTATAATCAAATTTATCAATAAACCAATCTAAATCATCTCTTACCCTCTTCATATTATCTAAGTATAATTTATTTAACTCAGTAAGAAACTGGTCAATACTTCCACCTTTAAGGTACTTTGGCGCGAATTCATATAGCAAGCCATAATGTTTAGTACAAAAACCTTTGATTTTTGTAAAGTTTTCTTTAAAATTAATATCTGTATTATATAAATGAAATACCGTTGCTATGTATCTATCAAAAGTATTCTCAATCTTACTACATATATAACACGATTCATTTAATTTATTAATAAGTTCTATATGCTTAGGTTTGTTTTCAAAACCCTTTTTTTTAAACATTGTCTTAGAAGAAATATTATTGGTTTTCGATGTTTTTTCTATATCATTAATAAGTTTATCCATATAAGACTTAATTATAAGTGCCAGGCCCAGTCTATTTTGATGTTTATACATTAATTCAATATGCCTTCCGCAAAACCCCAATTGAGAAGTCATTCCTCTTACATCATCTTCCATATAGCTTGGCCCCATAGTAAAGTTTATAGCATCATTTTCCAATGTATCTCTCATAAAGCATAGAGGGCATTCACAGTCTTTATTAAATGCGTCATTTACAGGTATTGCATATAATTTTTCTCTCAATATATTACCCCTATTCTCTTACTCTTTGTTATCCACTAGTAAGTCTTTAATTTCCCTTGCCCTATCTTTAATTCTATCATTAGCTTCTCTCGATATTAATATTTTTGATATCCATCTAGCAGCTTCTGAATTATTTCCTGTTCTTCTTGCTAATTCAGCAACAAGTAGTGTTACAGTAATCTCATCCATACCGGACATTGGAAATGGCTCCATTGCAAATGCTTGTTTAAATCCTTGATAAGCATTCATTATAAATGCCGTTTCCTCTTTTTCCAAGACTTTTACTTCATCTTTATAATCCGGAGTATTCTCTGGAAGAGTCTCCCTTTTACCTCTTAATAACCAAGCTAATTTCAAACAAGTATATGCTCTTTCAGATGTTTTCCCTTTTTTTACGATGGCGCTAACAAGAGCTAATTTATGCCTTATAATTGCATCATCATAAGAAATAGTACTTTCATCATTCTTAATTCCTCTAAAAGATGATGTTATTTGTTCACGAACCAATTTAATTTGAGTTCTTGTCAAATAAGTAAAATACCTTGTGATTGCAGCATAACCACAACTAGGGCAGACTACTACATCATATTTTAAAGAATCAACATCTTGATATCTTGGTCTTAAATCTGTATCCAATGATAATAATTTAACTCTTCCCGTCTTTATAAATTTCGATTTAAATTCAGTATCACAGGATGGACATTTAAAGGTTTTATCAAATATAAAATCTTCTTCATAAATTTTAACTTCTTCCTTTTCTTTTGTAACTTTTTTATCTACTTTTTCTTTTTTATCTTCATAAATATTTAAGTTTGATATGTTATCAAATCCAAACTCCTCTAGTCCAGAAAATAAATTAGTCACTTTATCACTCCTATTATAATTATTTTGTAACTGGCCTGTATGAACTCTTTAAAGATACAATTCTATTAAATACAAGTTTTTCTTTAGTCGAATCTTTACTATCTACACAGAAATATCCATTCCTTAAAAATTGAAATGCATTATGAGCAGAAATATCTTGTATTCTTTCAATAGCATTCGGCTCTAAATAGCAGTTCTTTAGAGTGGTTAATGAATTAGGATTTAGATTAACACTACCGTCTTCTTTGTAAACACCCTTATCTTCATCCACTATATTTTCATATAATCTAACTTCAACAGGTATTGCCTTCTCAGCAGCCAACCAGTGAATTGTTCCTTTAACTTTTCTTGCATTAAACCCACTTCCACTTTTAGTTTCTGGATCATAGGTGCAATAGACTTCTGTAACATTACCATCTTCATCTAATTTATAATCTTCACACTTTACAAAATATGCATTCATTAAGCGGACCTCATTACCTGGATATAATCTAAAATATTTCTTAGCAGGCTCTACCATAAAATCGTCTCTATCAATATATAATTCTCTGGCAAATGGTATTTGTCTTGTTCCCATTGATTCTTCTTCTTGATTATTTGCAGCTTCTAAATATTCAATTTGTCCCTCTGGATAATTTGTTATGATTACTTTAATTGGATCAAGAACAGCCATAACTCTCGGTACAGTTAGCTTTAAATCTTCTCTAATACAGTACTCAAGCATTGCATAGTCTACAGAACTATTATTTTTGGATACACCGCATAGCTCCATAAACATTTTAATAGAACTTGGCGTAAAACCCCTTCTTCTTAAAGCACTTATAGTTACTAGTCTTGGATCATCCCAACCATCAACTATACCATCATCAACAAGTTTTTTAATATATCTCTTACCTGTTATTACATTTGTAAGATAAAGCTTTGCAAACTCTATTTGCTGTGGTGGATTCTCATAGCCTATTTCTTTTAGAAACCAATCATATAAAGGTCTATGGTCCTCAAACTCTAAAGTACATATAGAATGCGTTATATTCTCTATTGCATCCTCAATAGGATGTGCAAAATCATACATAGGATAAATACACCAATCATCACCTGTATTATGGTGTGTCATTCTTGCTATTCTATAGATTATAGGATCTCTCATATTCATATTAGGAGACGTCATATCTATTTTGGCTCTAAGTACTTTCTCACCATCACCATATTTACCCTCTTTCATATTAATAAACATCTCAAGATTTTCATCAATATTTCTTTCACGATAAGGGCTGTTTTTACCAACCTCAGTTAAAGTACCTCTGTACTCTCTTATCTCATCCGCTGATAAATCACATACATAAGCTTTTCCTTTTTTAATTAATTTAATTGCCGCTTCATACATATCATGGAAATAATCTGAGGCATAAAATAATCTGTTTTCATAATCTCCACCAATCCAATGAACATCTTCTATAATTGAGTCCACATATTCAACCTTTTCTTTTGTAGGATTAGTATCATCAAATCTTAAATTAAAAGTACCCCCATATTGTTGAGCTAAACCATAGTTTAGTAATATTGATTTTGCATGTCCTATATGAAGATAACCATTTGGTTCTGGTGGGAATCGAGTCTTGATTTCTTTAACTTTTCCTTCAGCCAAATCCTTCTCAATAATTTGTTCAATAAAGTTTTTTGATACAACTTCCTTTGACAGTTCTTTGTTTTCCATAACAACCTCCAATATAACATTTCTTCATATCTTTAAGTATATATCTTGCCTTATATAATAGCACAAAGAGACATAAGTTAAAAGTATTTATTAATATATGCTTAATAAATTAAAAAAGCTACACACATTATATATTGTATGTAGCCATTAATCAGATTCATTATTTAACTATTTAGTGCGATAAAATATTTGATTTCCAATTATCTTATAGCCTGGGTAATTTCTTTTGATTTTAGTAGTTGAGCATTTTAAAGAGTTAAAGCATAGTATTTTGCCTATATTATTTTTTCCTTCTAAGGCAGCTTTAGCTGCTTTGATACATTGATCCATTGCTACTTTTTCAATTTTATTATTTCTACCAGGATATTTACCAGTATCATATAATTGTAACGCTCTATCTATAGGACTAGTGCCCGTTTTCTTATTTTTAACTATTACTGCAAATTGAACAGCCCATTTTTTATCATATATAACTTGTTTAATATTCTTAGCATGTGAATATACTGGACTCTTAACTCTATTTAAAACCACATTAGCAACCGCTAATTTACCTTGATAAGATTCTCCGCCTGATTCAGCATATATTAAAGCTGATAATAATCTTAAATCACTTTTAGAATAAGTAGCCTTTTTCTTACTTGCTTTTTTTGTTGCTTTTTTTATTTCTTCATCTATTTCTTCATCTATTTCTGTCTTTTTTGTTTCTCCAACTTCTTCTTCATCTGTTTTTTCTTCATCTAATTGATCATCTGAATTATTCTCTTCTAAATCCTCTTGATCTTTATCATCAATATTTAAAACATCTATTTCTTCCTGGTCTAAATCTTTGCTAACAACTGATGCATATATTTTGCTTGATGTTGAAAAAGAAAAGGTTACTAATAAAATTAGTGTTAATAATAAATTGACTAAAAGCTTGTTCTTAAACATGTTTATCTCCTTAAGTTATTACATTTATGTTATGCAATTAATTTTTATTTAACAATTCTGTAATAAGTATAGCATAAACTTTTAAAATATCAACCTTTTTTCATTTTATTGGTTAATTTTATGATAAGCCAGCAATAAATCAAGCATTCTCCCATAACTTTTCACACCATCTGTTTGATTATTCGCCTTTAAAAACGCATCGTTTACTTTATTGGAAACAACTGATATTACAGTATCTTCGTATTGCTGCCAATATTCATTATTATCCCTTATATCCCTAATAACTTTCTCAGACATAGTATCTCTTATATCAAAATACAAATCTTTATCTTGATTGTATAGTGCATTATTAGCAGTTATTAATGCAAGCATCGATCCACTATATTTTAAATCAAAGCTATCAGATGCCATACAAGTAATATATGCAATAAAATTAGCTTCATCTTCTCTCATAAATCCTCTAAGATGTGCTAATTCATGATTCATTGTAGCTGGAATTGAATAATCTGGAACATCAACATTAATATTTGCCTCCATTGTAAAAGGTATGAATATGCCAGTTGTTTCTGCTTTTGACATGAGTTTTGATAAGAGCACTGGCTTACTAGAGGGGTATCTTCCACCTAAAACGGGATATTGTTTTGATGCTAGCTTATAAGATTCTGAAGATATTTTTGCCGTCTTATAAATATCATTAGATAAAACAAATACTCCATCTTCATTTTCCATAACATTTTCTCTAAACTTATTAACATCTTCTACTAGATGAAGGCTTAATTCGTATAGTTCTTCTAAAGATGAATCTTTTATTTCTAAATTAGAATATTGACTAAAGGTATATCTATAGTAATTCGTACCACATAAGATAATATATAAAAATAATAATATACTAAAAAAAGATAGTATATTTAATATCGCCTTAATAATTATTGTTTTTTTGTCTTTTGTAATAAATAGTTTCTTTAAAAATAAAATTATAATTCCTAAAATTATAATCGGTAATAAAATCAATATAACTTCTATTATAGAGAAGGGAAGCATGCCTGTTATCATTGAAATTCCCTGTGCTAATATGAAGTATATGCGTCTTGCCATTATTTCTTCTGCAAAAAATGCATTATATTTGGATAGCATAAGTAAGGCGAATGAAATTGGTATTAATAATAATATATAGATTCGTTTATACTTAAACAATGTATTCACCACTACCATCCCCTCCTCATATATCTTCTATATAGTATCTTTTATATATCTTAATTTTAACATAATTTTATAGTTCCTACAATGGATTATATGCTTTTACTATATGTAGTTTCTGACAAATCACACAAAAATAGCATCATATATTCTTATTTTTTGTAAGAAATATAGATGCTTTTTTGTTTTATACTTGTTTTAATTTAATTTTATATTTTTAATATTTTTCGATATTGTCCTTGCTTACTTTAGCAAGTACCAATGGCCTGTTTTTTATTGCATTGTCACTAAATATATATGCTTCTTTAATTACTTGTTCTGCTTTTTCAAATAAATCTTCATCTGAACCATACAAAACAGCTAATACATCACCTTTTTCTACATAATCTCCAGTTTTTTTGTTCAATATAATGCCTGCTGAATAATCTAATATACTCTCTTGTGTTTCTCTTCCTGCACCTAATAACATTGATCCTATGCCGCATTCTTCAGTATTCATATGAGATATATATCCAGCTTTATCTGAAATTATGTTTTTTGAGTACTTTGACTTATCAAATTTATTTGTATCTAATATAAAGTTTGCATCTCCACCTTGAGCTTCGACCATTTGAGCTAACTTATTTAAGGCGCTACCATCCTTAATTGTTTCAAGGACCATGGCCTCACAATCTTCTAAGTCACCTTTGCCTGCTAAATGTAACATATTTGATGCTAATATCACACAAACTTCTGTTAAATCTTTGGGGCCTTTGCCTCTTAAAGTATTAATCGCTTCTATAACTTCTATTGAATTGCCAATGCCATATCCTAGTGGAATATCCATATCTGTAATTAATGCCATTGTTCTTCTATTAGAATGTTCTCCAATTGCTACCATTCTTTTTGCTAACTCTATAGATTCATCAATAGTTTGCATAAATGCTCCACTGCCAGTTTTAACATCTAATAAAATACAATCACTTCCTGCTGCTAATTTTTTACTCATTATTGATGCAGATATTAATGGTATACTATCAACTGTTGCAGTAACATCCCTTAATGCATAAAGCATTTTATCTGCTGGTGCAAGATTACCTGATTGACCAACAACTGAAACTCCAACCTTATTAACAATACTAAAAAATTCCTCTTCTTCTATTGCTAACCTTATTCCAGGTATAGCTTCTAACTTATCTATAGTTCCACCCGTATGGCCTAATCCTCTACCAGACATTTTAGCAACTTTTACTCCACAAGCAGCAACTATTGGAGCAATTACCAAAGTTGTTTTGTCTCCTACACCACCTGTACTATGTTTATCCACTTTAACACCTTCAATTGAAGATAAATCTACCATATCACCTGATTTAGCCATAGACATTGTAAGTTCTGCTGTTTCTACATCATTCATACCTTGAAAACATATAGCCATTAACATCGCTGACATTTGATAGTCTGGAATCTCAGAATTAACATAAGCTTTTATCATTAAATTGATTTCTTCTTTTGTTAGCTCTTTACCTTCTTTTTTCTTTTTTATTAAATCATACATTCTCATAAATTACACCTACTCTCTAATGTTGTACAAAGATATTATATAACAGATTGAGAAAGTTTATTAGAGCATTTAACTATTTTCAAGTAATTTCTTCCCATAAATATATTCTACTAGCATAATCTTGAAACAACCGCGTTTCATCATCATATCCCATTCCTTGAAAACCCTGCTTCAATTTCACTCCACTATTGTTAAATAAACTTCCATATGCAATACAGTCCTCTATTTCACCAGGCATCTTCTTCACTATAGCAATAATATTATGTGCAAGAGAATTCTTTTTAATGTGAATTGGGGCTATAGTGTTAATTAAATCACCAAACTCTTTAACATTGAATATATGTTGATGATTAGTAAAATGATATTTAGCATTTTCTTTTAAACCTCTAGTTTTAAACTTTCCATAGGAATAGTTGGGTGTAACTTCTTTTTGTAGAAACAAGCCTATTGCTTGGCTTTTGTCTTGA
>DUQJ01000162.1 GCA_012837865.1 Clostridiales bacterium | reverse complement strand
TTTGAAGAATCAAGATTTATCAAGATCTGATTTGTTAGAATTAGAACGTATTATAGGAGAACAGAAGTATTAAACTCAACTTATTAAGGCACTAACTATTCGCAAAATACATATTTAACGAATAGTTAGTGCCTTTTATTTTATATTAATTGACTATATAGGTTTTATTGTCCTTATCGTTGATATCTAGGACATCTAAGGGTCTACTAAATAAATCATATTACCTTGTTTTTATTATTCATTTGACACTACCCCCCCTTAAAATTAAACACCTTATATATTCTAAAATAGGACAATCTAATGATTGTCCTATTTTAATAAAAATCAAATGTAATTATATTATATATTTGCTTAATTCATCTTGGAATCCTTTTATCATTTGTTCAAAAGTATTAATTTGATTTGATAATTCACCTATTTGTTCTAAATAAACCGTTACATTAGAACTTGCTTCTTCTGTAGATGCTGAATTCTCTTCAGCAATAGCTGCAAGGTTTTGAATTCCTTCAAATAAATTAGTAATTTGTTTTACTTCTACATCTAGATCTTGAGATGTTTGAACCATTATATCTGATACTAATTTTAATTCTTCATTGGACTTGCTTGACATATTTATTGCAGAATTTAGATTTTTATTTTCACTTTTTAAGACATCATATTGTACATCAATATCATTAACAACATAATCAATACTATCTGCAAATTCATTTAAACTATTATTTATCTTGCCAACAGCATCATTTGTTTGTTCTGATAGTTTCTTTATCTCATCAGCAACTACAACAAAGCCTTTACCTGCTTCACCAGCTCGTGCAGCTTCAATAGAAGCGTTTAATGCTAAAAGATTAATTTGCTTAGCAATCTTAGCTACTATTGCAACAATACCAGTAATATTTGAAGCATTATCTTTTAGATTACTACCACTTTGTTTAATTTCAAAGAATCTAGTTAATACGGTATTAATACCTTCAGCTGTCTGTTTTACATTATTAAAACTTTGTTCAATATTTTGAACTGCTGTAGCAATTTTATCTTTGTTTTCTTGAGTTTCATTTGTAACGTTAATTACATTTTTAACAGTACCATCTAAAACACTTATTGCACTTTCAGTATCTTCTGCTTGTGTAATTGCAGCTTGTGCAACATCTTCTAAAACAAAGCCAATTTCACCTGATGTGTCTTTCATTGTTTCTGAAATATCTGATAATGTATGGTTAAAAATAAACATTTCATCTACAATTGCATTAAAGCCGATAAAATCATAACTTATATCACTCTTAATTAAATTAATATTTTCCATTATCTTTTCATATTCATCATTAGTATGAATGTGTGAGTTAGCTATAAATTCTTTTTTAACTAATTTATCAAGTTCATATGTAATATTTTTTAAAGGTGAATTTAATAGATTGGTTGAAATAAAAGTGACTAGAAATGATAATCCAGCTAATATTAATGATTTAAACAATCCTTTAGTTACAATGAATGATAAAGGAAGTATAGCTACAGCACTTAATAATGCTGTTTTTACCGCAGAACTAGTAATTAATCCAAAGGATAAAAGTTGATTCAATTTAAATGTCTTGTTATAAATAATAGGATTTGTGAACTTTAATTCTAATACAATTCGTCCATTATAATTATCCATAATCTTAGTTTCGATTTTTTCACCAAAGAACTCTCCTACTCCACTTATCAATCCAACCAAGTAATCTCCCATATTTCTTTTAGAAGAATAAACAAATTTAGCAGTGTTAATATTTATTGGTTCAACATCTAATTGTGGTGGCACAGATCCTTTAATTCTTTTAACTACTATTGAATGTACATCATTCATTGATTTTAGAAAATTATATGCTGATTCATGTCTAAAGAATCCAGGATATTTTTTGCTAAAAGTCTTTATGTTTTCGACACCCATTATAAACCATATTTCTTTTTCTGATTTATTAACTGCTTTTCCTATATAATTGACAATACCCTTGGCAACATTATCATCAATATCTTCTAAAGGATTAAATATATGTGCAGATGACAAACCATTTTTAATCATTGCTTCATTTACAATTTTATCTCCATATAATTTCCTACTAGAATCTACCCAAGTAGATACTACTGTACCCTTCATATTCGATCTCCTTTAAATTTAT
>DUQJ01000161.1 GCA_012837865.1 Clostridiales bacterium | reverse complement strand
TTGTTTTTTTTAACATTATTCTTATCATTTTCATCAATCGCTAACTCTAACCTTCTTTTATATAAGTCATCTATAAATTCCACTTCTAGATCTATGGGCTCGATGTTCAATTCACTGTAATAAGTATTAATTGCAAAGTATGCTACTTGTGTAATAGAATTACTGTCATGTTTCCCCATACCTACCTCCTACTTTTATGTCTGTTTATGCGTTTTTCTAAACTTCATCATATTTCTGTATCTACATAATATAAAAGATCTATGTACAATTTAAAATGGATTACATTCTTGAAATTTGAAATACGATGTAAAATCATGTTAAAGTCCATTTCTGAATAATGCGGCATTAAATTAAAACCTTTAATTTTAGTAAAGATAATAAATGCTTTTTTACAAGTTTAAATTTGCTAATGCTTGTAGTATTCCTCCATGGTATCCATCATCTCCGCATCGGCATCTAGTCTAGGGTCTTGGTGTTCAACTAAACTCTGTTCTGTTCTCGAATATTGGTCTAGAACTAAATTATATGAAATATTAGATACTAAGAAACTAACATCATCATTCTCATGGTTAACCTCTAAACTTAAACTACATGTAAATTCTGGCTCATGCTCTTCATAAACCTCTCCTTCCGATAGAAATATATATTCCTTTTCTTCAGAGTCCCAAATAGCGTTATCGTAATCGTTATAGGAACATGATGCAGAAATTTTCGCTTTACATAGTACAGTTAAGTAAATCATATCTTCACTGATTTCATCTACAGAAGTCATATTAAAGTTTTCAATAGAAACATCAGTAATATTTATATAGTGGTACTCATAACCTTCGTGGTAACCTTTTCGGTCCCATTCAAAGCCATCTATCTCAATATCATCATATTCTATTCTTGCTTTAATAAAATCGTATATTTCTTTCTGTACATCAGTATTCTCAATATATTCTATAATTTTATCATACATTTGATCCTGTTTATTTATCATATCTAAGAGTTCATTAATTGAAGACAAGCAAGTCAAACCCTCTTGATTATCTAATGCACTTCTAAATCCTTTATCTAAACTAATTATCCATACTGGTTTGTTTTTATTAAATTCTGCTTTTAGCTTAGAAATAATAAAGGCATCAGGAAATTCATATTTTTTTGTTTCCTTATTCTCAAATGGAGCATTACCATTAAAATAATCTTCTAAAATCGCATCAATGTCTATACCTCTATTATCAAGGTATGTTACGTTACATGCTTCTAAAAATTGTCGGAAGTTAGTAATTGCAATTTTTTCAGTTGTACTTTTACATGGTACATCAAATATCTGGTAAATTGAGCTATCCTTTACGATAGTTGGTGAAATACGTTTTGATATTATGTTTCTAGCTTTTTTCAATTCATTTACCGCATCGGAAACATCATATTTTATATGTCTTTCAATTTCTCTCATAACAATATTATTTGTATATAATTTAACTTTATTATTCTTTATTAAGTTTTTAAGTTTAAAAAGTATACCGCTCTC
>DUQJ01000160.1 GCA_012837865.1 Clostridiales bacterium | reverse complement strand
TTATAAGTATAATGAGGAATAAAATAAGATTAATGATGGTAGCAGTGTTAGTGATTGTAGTTACAACAGGGTGCAGTAATAGTAGTAAAGAAATTAATGTAGGTGGTAATAATGGTGAGGTGTTAGAGTTAGACAAGATGGCAGATAAGGCTTTAAGTAGCTTAGATAAAGTAACTGGTAAAAAGGAAGGGAATAAAAAGAGTAAAGATAGAGACATAGTAGATGGTAAGGAAATTATAGAGATAGGTAAATCTGTTACAGTTGATGGTATAAAGATAGAGGTGGATAAAGTAGTAAATGTTTATCATGAAGAGTTAAATAAGGATGGTGAGCAGGTAAGTTTTTATCCTGTTGTATATATAAATGTAGAAAATACAAGTGATGATGAATATAGGTTTAGTGGGGTGAGTGTTGAGGCTGAGCGTAATGGTAAATATCATGCTGGGGATAGAGTAGTAAATGAAAGAGCCGAAAAGGAAGTGGAGGGGGATAAGATAGACAGTCAAGTGTATTTAGCTCCTGGGGAGAGTGTATATGGGTATAGGGTTATGAACTCAACTGATGAATACTTAAATGCGGTAATATATAACGATCTACACATGGATGGTACACATAGAATAGAATTGGATTAGTAAAGAGGTAGTATGTAGAAAGGGATCCAACAATATTAATTTAAATGGTATAATAAAATCAGTAAATAAAATTAAACACACAAAAAGAAAGGCAGTTGAAGTTTATTGGAAATTATAGTAAAGTTAATACCACCTGTTGCAATTATAGCAATATTATTAATGGGTTATGTGAAAGCTCCACCAGATCAGGCTTTCATAATTTCAGGTTTGAAAAAGAAAGGTAGAATTCTAATTGGTCAAGCAGGTATAAAAATACCTTTTTTAGAGAGATTAGACAAACTGTATTTAGGTCAAATGACTGTGGACATAAAAACAGAACAAAGTGTACCTACAAATGATTTCATTAATGTTAATGTAGATGCGGTAGCAAAAATAAGAATAAATACTTCAGAAGAGGACATTAAGTTAGCAGCCAAAAACTTTTTAAATAAAGATCCTTTATCAATTACTGAAGATTTGAAAGATTCCTTGCAAGGTAACATGAGAGAGATTATAGGAACCTTAACCTTAAAAGGAATTAATACTGATAGAGATTTATTCTCTGACCAAGTTGTCCAAAAGGCTGCCCCAGATATGGCAAAATTAGGAATTGAAATATTGTCTTGTAATATTCAAAACGTAACAGATGAAAATGGCTTAATTAAAGATCTTGGTGCTGATAATACATCATTAATTAAAAGAAATGCAGCTATTGCTAAAGCTGACGCAGACAGAGATGTAGCCATTGCACAAGCAAAAGCTGACAAAGAAGCAAATGATGCTAGAATTATATCTGAAACTGAAATTCAACAAAGAAATAATGAACTTGAAATAAGAAAAGCAGAGTTAAAAATAATTGCGGACACTAAGAAGGCTGAGGCTGACGCCGCATATTCAATTCAAAATCAAGAACAACAAAGAAAGGTTGAAACTGCAACTGTTAACGCTCAAATAGCAAGAGCTGAAAGAGATGCAGAGCTCAAAAAACAAGAAGTTATTGTTACTAAAGAAAAATTAGATGCTGAAATTAGAACTCAGGCTGACGCTGAAAGATACAAACAAGAACAAATTGCTGAATCTGAATTATTCAAAAGACAAAAAGATGCAGAAGGTCAACTATTCGAGGAACAACGGAAGGCTGAAGCTAAAAAAGCTCAAGCTGATGCTGAGAAACATGCTAAAGAACAACAAGCTATAGGTATTAAAGCCTTAGGTTTAGCAGAAGCAGAAGCTATTAAAGCAAAATCACTTGCTGAGGCTGAAGGTATTGACAAGAAAGCTGAAGCGATGGCTAAATATGGTGAAGCTGCAGTTATTGAAATGTTAATGAAAGCTATGCCTGAAATTGCTAAAAATGTTGCACAACCATTATCTAAGGTTGACAAAATTACAATGTTTGGTGAAGGCAATAATACTAAACTTTTAAAAGACATAGTAAATGGAACAACAGAAATAACAGAAGGAATGGCAGAAGGTTTAGGAATTGATTTAAAAGGTTTACTTTCAGGCTTTCTTGGTGGCAAAGTTTCTCAAGTAAATTTAAGTGAAGTCAAAACAATAGAAGAAAACATTGATAAATATGTTAAAGACGAAATGGTAAAAGATGACAAAATTAATTTAAATGACTAATATGAATTGACACAAAAAGACGACCTATTTATCAGGTCGTCTTTTTGTGCTTACAAGTACTTAATGGTATAAATACATTTATTCATCTATAGTTTTAAAATATATTTAACTTACATTAGTACTATCTTTTTTAAACTTAATATCATGACAACTATCTATA
>DUQJ01000159.1 GCA_012837865.1 Clostridiales bacterium | reverse complement strand
ATTAATAGTTTAAAATATAACAAAGTAGATTTATATAAAATAATAAATCTACTTTGTTTACTTAATACAAGGAAACAAAAGGGAGGATATTATTTTGTTAGAAGAAAGAATTGAATTAGCTAAAAAGGCATTTGGTGAATTGTTAAAAGAACAATTAACTCGTGTAGATGAAATGAAGGCACAAGGTGAATTTGTAGATTATAATAAGTTAGATCAAATTATAATTGGTGTATGTGGTGGAGATGGTATTGGCCCAGCAATAACATCACAAGCACAAAGAGTTTTAGAATATTTACTAAAAGATGAAATAAACAATGGAAAAGTAACTTTTAAAATAATAGATGGACTTACTATTGAACGCAGAGCAGAAGAAAAAGTAGCAATACCACCTGAAGTATTAGAAGAAATTAAGAAATGTCATGTAATACTAAAAGGCCCTACAACTACACCTAGAAAAGGTGATCCATGGCCAAATGTAGAAAGTGCTAATGTAGCAATGAGAAAAGAACTAGATTTATTTGCAAATGTTAGACCTGTTAATATTCCAGAACAAGGAATTGATTGGACATTTTATAGAGAAAATACAGAAGGTGCATATGCAGTTGGAAGTAAAGGTATTCATGTTACTGAAGATTTAGGTGTAGACTTCACTGTAGTAACATCACAAGGAACAGAAAGAATAATAAGAGCAGCATTTGAATATGCTAAGGCTAATGGTAAAAAAAGAGTTACTGCAGTTACAAAAGCAAACATTATTAAAGTAACTGATGGTAAATTCTTAGATATATTCTACGATATAGCTAAGGAATATCCAGGGATTGAAACTGATGACTGGTATATTGATATTATGACAGCTAAGCTGGTAGATGAAAAAAGAAGAGCTGATTTCCAGGTTATGGTTTTACCGAATTTATATGGTGATATTCTTACAGACGAAGCTGCAGAATTTCAAGGTGGCGTAGGTACAGCAGGTAGTGCTAATATTGGTAAGAAATATGCTATGTTTGAGGCTATACACGGCTCTGCACCAAGAATGGTATTAGAAGGCAGGGACATATATGCTGATCCATGTAGTATGATTAGAGCAGCAGCCATGTTACTATCACATATTGGACACGTAGATAAAGCAAATAAATTATATAAAGCATTAAATATTTGTACAGTTGAAGAAAAGAAATTGGTTTTAACAGGTAGAGATACTGGTGCAACAGGTGAAGAGTTTGCTAATTATTTAATGAATACAATAGAAAAAATCTAGTATTACAATTAGGTAGGCATAAGTGCATTAGGAGGGTGAATCCTTGGAGGACAATAAGATTAAATCTGCTAACACGGAGCAATATTCATTAAGAGGACGAGTATTTAATCAAATACGCGAAAATATCCTCACTGGTGTTTATAAGGAAAAAGAAGAACTTAAAGAAAATACAATAGCTATAGCACTAGGAGTAAGTAGAACCCCTGTAAGAGAAGCATTAAGGCAATTAGAGTTAGAAGGCTTAGTTCATATTATTCCTAATAAAGGAGCCTATGTAACAGGTATTTCAAGAAAAGATATAACCGATATTTATGTTATCAGGTCGTATTTAGAAGGCTTATGCGCAAAATGGGCAAGTGAAAATATAACAGATGCGCAAATAGAAGAACTAGAAGAAATTATTTTTCTATCAGAATATAATGCTAAAAAAGAAAGATATGAACAGATTGTAGAGCTTGATAATAGATTTCATGAAATTTTATATAAAGCTTCTAGCAGTAAAATATTGAACCATGTCTTAACGGATTTTCACCATTATGTTGAAAGAATAAGAATGATTACACTTTCGCAAGCATATCGTGCTACTCAATCAAATGAAGAGCATACTGCAATATTAAATGCTATAAAATTACGTAATGGAGATTTGGCAGAAAGCTTAGCACATGAGCATATGATGATGACAATAAAAAATATAAGTGATCAAGGGATTTAAAAGAAGAGCTACCATTATATATGGTAGCTTTTTTAAATATAATTATATAAGAACTTCGGATGATAGATCTTCCCATTCTTCAAGCAGTGATTCTAATTTAGCTTCTATTAATTCTTTTTCATTATTTAAAGGAACTAATTTATCTACATTGGTATATATTTCCTCTAAGGCTAATAAATTATCTATTTCTAAAGAGCGCTGTTCTATATTGTGTATTTCATCTTCAATTTTTGCAAGACTATTAGTCAGCTTACGAATTCTAGCTTGTTCTTCTTTTTGTTGCTGCCAATTTAGTTTGCCTTCAGAAATATTATTTTCATTTGAATAATTATCAGAGACGTTTACATCATTATTGTTTTTAAAATAAATAGCTTCTAACTCATCTTTTTTTTCAAGATAATAATCATAATTACCTATATAATTTACAAGTTTTTTATTGGTTAAATCTAATATTCTACTTGCAGTTTTATTGATAAAATATCTATCGTGGGATACATATATAACAGTTCCGCTATAGTGGTTTAATGCATTTTCAAGGATTTCTTTAGAGTCTATATCTAGATGATTGGTAGGCTCATCAAGTATTAGCAGATTAGCCTCAGACAGCATTAGCTTTGCTAAAGAAACTCTACCCCTTTCACCACCACTTAAGTCTTTTATTAGTTTAAATACATCATCCTCTGTAAATAAAAATGCTGCAAGTATGTTTCTTATAGTAGTGTTATCAAGATGTGGATATGTATCTTGAAGTTCATCAAATAAAGTTTTATCCATTTCTAGAACATCATGCTCTTGGTCATAATAACCTATATGTACCTTAGAGCCAAGTTTAATTTCACCAGAATCAGCTTCAATGTTGTCAGTTATTATCTTAAGGATTGTTGTTTTACCCGTTCCATTATAACCTATTATTGCAAGCTTTTCGCCTCTTTTAACTTCAAAGTCAAGATTTTCAAATAAATTATTATCAGCAAATGACTTGGATAAACCCTTAACCTTTAATACATCATTGCCAGACTGCACCCTTGGTTCTAGACTAAAGTGTATTTTTAAAGATTCAGAACTGGGCTTGTCCAAACGTTCAATTTTATTTAATAATTTTTCTCGACTCTCTGCCCTTTTAATAGATTTTTCTCTGTTAAATGATTTAAGCTTATTTATAACTTCTTCCTGATGTTTAATTTCTTTTTGTTGATTCATATACTGTTTTAACAAAGCATTATGCAGCATAGCTTTTTTTTCAGAATAATCAGAATAGTTGCCTGTATAAGTTTTAACAGAGGTATTTTCAATTTCTATAACTTTATTAACTACTTTGTCGATAAAATATCTATCGTGAGAGATAACAACAACCGTTCCATTATAATTTTGTAAATAAGTTTCAAGCCATGATATAGACAACAAATCAAGATTGTTAGTAGGCTCATCTAATAAAATAATATCCGGAGTTGTTAAAAGTAGTTTACCTAAGGCAACCCTAGTTCTTTGTCCACCAGATAAAGTATTTATCTTTTTATCAAATTCATTTTCGTCAAAACCCAATCCCTTTAAGATACCAATAACTTCACTTTTATAAGCATAACCATTGTTAATTTCAAATTCATGCATTAATCTACTATATTGATTTAGCAGAAGATCTAATTGAGTACCAGTAGCAAGCTTCATTTCCAATTCAATTGAACGGATTTTAGAATTTAATTCAATTATATCTTGTTTTACTGAAAGTAGTTCTTCATAAATACTATTGTCTGATGTAAGGCCTTGGTGCTGTGCAAGATATCCAATAGTTGCACCTTTTGCAATATATACATCACCTTCATCTTGCTGAAGTTCATTTATGATTACTTTAAAAAGGGTTGATTTACCAGAGCCGTTAATCCCAACAACCGCAACTTTATCGTATTCATTTATATGAAATGAAATATTTTTCAATATTTGGTTAATTCCAAAAGACATGCTTATATTATTACATGACAAAATCATTAATATCATTCCTTTTTACTCTTATTAAGCTATAATATTAACATAAAGACATATATAAGTAAATGAGCTCTATAAAGTTTAATTGACTTATTATTAACAATTGAATATAATTAACACAATAAAGTATTTAATAAAGAAACACATATTAGATGATGGTTTTCGTTAATTATAATTTGTTTAAGGAGAAAATACCGTGGATGAAAAGAAAATATCAAAAGCAGTTATAAATAGACTCCCGCGTTATTATAGATATTTGGGAGACTTGCTTGAAAAAGATGTTGTTAGAATATCATCAAAAGAGTTAAGTGAGATGATGAGTGTAACGGCATCCCAAATCAGACAAGATTTAAATAATTTTGGAGGGTTTGGTCAACAAGGATATGGTTATAATGTTGATTATCTCTACGCAGAAATCGGGAAAATATTAGGCTTAGATAAACAGCATAATATTATTATTATTGGAGCTGGTAATTTAGGGCAAGCACTAGCCAATTATGCAGACTTTGAAAGAAGAGGTTTTACTTTAAAAAGTTTATTTGATATTGACCCTAAACTAATTGGAAATGAGATTAGGGGAATTAAAATAAGACCAATAGATGAATTAGAAAGCTATATGAAAGAAAACTATGTAGACATTGCTGCAATAACAGTTCCAAGATTTAATGCATCTGAGATAGCTAATAATTTAGCGAAATGGGGTATTAAAGCGATGTGGAACTTTGCACCAACTGATTTAAATTTACCCAAGGACATAGTTGTTGAGAATGTTCATTTAGCTGAAAGTTTGTTAAGGCTATCATTTCGATTATCTTCAAATAAAAGTAATTAGATAAATCAATATAAATAAATTATACAAATAAGGGGGATTGATTTAATTATGTTTGAAAAAAGAAAATCAAATAAAACAATTAATTTAATAAAAAACAAGAAATTACCAATCCTTACTTTAGATAGCAGATGGCATGAACTTTTTGCAAGACAAAATAAACCATATATAGTTAAACAATTAGAGAGACAAGTTACAAAACTTATGCAAAGGCAAGGCAAACTTGTTAATGAAATTAAAGATTTAAAAAAAATTAAAAAGGATTTAATGAAAGAGATAGTTGAACATATACCTGATGGAGAAAACGCCCAAGTTAATACGGATGACAAGACAATGGATAGAAATAAAAAGTTGATTGAAGATATTAATAAAAGAATTGATAATCAATCTGAATTATTAGCTGAATTGCCATATCAAATTAGAACTGCTAATGAAAAGCTTATGTTAGAAAGTATTCAAGTGTGTTACAAAAGTATGCAAACAAATAAAGTTGAAATTAATAAGATCAAATTATGGATAGAGGATATTAGAAACAAATTAAAAGATAATATCATTCGCAAACAAGAACTAGAAGAACAAAGTTATTTGATTTATTCATATATGCATGATGTATTAGGTCCGGATGTTATTGAGATTTTTGATGAAAATGTTGGGGATATTATTAAAAAGGACAAAGACTAATGATTGTTGGAGTAGGAATTGATTTAATAGAAATTAAAAGGGTTACTGATGCTTGTAAAAAAGAAAGATTTATAGTAGAAGTATTTACTGAAGATGAGAGAAAAATAATAGACCTTGATATAATAAAAGCTGCTGATAATTTTGCAGTAAAAGAAGCAGTTGTTAAAATGCTAGGAACGGGTTTTAGGAAAATCAAAGCTATAGAGATTGAAGTTTTAAGAAATGAAATGGGTAAACCATATGTCAATTTATATGGTGAAGCATTAAATGAGGCTAATAAACAAATGGTTAACAAAATTCATGTTTCAATATCTAATACAAAAGAATATTCAAATGCTTTTGTGGTTGGAGAATCGATATAGCAGCTAAATAGTTGCTATATTTTCTTGTGTATTTATAATAAAAGAATTGTAACAATAATCTGTCACATTGGATTAGCGTTGTTGAATATAATATTATTACGAATATAATATTTGCTTAATTGACAGATGATAATAATATTCTTATAATGAAACAAATGATAATTAAAAGAGGTGTAAAATTTGAATTATTATAGAGTCAAAGCTGATGTTAATTTAGATGCAATAAGAGCGAATGTAAAAGAAATAAGAAAATTCAAACTGCCTGAGACTAAAATTATGATAGTAGTTAAAGCCGATGCATACGGCCATGGTGCTGTTCCAATAGCCTTGGCTATTAATGATATTGTCGATGCCTTTGGAGTTGCTATAGTTGAAGAGGCAATTGAACTAAGGCAATCAGGAATAAATAAACCTATATTAGTAGTAGGTTATACTTCTAATGAACAAACTCATCTGGCAATTGCAAATAATGTGACTTTAACTGTATTTAAATATGAAAGTGCATTAAAAATTAATGAAGAAGCAAAGAAACAAGGGAAAATTGCAAAAATACATTTGAAAATAGATACTGGAATGAGTAGAATTGGATTTTTAGCATCTTTAGATACGGTGAATGAAATCAAAAAGATTAGCCAATTAAAAAACCTTATAATCGAAGGAGTGTTTTCACACTTTGTAGCAGCTGATTGTGATGATAAAACAATTGCTAATAAACAATTAAATGATTTTAAAAAAATTATCTCACAATTAGAAGATAATAATATTAACATACCTATTAAACATATATCTAATAGTGCAGCAACATTAGATATTCCGTCTGCAGATTTCAATATGGTAAGGTGTGGCTTAATTACTTATGGATTATATCCATCAGATGAAATAAACAAAAACAAAGTTAAATTAATTCCAGCAATGACTATTAAAACTCATGTCATTTTTACAAAAGAAGTGCCAATTGATACTGGGGTTAGTTATGGTAGTACATTTATTACTTCAAGAAATACTAAGATAGCAACAATTCCTGTAGGATATGCAGATGGCTATTCATGGTCTTTATCTAATAAAGGTAGAGTAATTATTAAGGGGCAATATGCTCCTGTTATAGGTAGGATATGTATGGATCAATTTATGGTAGATATAACAGATATAGATGATGTAAAGGAAGGGGACCTTGTTACTTTGTTGGGAACAGACGGCGACGCATGTATTACAGTGGAGGAACTTTCAGGATTATCAAACTCCTTTGTATATGAATTTATATGCCATGTTGGCAAGAGGATTCCTAGAGTATATATCGGATAATTTTTAATCTTTAAGAATACACCGGACAAAATTTGGCAATAATAATGAAAAGCCATAAAACGGAGTGTGAATAAAGTGGTAATTAGAAGAGGCGATATATTTTATGCTGACTTAAGACCGGTTATAGGATCAGAGCAAGGTGGAATAAGGCCAGTACTTATTGTTCAAAATGATATAGGTAATAAGCATAGTCCTACGGTTATATGTGCAGCGATAACATCCAAAATGAATAAGGCAAAACTTCCAACGCATGTGGAGATAAACGCAGAAAAATATGGTATTATTAAGGATTCTGTGATACTATTGGAACAGATTAGAACAATTGATAAATCTAGGCTTAAGGACAAAGTATGTAGACTAGATAATGATGTGCTAAAGAAAATAGACAAGGCCCTAATCATAAGCTTTTCTTTGGATACATATATAAAATAATTATAAAGGAGATCTTTTTACAATGGGAGATGGTATTCCCTTATTGGGACTATTATTAATTTTAATAACAATAATCAATTATTTTTTAAATATGAGTAAAGTATCTTTTGATAATGTAAATGCAAGTAACATTAAAAAGAATAGTGAAAAAGATAAGACTAGTAATGATCGAATAATTAGAATGTTAGAATCTAATAACAGATTACTATATACATTTGATATAATGTT
>DUQJ01000158.1 GCA_012837865.1 Clostridiales bacterium | reverse complement strand
TTATCAGGATCTTTAAAATCTGATGGAGATGGAACTACATCACTAATACTTGTTCCCATACCCGGTGAAGTTCCCCATGTTACTTGAGGTTCAAGAGTTGAAACATCAAATTCTACTGTAGCATCATATTTGGCTCCAGGATCACTAACAAGCTGTTTCCACTTTTCAACGGAAACTTCAAAATCTTCACCCTGAGGAGCAAATTTACGTCCTTTTAAATAATCATAGGTTACTTGATCAGGTGCAATAAGCCCAGCTCTGGCTCCAGCTTCTATTGTCATATTACATATAGTAAGTCTTTCTTCCATAGAAGAATTTTTAATAGCGTCACCTGTAAATTCTATAACATATCCAGTACCAAAATCTGTTCCATACTGGCTTATGATACCTAAGATAATATCTTTAGCAGTTACACCTTCAGGAAGATTTCCTTTCAATGATACATTCATTGTTCGGGATTTATTTTGTTGTAAGCATTGAGTTGCAAGAACATGTTCAACTTCACTAGTACCAATGCCAAAGGCAAGGGCACCAAAAGCTCCGTGAGTTGCTGTATGGCTATCACCGCATACAATTGTCTTACCAGGCAGTGTTAGACCAAGCTCTGGTCCAATGACATGTACAATTCCTTGGTAGGGGCTATCCAAATCATAAAGAGTAACTCCAAATTCTTTGCAATTAGCCTCTAAAGTTTCTATTTGTTTTTTAGAAATCGGGTCTTCAATATTCTGACGATTAATAGTTGGAACATTGTGATCTATTGTTGCAAAAGAAAGATCAGGTCGTCTTACTTTTCTATTAGCAAGTCTAAGCCCTTCAAAAGCTTGAGGAGATGTTACCTCATGAATCAAATGTAAGTCTATGTATATAATAGCTGGTTTACCTTCTTCTTGGTCAACAGTATGTAGATCCCAAATTTTTTCATAAAGTGTTTTTGACATAGCATAAGTCCTTTCTTTATTAAATAAGTTTGTTTTATTATACATATTATACATACTTTGATGAATAAATGATATAGTATTAATAGAAAAATAGCTTTTAAACTTTATAAATCCTAGAAAAATTAATAATTATAATGTAAAGATTGTAAAAGATATAAAAAGTGCTTATAATATAAAGGAAGAATATAGAAGCTATTAATAGGAAAAAGGGGGCATCTTATACAATGATAAAATATGCAAGATTAATAGTGGTCTTTGTATTTGTTGTAATTTTAGGAGGGTGTAATAAAGCAAATATTAAAGAGGATACATTAGTTCCTTTACCAAATATGAACACAGAGGATGGTATAAAAGAGAATCTAATAGAAGATGATTTAATAAAAGATCAAATCTTTAAAATATTTACAAATGATATAGATGAGATACAAGAGTATATAGACCTAGGTTTAACAATTCTATATACTGAGGAAACCGATATAATTCATGGTGAAAAATGTTATCTTGTTTTTCTAGGAACAAATCATGAAGGAAACTTTGTGCGGGAAATTCATTATGCTGTAAATATAGATTCAGAGAAGGTATATAAGTATGATATTCTAACAGACTTTTGGGAATTGATTTCTGGAGGGGAAACTCCTTACTCACTTGATTTAACTACAGAAGAGGCAATAAAAGAATATCTTATGGGCGAATGGTTTTGTAGCATAGAATATTTGAGCAATGTAGTTGTAAAGATGAGTATTAGCAATGAACTTAAAGTGGATTTGTCATTTAGTGATTCTGTTAATGGTGAATCAAAAGGGGATTACAAAGGTGAAATAAAATTTGATAGGATGTATGCAAAGCCCAATGAAGTGCCAGATCTTATTTCTCTTAAATTATCAAATGAAAATTATTCAGAAGCTGATTTCTTTTTTCTAAATAGAACTGTTTATGATGGAAAACGCGTTATGTCTTGGTTTTTCTCAGGTAACGGTAGTTGCATATTTAATAAATTATCAGATATGGAGGATTATGAATATATACCAGGAGAAATAATGTTTGAGAAGTTAATAGGGGATGTGCCACAGTATCCACCACGTAAAAATGATTATTTTTATGCAGTATTTTGGGGTCATGGGGCAGAAGATGATGCTATTTGGTTAGATGATGTATGGTGGGAAGAAGCTGAAGAAGGTACTTCGCAACTATACCCTCCACAAATGACCCTTTATGATACTGATATACAAGCAAGTGTTCTTTATAAAATTGCAGATAAGAGAGAGTTGGAAATCTTAAATGATGGTATGTCTAAGGGAGAGGTTTATTTTATTGAAACGAATAAAGACGGCAAAATAATAGAGATTATAAATGCAGATTATAAAGCCTATATTGAAAAGGGATTGAACGGATATTATGACACTGAGGTAGAAGAATTTGTTTTTGATATTATTAAAAACTATGTAGAAGAAATAAAAGAATATCTAAATGAAGGTATGACCATTTGGTTTAATGGAGAGATGGATATAATTGACGATGATGAGTGCTACTTAGTAGCTCTAGGAAGATATCATGGACATCACTTTGAACAAGAAATATTTTATGCAGTAAGCATTAATACACAGATAGTTTATCGATATGATGATATAAACCATGTGTGGAAACAAGTTGTTATGGGTTAGCTTGTCTATATATAACATTAGGAAATGATTAAATGTAAAATTGGAGATATGGTTATTTCTATATCTCCAATTTTTTTGTTGAATTATTTTATTTAGGGTTTTTAATAAGGGATTTCTTCTTTTTCCTTTTAACAAAGAAAACAATAATAGTAGAAAGGAAAGTAATTATAACGACAATAATACTATAAATTATTATCCAGATTTTATTAGGACTTTTAAGAATAGAGAATATGTTTTTATTATCATCAACTATTTTTCTGCCTTGAGGATTTTTATAATAATCAGATAAGTGTGGAATACCATTTTCTTCGGGAAATGATTTCAAGTATCCTGCTAATGCAAGCCATTCTTTAAGCTCATGCTCTCCATCATATATTATTTGAGCTTCATAATCTGTAATAGGCGTTCCGTCTTTAGTCTTTGGTATAATTGATAATAATCCATAAGACTTATCTCCTACAACTGATAACATTTGCGCTGAGTATAGACCAACTACAACACGATAAAGTTGATCATCTTTTATATCGGATTTACTACCATCTGGATTACTAAGGTAAATATCTGTTACTTTATCGAAGATTAACCTATTAGGATTAAAGGTATAATTCAATCCAGAGATATATAACTGTGCTACATCCATTAAAGGAGTTATAGATGCATCAACTTCAGCAGTAGTTTTTAATTCTTTACCTGTCAAGTAAACAGTAATTAAAGGATAACCAGAAACTTTATCTGGACCTATACCTAGAGAACTTACTGTAAATACTTGAGATGTTGTTATATTCCCTTTTACAAAGGAATCTCTTATAATACCATAAGGAACCACAGTTGCAGCAATTGGCTCGTAATCAGGCCCCTCCGCTTTTTTTACTGCATATATGTATGAATCACTAATAAGATTGCCCAAAGTATCTTCTCTATGGTCCTTGCCTAAGATTGAAGCTTCAGTAAAATTAAAAGGTGAATAAGCAAGAACATCATCAAATGTCATGTTAAAGTTATCAAGATATTCTTTTTGCACTATATCCCTAAAATAATCTATGGTTTTAGAAATGTCTTCATCTATTTCTAAGTTATCATCAATTCTCTTAAGAACATATGTATTTAAACTCCATTGTTTGTTTGAATTTTGATTAATTGTTAATTTACCTAAATTCTCACCATATCTTCCATAAGAACATATATAAGTATTACCAACAATTATTGGTTCTTTATGCGCTGTATGGGTATGTCCGCTTATTATCACATCAATCTCAGGTACTTCTTTTGCTAAGATTTCATCTTCTGAATCAGATTTTTTATCCCAGGTACCAGAATGAGATAAACAAACAATAAGGTCTACATTTTCATTCGTTTTTAATATATTGACAATTTCCTTAGATTTGGAAATAGGATCATCAAATAATACTTCTGACATTGGTGCGTTAGAATCAGCATCCTTACCTACTAATCCAAAGATACCGATTTTAATACCATTACGATTAATTACTATATAATCTTTAACACCATAGTCATTCATAGCATTTTTTAAACCCTTTAATGAAGGAGTTAAACTTCCTTTGTCATCTAAGGGGAAAAGAATATTAGATGCAACGAATGCAGGCAGTGTATCACCACTATTTGTAGCAGCATTTAAGCTATCCGCTAAACCTTCTGCTCTAAAGTCAAATTCATGGTTGCCGAAAGTGGTTGCATCATATCCTAATTGCCCCAT
Source organism: Clostridiales bacterium (assembly GCA_012837865.1). Lineage (GTDB taxonomy): Bacteria > Bacillota > Clostridia > Lachnospirales > Lachnospiraceae > Mobilitalea. The sequence goes on along the minus strand of DUQJ01000158.1, from coordinate 12,236 downwards.
TATTCTAAGCGCTGGAGATGAACTTGCAAATATGGTTTGGAACAAAGTACCCATTGAAAAATCACCAGCATCAACTAATATAAGTTCGGGATTAATGTCTCTTTCAAGCTTAATAGCAGTACTAAGTCTAGCATATCCGCCTCTTGAAACTAATTTACCATCTTCAAGTGCATCAAAAGGATAAAAGTGGTCATGCAGATCATGCGTAAATAAAATTGTAATAGAGCTATCTTCTTTAGAAGAAACCCTTGCAATATTGAATGCAAATAATATTATTAAGACTAAGAATATAGGTAATATTTTATATCTTCTTTTCATTTCGACCTCCATTTTAATTGTATTTATTTTAACTAATGTCCTAATAGTATATCATTGTTTTAACCTAAGAGAAAGATATTGTTATGAAAAAGACAAGGAATCTCATGAAAAGATTGTAATAAGGATAAAGGATTTGTATAATATAACTAACCTATACGGCTAGTGTTAATAAAAGTTATTTTTGATATATTAATATAGTAGCTTATAAAATTATATAAAAGCATGTTATATAATGAAAGGTCATTAATATGAAAAAGATAGCTTTAATTACTAGAAACAAAATATTTGCACAAAGTTTTGAGGAAACAATGAAATCCAATCCAGAATTAAGGTTTGGGCTTTTCTTGCTACTAAACTCAGAGCAAGCATTGCTTGATGCAGAGGTTTTAGAAATAGATATTGCCTTAATAGACGCAGGTTTAATAGATGTTGTAGATAAAAAGATAAAAGAAAATGAAATTAATCCATCATTTTGTGAAATATTACATGCAAAGCTTCCAAATGTTCATATTTTATTACTTGTATCACAGGATGATAAGGAAAAACGTAAAATGGCAATAGAGGCAAAAATGAAGAATGTCATTGATGATTTTATGTTTTATGATGCTTCATTAAAATACTTATTTGCAAAACTATTATCCTTTTAATAGCATGTAAAATAAATAATTAGTTTTTATAGGAGGTGTTATTTTTTGAAAGATATGAAGCAATCAAGAACGGTAATTCTTTTGTTAATCTCCTTAATAATAATTATTCTTTGTACGGGCTGTGCAAAGAAATTAACTTCCAACGTAGTTAGAGCTAATCAGGATGATTATTCGTCATATTCAAAAATCATTGGTAAGATACTTCCTACATATAAGATAGAAGAATCAGACAATAAAGTATATTATGCTTTGGAAAATGGAAATGTTGCAGAAGCATTCGATACTCAGGCTGTAGGTGCAATTGAAACAGGTATTGCAAAATATTGGTACCCTCAATATCTTGCAACAGTTATAATTGCGCTAGATCGAGATCAAACAGATGTTGGACTTACTGGATGGAATGATTTATATGCCACCCAAGAGGAGGTATCTTTCTCCAACACCACTGGAAATGTGCAAATGTTAACAGCTGCAATGTCTTTTGGATTGGAAGGTGAAAATTACACCCTATCAAAGGCAGTCGACTTATTATCGAAATTACATAAGAACAATATCCTTAAAATTAATTCATTTGAATCACCAATTATAATTTGTTACGACTATCAAGCCGCTGAACTTATAAAAAATGGACGTAATATTGAAATAGTTATACCCAAAGAGGGTACATTTACATATAAAAAGGGTCTGCTTTCTAATAAAAAACTTGATTTTAAAGGAAATGTAAATGAATTATTATTGGAATCAAACTTCCGATTATTAGATGGAGAAAGCAAGCATTCAATATACCCTGATGAATCAGAGTATAAAAAGACTTCTAATGTTATTGATTATAATCATTTTGCAAAAGAAACTCAAAAAGCAATTTGTTTTTTTGAACGAAAAGTTTTAAAAACAAAAACTTTAATGTCTATTGATAATAGAGAGCATCTTAACTTTGCTTTAGTCTATATAATTGTAGTTACTATCTGGGCGATATCGGTCTTGCGTCGTTCCATACAAAAAGGTATTGGCTATGCTGCTATTTTCACAGGAACAACTTTAAATGGATGGACTTTAGTACGTCTAATAAAATATCAGATAGAGGACAACCCCATTTTAACAAGATATTTGTGGTACGCATTTTATATATTCCAATTATCATTACCACTAGTCTTGCTATGGATGGCATGGGCAATTGATAAGCCCAAAGAGAAGATTTTGCCACCTAAATGGTGGAGAGTTATGCTTGTAGTAATAATTTTTTTAGTAGCATTTGTGTTTACTAATGATATTCATGGACATGTGTTTAAATTAGATTTAAGTAGATATGATTGGAATATAAACTATGGATATGGTTTTGGATATTATCTGATACTTTTTGTTTGCATGATGAATATTATTGTAATGTTTATGATATTAATTAAAAAGAGTTTAAAAAATCCAAGAAAAAAAGGTTTTATCTTTCCAATTGCATTTTTCCTTTTATTTGCCCTATATAATTATAAATATATAATGCGTGATCCAGTTATTTATGAAACAGATATTACGATTGTTACAGGAATTTTTACCATGCTTATGTTTGAAACCTGTATACAATCGGGTTTGATTCCAGTTAATACAAAATACATCAATCTTTTCAAGCGATCGCCTCTTAGAATGCAAATAATAGATAAGGAAGGCAAAAGTATCTTAGCTTCTGCAAATGCAGAACCTTTTGATAATATTAGCCTTGATAAAATTCTCAATTCATCATATCCTGCATTGATTCGCCAAGATGATAAATCATTACTGTATGTTAATTGTATTCCAGGTGGTTATGCTGTATGGAATGAAGATATTAGTCAACTTCATCATTTAAATAACAAAATTAAGGAATCAACACAAATGTTAAGAGAAGCTAATAATATACTTGCAGAAGAAGAGAAAATTAAACGGTCAATTAATGAGGAAAATACAAAAACACAATTAATGACTCAATTAGAAACAGAGATAGCTGAAAGTGTAGTAAAGTTGACTTCGATGATAGAGCAATTACAGCACTCTAAAGATAATTTTAAAGAAACTACTCGTATTGCGCTATTACTTTGTTATATAAAGAGGCGATGCAATTTGTTTTTCCAAGAAAAAGAGACAGATATAATAGATGCAGATAAATTAATTAATTATATAAATGAACTTTTTGAAATTACAAAGCGTTCAAATCTCCAAATTGCAATTATAAACGAAATAAACGGGAGTTTTGCAATTAGATATGGAACCTTGTTTTATGATCTTTTTAATACTATAGCTGATTTAGCGCTTGAAATATCCTGTCCATATATTATAGTTCAGCTTTGCCACGAAGAAGAAAACACTGCTATACATATTCTTCCTGCAAAGAGGATAGAAAAATTAGCAATAGATAGCAAGCTTTCTGCAGCAATTACTGCTGTAAAAGGTATGATAGATATAAAAGATTTAGAAGATACAAAAGGTATAAGTGTTTACTTTCCGAAAGGAGAAGCATATGATTAAATTCTTTTCTTTTCCGTGGACAGTACGTATATTTGTTACTTTTATGTTAGGGATTTGTGTATTAGCTCAAACATTGGCTATATTATTTAATTATTACCAGCATAGATTAAATACAGAGCGAATAATGAAAACCATACTTGAAATATTAGTACTTAGTAAGATTATTGTATTTTCAATTTTATATGGCCAGGTTGTAAATGGATATAAGACTGGATTTGTTGTGTCATCAGGATATGAAAATATTAGAATAATTATTTTCTTTTTAATTTTAATACTCTCTACAATTATTTATATTTTAAAGAAAGATTTGTTAATACTTGGCCTTATACCCTTATTTGCTATATCCTTGCCAATAGCAGAAAAACTTATAGCTAGTTCATTTCCTTTGACTTTTATCATAATTTTAACGCTTTTATTAGTTAGAAGTATTAGAATGTGTATATATAGTATTATTGCAATAAGAACAGATATAACTGTATTATCGATTATACATGCAATTGACACTTTACATACGGGAGTATTATTTTCAGAAGAAGATGGACATATACTTCTTTCAAACCATCAAATGCAGAATCTAATGAATGATATTACTGGAAAGGTATTTCGCAACGCTATACAATTTTATGATATGCTTGTTTCAGGAAAGTTTAAATCAAGATATACAAAAGCAGAGTTGGATGGGCAGATGGTTTACCTTCTTCCGGACGGTGCAGCGTGGATGTTTACAAAAACAAATATATTATTTCAAATGAAAAACTATATCCATATCTCTGTAACTGATGTAAGCAAACTATGGACACTAACCGTTAAATTACAACTTCAAAATCAAGAGATTTCTGATAAGAGTAATGATTTAAAGAAGACAATCGCTAACTTACATATTCTTAGCCAAGAAAAAGAAATTGAGAATGCAAAGATGCGGGCTCATAATATATTGGGCCAACGTCTTACTGTGATACTTCGTATAATACAAAATGACCATAATTTAGACTATGATTTACTCACATCATTATCAAAAGGCCTTTTAGCTGAACTAAAAGCAGAACAGACTAAAATTAGGGCAATTGATGAGATAAAGAATATTCAAGAAATTTTTGCTGCTATTGGTGTTGATGTTAACTTTGAGGGAGAGTTGTTGAATGATGATCAACAAACATATTTTTTAGTAGATATAATTAGAGAAGGCTGTACAAATGCTGTTAGACACGGTTTGGCCACTCAAATAAATATAAAAATAGAATATAAAAATGGTTTTTATAATTTAACTATTAATAATAATGGATATATAACCACTATACCTATTACCCTGGGCAGTGGGATTGGTGTAATGAAAAAGAAGTTAGAAAATCAAGGTGGAAAACTAACTATTACACATCGTCCGCTGTTCGAACTATCTATTGTTTTACCTGGAGGTGATTAATGTGAATAAAGTACTTATCGTTGACGACCATGAATCCATGTGCGACTCATTATCCCATGCACTTACAAGTACAAATGGTTTTAAAATAGTAGGAAGTTTAAAAAACGCTCAACATGCAGAAATATATTGCATGAAACTTGAACCGGATTTAGTTATTATGGATGTATGCACAGAAGGTGGATCATCAGGATTAGAAGCAACAAAAATTATTTGTAGAAAGTATCCTAAGATAAAAATTATTGTAATGTCAGGATTTGATGAAATTACTTATGCTCCTAGAGCTGAGGAAGCAGGAGCACATGCTTTTGTTTTTAAAAGTAGAAGCCTAGATTATTTTGTTAAAGTAGCAAAAGGAGTTATGCAGGGTGAAAAGTTTTTCCCTAAGTCGAAAACAATTGCTACAGAAAATGGAGAGTCACCACTTACAGAAAGAGAAATGGAAGTGCTTAGGCTTATGTGTAAACATATGACTAATAAAGAAATAGCTGCAGAGCTTTTTATTACTGAACACACAGTTAAATATCACAAATCGAATATGTTGGCAAAAACAGGATTCAAGAAAGCGGTGGACCTTGCTTTTTATATGATTTCAAATGGTTTAATAAATCCTTTATATTAAAACTAGCCGTTTCGGCTAGGGTCAAAGGAAGAAAAGATTGGTATATTTATAATATGAGGCGATATGAGTATTATAAATAGAGAAATAAAAAAATTGCAACATTATGATTTAAAGGGATGGGGGGCACAAATCATGCCAATTATTATGTTGATTATGCATAGAAAGATGATTGCGCAAGGTTTGATGAATCGACTTAGGGAAAGTCCAGATATCAACCTAGTTTATGAACCCAACTATCATAATACAAAATCAGCAATATGTAATTGTAATGCTAATGTGGCACTTATTGAAGTTGTAGAATCAGGTCAATATGATATTGACTATTGCTTGCAACTATGCAAAGTACTAAGAGAGCATTGCCCTAAATGTAAATTGCTTCTTATGTGTCCAGAAGAAAACGAAGAAAGTATCAAACAAGTAGTTAATGCTAAGGGGCAAAATCAAATCGATGATTTTGTTTTTTATGATGTAACAATCGATTATTTGGTATCAAAATTAAGAACCATATAGTGAAAGCTTGTTAAATAATTACTAATTCAAAGTTCCTTAAATTCTATCTCGAGTTTAAGGGGCTTTTTTCAATACACAAGCTTTAAAATGTAAGTTTTAGAAAGCAAATATAGACTTTATATGTTATAATAATATATAAATTATTTTAGATCCAGAGGGTAATCGTATTGAAATTATATCATAAGAATGAAGAAAAGAGGTTTAAACTTGGCAAATTGGTTTATTATAATAATATATTTAGCTTTTATAAGCTTGGGTCTTCCGGATTCTTTGCTTGGCTCTGCATGGCCTATTATGCGTATTGAGATGAATATGCAATTAGGTGCTGCAGGTATTGTATCAATGGTTATTTCTGCTGGAACTATTATTTCTAGTATGAATGGTGGAAGGTTAATAAAAAAACTAGGTACAGGCAAGATCACTCTTATTAGTTGTATTATGACAGCGATATCTTTATTGGGATATTCACTGTCACCAAGCTTTATATGGCTTGTGCTATTAGCTATTCCACTTGGATTAGGTGCAGGAGCTGTAGATTCAGCCTTAAATTATTATGTTGCTGAGAATTATGAAGCCCATCATATGAATTGGCTTCACTCATTTTGGGGGCTTGGAGCTACAGCTGGGCCACTAGTAATGGCATATTTTATATCAACACAAAATTCATGGAGAACAGGCTATTTTGCTATATCTATGGTTCAATTTACACTAGTAATTGTATTATTTGCAGCTTTACCAATGTGGGGAAGGGTATCCAAGATACGTGGGAAAGGCACTACCTTGCTAGGTGAAAACAGTGATAATAGTAGTGATACTGAAAGAAATAGGGATACTTTAAAGATTAAAGGGGTAAAGCATTCTTTAATGACTTTCTTAGTATATTGTGGTGTTGAAGCTATGGTAGGTTTATGGGGAGCGAGTTATTTAGTTGGTTCAAGAAACATGACTAAGGAATCCGCAGCAGTGTGGGTTTCGCTTTATTATGGTGGTATTACACTAGGTCGTGTGATTTCTGGTTTTATAACTCTTAAAATAGACAACAGACATTTGGTTTTATATGGTCAAATAATTGCATTGTTAGGTGGTATAGCATTATTACTGCCACTACCAATAATATTTGCTCAAATAAGCTTTATATTAGTAGGATTAGGATTAGCACCTGTTTTTCCGGGATTGCTTCATGAGACATCATCGAGATTTGGAAATGATAATGCAGCTAAACTTATGGGATTTCAAATGGCATCAGCATATACAGGCACAACATTTTTGCCACCATTATTTGGCTGGCTAGCAACAAAGTTTAGTATAAATCTTTTTCCAATAGTTGTTTTTGTTTTATTAGGTATTTTGTTAGTTGTATCAGAAAGAATAGTTCATGTTATTAAAGAGGATATATAAAATGTTTTAAATAGGAAGAAACTTAATACTTATAGAAAAGGGTGAGTAGAATGATTTATGATAGTTTGCAAAATATTTCAGAAAGATATAAGCTTGGAATTATAGAGGCTATTAACATTATATTGTCTTTTAAAGTAGAAGGCATAAAGCAAATTGTCTTATTTGGTAGTTGTGCAAGATTTGAAATTAATATTAGTAGTGATATTGATTTATTAGTAGTGACAGAGAATCCCATATTAGATCGTATATTAAAGAGTGATATGAGAAGTAGAGCAGAAGAATTAAGTAGTGATTTAAAAGCCGATGTTGTTTTTTCTACCAAAGAGATGCTAGAAGAAAGTGAAATGCTATTATATCAGTTTATAAGAGAAGAAGGAATTCTTATGTGGAAGGAAGGTGTTTTTACAGATGAATATAAACAGTTACTACCTATTAGCTAAAAATGATTATCGTTTTTTAAAATATGTTGAAGATACAGACTTGTATAATAATATAGCTACACAATCTCAACAAACGGTCGAGAAATATTTAAAACATATAGTTTATGAATTTTGTGTAGAAAATCCAGAAGCCATTAATGTATTGAAAACACATAATCTAACTAAATTATATAGAATAATAATGGAATCAGGTATAGATTTAGAAATTGAAAGAGGAGATTTATCACTTTTGAAAGATTATTATTTTAACAGCAGATACCCTGGGGATAATTTTATTGCAGTATCCCAACAAGAGGCTAGAGAGTGTATAGATTTAGTTGAATTAGTTAAGGAAAAAATAGAGAAGTTTTTAATGAGTAGGGGATATTGTGAAGAATGTGGCAACAAACTATTTAAATTAAAAACTTGTAAAAACCATAGTTGCATTAACTTCAATAAAAGATAATATTAAATAAAAAAGATCTACTCAGCAAAATAAAATGAGCAGGTCTTTTTTATAGGTTAAATTTAAAAAGTATTTACAGCCAATTGTAAGAGGGTACCAAGAATTCCTGTTCCTAATATAATGCTAACAGCGTTAGCCTTGTATTTTCTAAGTATAAAAAATGCAATGACAAATAAAATGAATTCTATCCATCTAAAATCGCTTATTACAATATTATTAATGTTATTATTAAATAAAGCTAAAATCAAAATAGATATTCCGGCACTAGTAATTAAAGCAACAACAGCAGGCCTTAATGCTGTTAAAACAGTCTGTACACCTGTGAAGTCTCTGTATTTATAATAAAAGAAAGCAAGTGTTAGACATATCACAAATGCGGGGAGTATACACCCGATTGTACATACAAGAGCGCCTAAGGGGCCATGAACCCTTTGGCCAACAAATGTGGCTGAGTTGATTGAAATTGGTCCTGGTGTCATTTCAGCGATGGTAATTAAATCAGCAAATTCAGTCATTGTTAAAAGTTCGTGTTTATTAACTATTTGTTCTTGTATAAGTGGTATTGCTGCATATCCTCCACCAACACTAAACAAACCTACTTGTAAAAAACTAACGAAGAGTGTCCATAGAAGTTCCATTCCTTTTCTCCTTTTTAAGTATTATAAGCAGATGAATTAAGCCAATTGCTAGGCAGGAAAAAACAATATAAAATGCCCCAACATTAAAAAAGAAGGTTAAAACAAATGCAATTATCATAACTGATATATATATTAGGTTCTTTGTTTTAAAAATGTTTTTCCCTAAATTATATACTACATCTAATATAACGGCAGCAACGCCTGCTCTCATAATTTTTAAAGCTATAGATATTATCTCATTGTTTTTAAATTGGTTATAAAAAATAGAAATCAATGAAATAATAACAAAAGGTGGAATGATGGTTCCTAATAAAGCAACAATACTCCCTAATACACCATTAATTCTATACCCTAATATAACGCTCGCATTCACAGGTATTGGGCCAGGGCTAGATTGTGCAATAGCAGTAATATCAAGCATTTCATTTTCATCAATCCATTTTAATTCTTCAACAAATTTCTTTTTATATAAGGAAACAATAACAAAACCTCCACCGAAAGTAAAAGCACTTAAAGTTAAAGTTGTTAAAAATAGTCTCCCAAGTCTTCCTTTTTTCATAATATATCTCCTTTTATTCAATAACATCAAAACCATACTGATTAATAACCATTTTTAGATGTTCAATATATCTTTTAGCAGCAGTACTTAAAATCGTTTTAGAGTTTACAATCCATCCTACTTGAATTTTCTCTAATGTTTCAGTTTTAAGAGGTATTGATATAATATTATCACCGTTTAAATCACTACTTAGGACCCCGGTTGAAATTGTATAACCATCTAAACCTATTAAAAGGTTAAATAGAGTAGCCCTATCACTAACTCTCAGAGATTTTTTTCTGTAAATAGTAGGGAGAATTTCTTCTGAAAAATAAAAACTATTAAATTCACCTTGTTCAAATGAAAGGTATGGATATTCTTCTAAATCTTCAAGCGTAACATGGGTTTTACTAGATAGTGGATTGGAGGTAGATACAAACACATGTGGAATGGCTTCAAACAATGGAATAAAGTCTAGGTGATTTTCCTTTAAAAGTTTAAGCATAACCTTTTCATTAAAATTATTTAAATATAATATACCGATTTCGCTTCTCATATTTTTAACATCTTCAATAATATCATATGTTCGCGTTTCCCTGAGTGTAAATTGATACTCATCTGTACTGTTTTCTTTAACAAGCTCTACAAAAGCATTAACAGAGAAAGCATAATGCTGAGTAGAGATAGAACAAATCTGTCGTGATTTCTTTTTATTCAAATATCTTTGTTCTAATAATTCTGTTTGTTCAACAACTTGTCGTGCGTAAGATAAAAACTCTGCCCCGTCAGTTGTTAGTGCAATTCCTCTAACAGTACGATTAAATATAGTAATGTTTAGTTCTTTTTCTAAATCTTTAACAGCATTAGAAAGACTGGGCTGTGTAATATAGAGTTGTTTAGCTGCCTTAGTTATAGAGCCCTGTTCTACTATTTTGATTATATATTTTAATTGTTGAATAGTCATATCTCCACCACCATTTCTTATGATATTAGTATATATAAAATCTATAGAAATAACAATGCAAAAAAGCATATAGTTTAAGGCTATGGCTAAACAAGTTTTTAATGAGTTATCCTATGGCTAACCATTTATGCTATTCTAGTATTAATATAAATAAAAAAGGAGTGGATATTTATGAAGACATCGATTGTTGGATATCCTAGAATAGGAAAAGATAGAGAATTAAAGTTTGCAATAGAGAAATATTTTAAAGGCGATATTACACAAGATAAATTAATTGAAATTTCAAAGGAATTACGAAAAGAACATTGGCAACTGCAAAAGGAAAGTAAAATAGAGTTTATTCCATCAAATGATTTTTCCCTATATGACAATATATTAGATACAGCAGTTCTTCTAAATGTAGTACCTGAAAGATATCAAGGACTAGATTTAGAGCCTTTAGATAAATACTTTGCTATGGCAAGAGGGTATCAAGGTAAATCAGGTGATGTTAAAGCATTTGCAATGAAAAAGTGGTTTAACACAAATTACCATTACTTGGTCCCGGAGATAGATAAAGAAACCAAAATCAAGTTAGTGGGAAGAAAGATCTTTGATGAATATAATGAAGCTAAGGAATTAAACATAGAAACAAAACCAGTATTAATTGGACCATTTACATTTTTAAAACTAGCAAGATATAAGGGAGATAATTCAATCGAAGATTATATTGAAGATATCTCGATTGCGTATTTAGAGATTCTTAAAGAATTAAGTAAATTGGGTACAGAATGGATTCAGTTTGATGAACCAATTTTAGTGACCGATCTAGACCAAGAAGATATTAGAATATTTAAAAGAATTTATTCTAATATACTAAAAGAGAAGAGTGATATTAAAATATTGCTCCAAACTTATTTTGGTGATATTAGAAATTGTTATAAAGATATAATTAATTTAGACTTTGATGGCCTTGGTTTAGATTTTATAGAAGGTAAAGAAACATTTAAATTAATAATGAAGTATGGCTTTCCAGATGACAAAATATTATTTGCTGGAGTTTTAAATGGTAAAAATATTTGGAGAAACAATTATAAGAATAGTTTGAAAATTTTACAAGATATAAAAAACTATACAAAGAATATTGTTATCAATACATCGTGTTCATTATTACATCTTCCTTATTCGTTAAATAGTGAAAGTAAATTAGCAGATAAATATAAAAAACATTTTGCATTTGCAATTGAGAAATTAGAAGAGTTAGTAGAAATCAAGAAAATAATACAGGAAAAGAACCTAGAGGAAAGTATAGAGTATAAATATAATCAGAATTTATTTGAATTAAGAAAAATAGAATATAATCCAAAGGTTCAAGATAAGATAAATAAATTAACTGAAAAAGATTTTGTTAGAGAACCAAAATTTAGTGTTAGGGAAGAGATACAGAACAAGCATTTTAACCTAGGGGAACTACCAACGACAACAATTGGTTCGTTTCCACAAGTTGCAGCAGTTAAAGCCAATCGTACAGCCTATAGAGCAGGGAAGATTTCAGAGAGAGAATACATAGATTTTAATAAAGAAAGAATAAAAGAATGTATTCATTTACAAGAAGATATTGGCCTTGATGTTCTTGTGCATGGTGAATTTGAAAGAAATGATATGGTTGAATACTTTGGAGAGAACCTAGAAGGATATTTATTTACAGAAAAAGCATGGGTGCAATCTTATGGAACAAGATGTGTAAAACCTCCAATAATATGGGGAGATGTTTCGAGAAAAAAGCCAATGACAGTAGATTACTTGGTATATGCTCAAAGTCAAACT
>DUQJ01000157.1 GCA_012837865.1 Clostridiales bacterium | reverse complement strand
GGAAGCTCGTCGGGCTCATAACCCGAAGGTCATAGGTTCAAATCCTATCCCCGCAATTTTTTATTGTGTATATACTTTTAGTTGCCCAGATAGCTCAGTCGGTAGAGCAGAGGACTGAAAATCCTCGTGTCGCTGGTTCAATTCCGGCTCTGGGCATTTTTATATGGGATATTAGCTCAGGTGGTAGAGCACTTGACTTTTAATCAAGTTGTCCGGGGTTCGAGTCCCCGATATCTCATTTATTTCTTTTATGAGAATATTATAATTAGAAAGCAAATATATATAATAGGATAAATTAAGAAGACCATTAAGGTCTCTTTTTTTTGATAAACATTGATTTTTAATCTTTACTAATATATAATGTATTAATCTAACATTACAAGGAGGAACAAAATGAACAATATCGAAAACATGGCTGTGAATGCCATAAGACTATTATCTGCAGACTCAGTACAAAAGGCAAATTCAGGACATCCGGGCCTACCACTTGGTGCAGCTCCAATGGCCTATGAACTTTGGAGTAACCATATGAACCATAATCCAAAGAACCCTGACTGGAAGAATAGGGACAGGTTTGTATTATCTGGGGGACACGGTTCAACACTTTTATATTCTTTATTACATTTATTTGGATATGGATTAACAATAAATGATCTTAAAGAATTTAGACAAGATGGATCACTAACACCGGGACATCCAGAGTATGGACATACTATAGGTGTTGAGGCAACAACTGGCCCATTAGGTGCAGGAATGGCTATGGCAGTTGGAATGGCTATGGCAGAAGAACATTTAGCAGCTAAATTTAATAAAGAAGGCTTTCCAATTGTTGACCACTATACTTATGCATTAGGTGGAGATGGATGTATGATGGAAGGAATATCATCAGAGGCATTTTCTTTAGCGGGTACCCTTGAACTAAATAAATTAATAGTATTCTATGATTCTAATAACATTACTATAGAGGGAAGTACAGAACTTGCATTTACAGAAGATGTAGAGAAAAGATTCCAGGCATATAACTTCCATACAGTTGAGGTTAAGGATGGAACAGATTTAAAAGCTATTGGCAAAGCTATTGAAGAAGCAAAAGCAGAAAAAACAAAACCATCATTAATCATAGTGAATACAAATATTGGACATGGTAGTCCAAAAGAAGGTTTAGCAAGTGCACATGGAGAACCTTTAGGTGAAGAGAATATAATTAAAACAAGAGAAAAATTATTATGGCCACATTTAGAGCCTTTCCATATACCTGAAGAAGTATATAATCATTATCAATCAATTATAGATGAAAAAGCTAAAACAGAGGAAGAGTGGAATGTTTTATTTAACAAGTATTCTTCAAAGTATCCGGAAATGAAAGAAGTTTGGGATGAATACCATAGTTTAGAGCTTAAAAAGGATCTTTTAAATGATGAAGATTTTTGGTCGTTTCCAGATAAGGCAGAAGCTACAAGGAATGTTTCAGGTCAGATTATTAATAAAATTAAATCATTTGTACCTAATTTAATAGGAGGATCAGCAGACCTTGCACCATCAACTAAAACATATATGAATGGTGAAGGAGATTTTTCTAAGGAAAATTATTTAGGCAGAAACCTACACTTCGGAGTTAGAGAATTAGCAATGGCGGGTATTGGAAATGGACTTATACTTCATGGTGGATTAAGACCATATGTATCTACATTCTTTGTGTTTAGTGATTATTTTAAACCAATGGCTAGACTATCTGCACTGATGGGCGTACCTTTAATATATGTTTTAACACATGATAGTATAGGAGTTGGTGAAGACGGACCAACACATGAACCAATAGAGCAATTAGCGATGCTTCGTGCAATGCCTAACTTTACAGTATATAGACCAGCAGATTCAAAAGAATGTGCTGCAGCTTGGTACTATGCAATTACTTCAAAGTCTATTCCAACTGCATTAGTTTTAACAAGGCAGAACTTACCTCAATTAGAAGGGTCTTCTAAGGAGGCTTTAAAGGGAGGATATGTTATATCAGACTCTAAAAAAGGAACTGCAGATGCAATAATAATTGCAACAGGATCAGAAGTACAATTAGCAATTGAGGCACAGAAGATTCTTATTAAGGATAATATTGATGTAAGAGTTGTAAGCATGCCATCAAGGGATGTATTTGAAATGCAATCAAATGAATATAAAGATTCTGTATTACCAAAAAATATTAAAGCAAGATTAGCTATCGAAGCAGCTTCTAGCTTTGGTTGGGGCAAATATGTAGGTTTAGATGGAGATACGATATGTATGGAAGGATTTGGAGCATCAGCACCAGCGGAAATCCTATTTGAACAGTTTGGTTTTACTGTAGAAAATGTTGTAAAAAAAGTAAAAGAATTAGCATAGAACCATTTACATTATTTGGATGGTGTCGAATTATAGTTTATCTTGACAATAAACATGAAACATTATATACTTAAAAGACAAAATACATGAAACAAAAATTAATTTATATGGTTAAAAATAAGAATGTTTTCATGCTTGATATACTTGAGCTTGAAAACATTTTTAATCAAAGAACATTGCATTACAAGTTTAAAGCAATGTAATTGTTAAAGTGCTAATATATAAGGATAAATTCTCTAATATAGAACATAGTAAACAATATAAATTAATATTTAAAAGGAGGATCTTTTATGAAAAGAAGTTTATTGTCATTAGCTCTACTTTCAGTAATCTTGTTATCTTTAACTGGATGTGGAAAAAAACGAAAAGTTCAAGGTGAACTTATTTTAGGTGACACTACCGAATTATCAGGTGATTGGGTGCCATATTTCCAAAATAACGCTGCCGATTATAATATATATAAGTTAATTATGGGTCATGGAACAGTTGACATGACATCAGGTGGCGAATATGTTTTTGATAAAACTGTTCTACAAAAACATGAAGCTGTTTTGAATGAAGATGGTACAAAGACATACACATTTACTATTAACAAAGGTTTAACATATAATGATGAAGCAAAAACAAAAATTACAGCTAAAGATTATGTTGCAGAAGTTCTATTCTGGAATTCAAAAGTTATTGGTGACATGGGTGCTGAAAATGATGCTCATTATTATCTTGAAGGATGGAAAGATTATGCTCAAGAGGGTGTAAAAGAATTTTCTGGCGTTAGATTATTAGGAGATTATGAATTCTCATTAACAATTGCAGCTGAAAGCCTTCCATACTACTATGAATTACCTATGGTATCTTCAAGCCCACTTAATCTTAGATTTTGGACAGACGAATCAGTTACTATAAAAGATGATGGAGCGGGGGCTTACTTATCAGAAAACTTTACTAAAGAAGCATTTGAAGATAAAATAAATAAAACAAGAAAAGCAGTACCACAAATGACAAGTGGTCCTTATAATATTGAAAGCTATGATGAAGCTTCAAAAACTGCTATTTTAAAGGTTAATAAAAACTACAAAGGCAATTATGAAGGTCAAAAACCAAGCATAGAAACACTTATTTATAAAAGAGTTACTAATGAAACATCATTTGATGAATTAAAAACTGGTTCAGTTGACATGTTACTTCAAATGGCTTCAGGTGATGAGATTAATGCAGGTTTAGATTTAGTAGACTTAGGAGGCTTTAATTTTAACGCATATGAACGAGCAGGCTATGGTAAGTTGCAATTTGCTTGTGACTTTGGTCCAACTCAATTTATCGAAGTTCGTCAAGCGATGGCCCATTTATTAGATAGAAATGAATTTGCAAGAGCCTTCACGGGTGGCCACGGTTCAGTAGTTAATGGACCTTATGGAGTATCTATGTGGATGTATAAAGATTCTAGAGATGAACTAGATGCGAAACTAGATGTATATTCTTACAGTTTAGAAGAAGCAACAAAACTATTAGTTGATGGTGGTTGGATTTATGATGAAAATGGTGGTGACTATACATCAGGTATTCGCCATAAAAAAGTAGACGATGGTACATTTATGCCACTAATAATAGAATGGGCATCATCTGAAGCAAATCCGGTTTCCGAACTTTTAGTTGTTAAACTTCAAGAGAATCCAGACGTTACTAAAGTAGGAATGAAAATCAATCAAACGATTATGTCATTTACAGAAATGCTAAACTATCTATATCGTGATGGTTCTGAAGATCCTAAATACGGAGTTCCACTTTACGGAATGTTTAACCTAGCAACTGGTTTTACACCAAGATATGACCTTGCTAACACATATACAACCGATCCTAAGATGGTAGAACAGGGTTATAACACTAACTTTATTCTTGACGAGCAATTAGAGAAACTCGCTAAAGATATGGTTAAAGCAGATGCTTCTGAAAAGGATTTGTATAAAAAAGGCTTTGTTGACTTTGTTATAAGATGGAATGAAATATTGCCGGACCTACCACTATATTCAAATATATATCATGACTTCTTTGCAGATAAATTAAAAGAATATAACGGAAATGCACTTTGGGATATGACACAAGCGATTCTTTATGCATATATAGAAGAATAATATTCTGTTTAATATATAAATAGAAAATAGGGTATGCATAATACCCTATTTTTTTCTTTATTATAATATGTTTTATGTTTATTTAATGAAAAAGTTTACAATACTAATATTATCTTTAAATTAGGTAGAAGGTAGGTACAGAAATGACAAAATATATTTTAAAGAGAATTATGTATATGGTTTTTGTGTTTTTTATAATGTCATTTATCATGTTCTTTTTATATAATTTGATTCCAGGGGATCCAGCCAGAATGGAAGTAGAATCCATTAAACTTAAAGTTGAGCCAGAGGAATATCAACGAAGATATGAAGAAGCAAGAAAAAGGATGGGTTTAGATGATCCTATGATTGTAAGATATGGTAAATGGATAAGCGGAATATTAAAAGGTGATTTGGGGAAATCACAGATTTATAAAGAGGATGTATCAAAATTAATAGTTACTCCAATGAAACAAACAATTTTTATTAATATATTTGCAATTTCAATAGCTTTACTTATTACAATACCGCTAGGAATTTTGTGTGCGGTCAAAAAGAATTCGCATTTTGACAATTCAGTACAAGTACTAACTATAGTTGGATATAGTATTCCTGAATTTATTATAGCCTTATTATTTATTTTTATATTTGCTGTTAAACTAAATATATTTCCTGTAAGTGGCATGAACACACCTAACTTTTCTGGCACGCCAATTGAAATGTTTTTTGATAGGCTTTATTATCTTGCACTACCTTTAATGGTTATGACAATAGGATCATTAGGTGGAATGACGAGATATGTAAGAGCTGCGATGATAGATTCACTAGGAATGGATTATATAAGAACTGCAAGAGCAAAAGGTTTAAAGGAGAAAGTAGTTATATACTCACATGCTTGGAGAAATGCATTGCTTCCTGTAATTACATTAATTATAGGTTGGTTTATGCAGGTCTTTTCTGGGTCACTCGTAGTAGAGAGTATATTTAATATAAATGGAATGGGAAAATTTTATATAGATTCATTGACGAACCAAGATTATAATATAGCACTGGCACTTCAAATGTTTTATATGATTTTAGCATTAGTAGGAAACTTGATAATAGACTTAAGTTATGGACTAGTTGACCCACGTATTAGAGTAAGTAATTAGGAGGTTACGGAATGAATAATGAAAAAAAACATAATCAGAATAAGAAAAGATCATTCTTAGGCCTTTTACTTATTAAACTATTCGCAGGTAAAGAGAAACTATCATTGCTTGAAGAAGAACAAATGCAAAGTCCACTCAGGACTGTTGTTAAAAACTTTTTAAGTAATAAATTAGCAATGGGTGGCTTACTAACATTTATTATTATATTCGCTGTGGTTATAATTGGACCGTTTTTCAATCCACTAGACTTATCATTTTCAGAAACAAGCCAACAAAATATAGGTCCAGGCTACGATTTAATGAAGTATCCTAAGGAATTAGAAGGTAAGCTTAAAGAGATTTCTGTTGGATCAACATTTAGCGTTGGTATTGATGAAGAAGGTAAAGTGCATGTATGGGGGAAACCAAAATACAGCAAAACAATTGATATGACTAAAATACCCTCTGGAATGGGTAAGGTTGTTAAAATAGCTGCTGGATATGACCATGTTATAGCTATAAATGATATGGGTAAGGTTTTTGGTTGGGGAAGTAATAGACTTCAGCAATCAAGAATTCCGGATGAACTTATTAGTAAAGATAATATAATTGATGTTGTTGCAGGATATCAATCCTCTGTAGTTGTAACATCAGATGGCTATACTTATTTCTTTGGAAATGATAGTATTAATGACTATTCACATAACCATGAACATCAAGGACAAATAGCAAAAGTAGCAGTTTCATCGGATGCGGTTTTAGGCCTGACTCTAGATAATGAAGTTGTTTATTTAGGAAAGCAAAAAGGTAGTTATACAAAAATTCCCGAGAATATGGGGAAAGTAGTTGATCTGTCAGCTACTGCAGCTACAATAGCAGCCTTAAATGATAAGGGACAAGTATATATATGGGGTAATATTTCGGAAAAAGGTGAGGACTCTATACCAAAAACTGATAGCAAGATAGTAGAACTTAACGCTGGAAGATTCCACTATACTGCAAAAACAGAAGATGGAAAAATCTATTCATGGGGTGATAATCATTATGGACAATCTGCAGTTCCAAAATCTTTAAAAGACAAAAATGTTAAAGCTCTATATTCTGGTTTTTATCAAAACTACGCAATAACAGAAGATAATAATATAGTAACATGGGGCTTAAAAGGATATTTACTAGGATCAGATGATTTAGGTAGAGATATTTTTAATAGATTATTAAATGGTGGAAAGATGTCTATGACTATTGGTGCAATAGCAGTAATAATATCTACTATAGTTGGCGTTATAATTGGTTCTATTTCAGGTTTTTTTGGTGGGAAAGTAGACATTATACTACAGAGAATAGTTGAGATAATATCCTCATTGCCATTCCTACCATTTGCAATGATTCTATCAGCATTAATAGGAAACAATATGACTTCTAATCAACGCATAATGCTCATAATGGTTATCTTAGGACTATTGCAGTGGCCAGGCTTGTCAAGACTCATAAGAGCCCAGGTTTTAGCAGAAAGAGAAAAAGAATTTGTAACTGCAGCTAGAGCTATTGGAGTAAAACAAATGAGTATAGTATTTAAGCATGTTCTTCCAAATGTTATTTCTATTATTATAGTATCGGCAACTCTTGATTTTGCTACATGTATGCTAATAGAAGCAACATTATCTTACCTTGGATTTGGTGTTCAGGCTCCACAACCAACATGGGGTAATATGTTATTCGGAAGTAAAAACAGCACTGTAATTCAAAATTATTGGTGGAGATGGGTATTTGCATCAATAATATTAGGAATATGTGTTATTTGTATAAATTTAACGGGTGATGGTTTAAGAGATGCTATCGATCCAAAATCTCAAGAACGTTAGGAGGAAAAAGGATGGCATTATTAGAATTAAAAGAATTGCATACATTTTTTAAAACTAAAAAAGGCATAGTAAAGGCTGTTAATGGGGTATCCTACGCTGTAGAATCGGGTAAAACATTAGGTGTAGTTGGAGAAAGTGGAAGTGGTAAAAGTGTATCTGCTATGAGCATAATCAAACTACTAGATGGAAATGGTTATGTGGATAGTGGTGAAATATATTTTAATGGACAGAATCTCGCTGATGTTTCAGTAAAAGATATGACCCATATTAGGGGTAATGAAATATCAGTTATATTTCAAGAACCAATGACATCATTAAATCCTGTATTTACAATTGAGAGGCAGTTATCCGAGCCATTTATGATTCATCAAGGTGCAAATAAAAGAGAAGCAAAATTAAAAGCAATTGAAATCCTTTCTCAAGTTAAAATACCTAATCCAGAATCAGTAGTTAAACAGTATCCACACCAATTATCAGGTGGAATGAGACAAAGGGTTATGATTGCTATGGCTTTAGCATGTAAACCTAAGTTACTAATTGCAGATGAACCAACAACAGCGCTTGATGTTACAATTCAAGCACAGATATTAAAACTAATGAATGAGTTAAAAGAACAAAGTGGAACATCAATTTTATTTATTACACATGACCTTGGGGTAATTAATGAAATGGCTGATGATGTTGCCGTTATGTATTGTGGCCAAGTGGTAGAAATGTCTTCAGCAAAAACTATATTTGCAAAAGACAACAAATACTCACACCCTTATACTGAGGGCTTGATGTATTCTATTCCAAGACTTGATACACCTACTGGGACAAGGCTAGAGGCGATACCTGGAGCAGTACCTCATCCTCTTGATTTACCAAAGGGATGTAAGTTTGAACCAAGATGCAAATTCGCTACAGAAAAATGCAAACAATTTGAACCAGACCTAACTGAAATAGAAGGAAATCATCATATTCGATGCTTTTATCCAGAGAAAGGAGTAAGATCGAATGCAAAATAATTATGACCAAGATGAAAAGAAAATTTTAATTAAAATAGAAAATTTAAAAAAATATTTTCCTCTAGCTAAAGATAAGTTTTTTACAAAAGAAACTCTTTATGTTAGAGCAAATGATGATATTTCAATAAACATATATGAAGGTGAAACATTAGGACTTGTAGGAGAAAGTGGCTGTGGCAAATCAACATTAGGGAGAACCCTATTACAACTTTACAATCAAACGGATGGCAGAACTATGTATTATGGCCGAGACATAGATGATCTAGCCCCAAAATATGTAGCAAAGATATTTTCTAGTTTACCGGAGATGAAAAGTAAATTAGGCATTATACAAAATAAGATTCAGATCACTCATCAAGAGTTTGGAAAAGCAGAGGAAAAGAATAAGTATTTTATAGCAATGAAAATACAAAGACTAGAAAAAGAAGCAAATGATTTATTTAAAGATATGGTACAACTTATAGGTGGATTTATAGTTGTTGATGATTTAAAACCTATTTCAGAAATACTATTAAGAGAGTATAAACAAAGTGTAGGATTAAAGAAATATAGGAATAAAGTTAATAATAAAAAAGCTTCTTTAGAAGGTAGAAAATCAATATTAGAAGAAAAGGGACTTTCACCTGATGAAATAAAAGAAAAGATTAAAAAGTCTTTATTTAAAATAAAGGAATATGAAGAAAAGTTAAAGAGTTATCAAAAGGAATTAGAGATAACTCGCAGTGAAATCTATAAATTGATAGAGAAATATAAGACGGATCCAGAGTTTAACAGATACGAGAAGTTTAGAGACAAAGGAATAAATTTGGCTAGATTAAGGGAAAGTGAGATTAGAGTATTAAGGAAAGATCTTCAACTCATTTTTCAAGATCCATACTCATCTTTAAACCCAAGAATGACAGTTGGACAAATTATATCAGAAGGTTTATTAGCACATAAGTTTTATGATAAAGCAGATAAGAATATGCAGGAAAATGTAATTCAAGTAATGGAGAGATGTGGTTTAGCACCATATTTTATTCACAGATATCCACATCAGTTCTCTGGAGGGCAAAGGCAGAGAATTGGTATTGCAAGAGCTTTAGCATTAAATCCTAAGTTTGTTGTGTGTGATGAGGCAGTATCTGCATTGGATGTATCAATTCAATCTCAAATTATCAACTTGCTTCTAGATTTAAAAGAAGAACAGAATTTGACATACTTATTTATTTCACATGATTTAAGCGTAATTAAATATATTTCTGATCGAGTAGGAGTTATGTATCTGGGTAATATTGTAGAATTATCAGCGACACAGAAACTATACGATTATCCAATGCATCCATATACAGAAGCCTTACTATCAGCAATACCGACAACAGATGTAGATTCTAAGAAAGAAGCAATAATTCTTGAAGGAGATATACCTAGTCCTATAAATCCTCCAAGCGGGTGTAAGTTTCATACAAGATGTAAATATGCTACAGATATATGCAGGGCTGTTATACCTGAATTAGAAGAAGCTAGACCAGGTCATTTTGTTGCCTGCCATCATAAGCTTAACATGAAAGGTTAAGTGGTGATTATATGTTATTTGGGAAAAAGTTTAATAGAGCAATGGAGTGGTTAAGAAATCGTAATAGAGATAAATACGATGATGACGGGAAAATAGATTATGATAATAAAGGTAAAATGCAAAAAATAGAAAAAAATGATTTACTAGCTATGTTTATATCTGCAGCAATAGTATTTGTACCGATCATTATTGTTATATTAGGATTATTTGTTTTAATAGCATACTGGTTTACGTAAAACAAAAGACTAATGAATGTTAATAACTACATTCATTAGTCTTTTGTTTTACATTTATCTATAGAAACTTAAATTGTGAAACATATAAATCATAATATAAAGCCTTTTTTTCTAAGAGTTCTTTGGATGTACCTTCTTCAAGGATCTTTCCATCATCAATAACAAATATTCTATCTGCACTACTAATCGTTGATAATCTATGCGCTATTACAAAAGATGTTCTATCTTTTAAAAGTGTTGAAATCCCCTCCTGAACAAGTAGTTCAGTATGTGTGTCTATGCTAGAAGTAGCCTCGTCGAGAATCAAGATTTTCGGCATAGAAACCATAGTTCTAGCAAAGGCTAAAAGTTGTTTTTGGCCTATTGATAATCCGCTACCTCTTTCTTTAAGTTCAGTATCATAACCTTTATCAAGATTGGTAATAAAATCATGAGCATTAACAGCTTTAGCGGCATCTATTATTTCTTCATCCGTTGCGTCAAGTTTTCCATAACGTATATTGTCTTTAATAGTTCCGGAAAACAAGAAGTTATCTTGTGTCATAATTCCCATTTGCTTACGTAAACTCTCTATCGATACATCTTTAATATTATAGCCATCAATGTATATATTACCTTCTTGAATTTCATAAAATCGGCTTATTAGATTTACTATAGTTGTTTTTCCGGCCCCAGTCGGACCTACTAAAGCAATACTCTCACCAGGCTTAATATTAAAGCTAACATTTTTTAAAACAGGTGTATCTTTATTATAAGAAAAAGATACATCTTCAAATATTACTTCTCCTTTAATAGGAGGTAACTCAAATACATTATTAGAATCAACAATCTCTGCTTCCGTATCCAAGATATCAAAGATTCTTTCTGCGGCACTAAGGTTTGTAATAATTTGATTGTAAAAATTACTTAAATTCATAATTGGTCGCCAGAACATAGAATTATATGATGCGAAAGCTAGGAGGGTACCCA
Organism: Clostridiales bacterium; assembly: GCA_012837865.1. GTDB lineage: Bacteria > Bacillota > Clostridia > Lachnospirales > Lachnospiraceae > Mobilitalea. Next base: position 45,971 of record DUQJ01000157.1, on the reverse strand, counting down.
CATTATCAGCTTTTATACCTATAATTTTAATAGCAACTATAAACATTAATATGGAACCTATTGCCCATGAGATGTCAATTAAAGATCCAAAAGCATCATTTAATAAGACTGCTTTTACAAATGATCCACGATGTTCTTTGAGTAATATATTAAATTCATCATTTATCTCAGATTCTGCATTAAAGCTTTGTATTATTCTCATTCCAGATAGATCTTCATGTAAAGATGCGTTAAGGTTGGAGCTTTTTTTTCTGTGAAGTTGCCATCTTTTATGTGAAAAGGTTTGAATCAAAAACAGTCCAATCATAAGTATTGGCAGGGCTACAAGTGAAGCTAAAGCAAGCCTCCAGTTTTTAACAAGCATTATAGTTAGGACAGCTGATATAGTAATGAAGTCAGGAATCAAGGTTGTAACACTATTTGATAAAACATTTTTCAATGAATTCACATCACCAATAATTCTTGCCAATATCTTACCGGTTGGCCTACCATCAAAAAAACTAAAACTTAAAGTTTGTATATGTGTATATAGCTCTTGTCTAATATTTAACAGGACTTTGTTAGAAATTTCAGACATAATATACATTCTTAATTTAACTAGTACAACAAATATTAAGTTTATTAAAATTGCAAAGAATCCTAATTTAAGAAGGCTATTCATATCTTTATTTGCTATATGGACATCAATTGCTCTCTCCATTATTAATGGATTAAGTAAGGAGATTGCAACAATAAAGAGCATAATTAATAAAACTAAAACTATTTTGATTTTATATTTTAATAAATATTTAAATAATCTTACTATGGTAGTTCTTTTATCAGTGGTTTCTATATTTTCGTCAATATTAGTAGCATTTATCGGCATAAAACCACCTCCTCATTCATATTTGCATATTGTGATATATAGGTTTGATAGTAATAACCCTTTTGTTCTAGTAACGAATCATGAGTTCCTCTTTCAGTAATTTTGCCATTATTTAAAATAATAATTTCGTCAGCATTTTTTACTGCAGATATTCTATGAGCAATAATTATTTTAGTAGCGTCAATCCTATCTAAAGATTCTTGTATTGAGAATTCTGTTTCTGTATCTAAAGCAGAAGTTGAGTCGTCCAAGACAATTACCGGTGTTTTCTTAGATAGAGTTCTAGCAATGCTGATTCTTTGTTTTTGTCCACCAGATAATCCGACTCCACGTTCTCCAATTATAGTTTTATATTTATTGTTCATAGATTCTATAAAATCTTTTGCCTTAGCTTGATCAACAGATTTTATAATATCATCATCATTAATGTTATTAGCATCACCAAGTTTAATATTATTACTTATTGTAGTAGAAAACAGAAAGACATCTTGATTAACAACCGAAATATTATTTCTCAGTTGATTTAAACTTAAATCATTAATGTTAATTGAATCAAGCGTAATTTCGCCTTTTGTTATATTATAAAACCGTTGTAACACATTAATTATAGAAGTTTTACCTGATCCAGTGGAACCCATTATACCTAAAGTCTTACCAGGTTTTAAATCAAAACTTATATCATGTAATATTTCTTTGTCTCCAAGTTGTAAACTAACATTATTGAAATTAATATGTCCATTAACATTGTCTAAGACAAGAGGGGAATTGTTATTAGCTATTTCTGATGTTTGTTCGTAAATTGCATTGATTTTTTTGTTCGAAGCAACTGCAGAAGAAAAATCGTTAGTTAGCCAACCAAGCATTTCCATAGGCCATACAATATTCATTGAATATTCTACATAAGCACCTAGATCTCCCAATGTAATATTCCCTCTTATTACCTCATTACCACCAAAAATAATTATTAATAAAGGTACTAGTTTTGATACAAATTGAAAGAGGGGATAATACTTAATAAAAACTTTGGATTGCTGCATGTTTAAATTATAGTAACGTTTATTACGTGAAAAGAACTTTTTGATCTCGAAATCTTCTTTAGCATATGCTTTAACAGTTCTAGAGCCTGCTATATTTTCTTGTGCTACGGTATTGAGCTTAGCATTTTCTTCACTTATTTGTTCGTAAATTTTACCTAAATGTCTTTGCATTATAATTGCTAGTGCAGCAACTGTAGGCATTGCAATTAAAGGTATAATGGTTAACTTAGTGCTTAAGCGAAACATAAAAAACAATGCTAGCGAAGTATGAATTACAACCTCAATAAGTAACATTCCAACAAAACCAATTGCATTCCATATATTGTCAATGTCATCCTTTACTCTAGACATTAATTCACCAGTGTTGTTTTTATCAAAGAAACTAAGTGACAGGCCCTGAATATGTTCAAATAATTGTTTTCTTAAATCAGTAGCAATTTTAGAACTCACCATATCGAATATAATTTCTTTTATATACTGAAAAATTGCCCTTCCAAGCCCGATAAGTAAAACCATTATTAAAAGTTTAGTTAATAAATTGATGTTACCACCAATAATAACATCATCAATTATATATTTTGTTACAAAAGGAGATAGCATATCAAGTGAAACACTTATAATCATTGCAATGATTGCAATTACATATGCATACCAGTATTTTAGAATTAAGGAACTTATTTTTTTCATTATGACCTCCATCAAAAGTTACGGATTACTACAAACTATATATTTAAAAAAAAAATAAGCCATGGTTGTGAAACCACGACATATAAATATAGACATATTTATAATAATTGAAACTAATTATAAATAAATACCTATAGTCGAGGTAAGCAGATGGATAATGTTAATATATGCCACAGATGTAGTATTTATCATATTGTTTAACCTCTCTTTCTTTAATAGTCTTGCTAATTATAGCTTGTAAACTTGTAGATGTCAATATAAAACAGAGAAATAAAAACGATTTTATATAAAAACAAAGGTCAAGGCATTCATACGAATTAACCTTGACCTTTTAATGGATAATTTATAATTTAATATCTTTTAATAATGAACTAAGATCAGTAGTTACATCACCACCACTATTATAGGATGATTTTAATTCTCTTAGATCATCAACCACATATTCATTAGATTGAGCACCTTTGATACTTAAACTGATTTTACCATCTTTTATAGCTAGAATTTTTACATTAACTTCTTCGCCTTCTTTTATAATTTCATTAGGTGAGTTGATCCTTTTATTAGCTATCTGTGAAATATGAACTAATCCAGTTAGACCATTTTCGAGTTTAACAAAAGCACCGTAAGGAACGATTGTTTCTACAAGACCTTTAACAATAATACCTATTTGTAAGTTAGCCATTTTACTATCTTGATCAGCTAATTGTTTTTTTAATTCAACTTCCTTACCTGATAAAATCAAACGTCTCTCATCAGATGAAGCTGTAATTACTGTTGCTTCGATTGTTTTTCCAACCCATTCTTCTAGATTTTCTACATAACTAACTGATAACTGTGAAGCAGGTATAAAACCACGTATACCCTGTAAATAAGCAATAACTCCTGCCTTTACAGCTTGTGATATTTTGACTTCAACTATAGTTTGATTGTTATTGAGTTCAACCAACTTATCCCATGCTACTATGTCATCGGCTTGTTTTTTTGATAATAGGATATTACCATTACCATCGTCTTCTTTGACAACTATTGTTGTAATAGAATCGTTTAATACTAAATCATCATTTAAAGAAAATGAAGGATCATTACTAAGTTCGTTAACATTGATAATTCCCTCGGCATAAGACTCTAAGTCTAGTGTAACTCCAGTTTCTGAAATGTCAATAATTGTTCCTGTAACGAGATCACCAACTTTTAATTTTTTAAAAGATTTTTCAATATCATCTTTAAAATCATCCATAGATGGGATTGTTTCTTGATTTGTTTGTTCTGTACTCATTTTAATTCCTCCAAAGCATATAATATATATAGTATAACATAAAAAACGCATATAAGCGTGTAATTATTAAAAATTTCGTTGATATAAATAAGAATTGCCATCTTTATCTGATCTTATGACTGCTCCAACAAAAAACAAGATATTTAATGTTATTTGACTTAATTTAATTGGTATTTTGGCAGCTTTTGCAAAATGCCTAGAAGTAAATTCTTTATTCAAACCATCTGGAATTAAATTGCCATAATCTATGATGCTATTAATTGCGATATCTTCAACTAGCTTAGTTGGGATCTTATCACATTTACTAGCACCCTTCTTTTTGTCTTTACTCCATCCATCAAGGTATCTATATTCATCAACATTAAGTAATAATATGTTGAAACTGATATTTTCATTTAATAAAAAGGGTTTAATTTTATATAATTCTTTAAATATTTCATAATAGCTACCTGTTTTAGTAGATTTTCTGGGTTTATGAATTTCACCGGTATCGGGGTTAATCCAATGTATTAGTTTGGTTCTTGAAACAGGATATACAATTGTGACTTTATAATTAACAAGGTATACTTCAAGTTTTTTACGAAGTTTGTTAAAATTACCGGTTTGAATTTCTATAATGTGATCACCCTTCATTATATCAGCAATATAATTATCCACTCTTATTTCCTGATTAGAAATATCTGGTGAATAATAATTCTTTAGAACAGAATGAATCGTTTTTTCACTTAGAGTGCCAATAGTAGAAGGTTCTATATTGTTATTTATTGTTTTTTCACATGCTTGTTCAAAAAGCAAAGCATCCATCGTTTCACTCCTAATTTAAAAAGTAAATCATTCAAAGTTTATAAAAACATTACCTATTCCACCATTAATCGTTAATAAATTACTCTTACCATTATCAGAGTTAAAATTAGTATGGCTTTGTCCATTAATCATAATTTTACCAATACCCGATGAAACAGACATATCATAATCTTCAAATTTAGAGTTTATATTTAATGTTAAATTACCTACCCCACAACTTATTTTATTTATTCCATATAAAACACCTTCAAAAGACAAATTGCCGACACCAGCAACAATGTATGAACTATTGAATACAGAGTTAGTGAAGGAAACATTACCTACTCCACCATTTAGTATTAGATGTTTAGCATTTATATTATTTGCAATAATATTACCTGCACCAGCATTAAATGTTAACTTATGAGTGTTTAATAAATCAATATGAACATTACCAGCACCAGCATCTAAAGTGATATTATCAGCAATAAAGTTTTCTGGCAGAAAAACAGTTATTTTAGCATGCTTATTTATTTTAGTGCTCGAGAATAGATTGTTTTTAATATTAGTATTACTAATTCTCAAGTTATTATTTTGAGAAACACTTACTTTGAAGTTGCTAGAGATGTTTTTCGCTTCAACCTTAAATTTATCTCCTGTTTTAATATAGAAGTTAGCAGCACCAACATCTATATCTAAAGAAGTTATATTTTCGAATTCTTTAGAGTAATTAGAGGTGTTATCGTCAAATGAACCTGTAATTGAAAGAAAAGGAAAAACCACACCTAATGTAACAAATAGAATAAACAAAGCTAATAGCCCAGCAAATCCCATTGCGATATATTGGATCATTTTTTGAAATGTTGTCATTTTATCGTTATCCCTCCAAACATACAAGTTGAATTAACATAGATTGTTGGTGCGCTTGGAATAGAATTCTTACTAGCCTTATTACTAACACCACCGAAAATAGGAATATTTTTTACTTTTACATTTATACCTTTTGGTACGAGAATATCTATTCCTGCAAATGTTGTAGTTACATTTATTGCGATATCTTCGTTAATAATAGACTTCTGTAAATCGAGCTTTAAACCACCAAAAATAGAAGTTAGATTTCCACCGTAAAAGTTTTCATTTACAATTTGATAACTATTATTGTTAAAAAGCGAGGAAAATTCAATATTATTATCGTTTTTAACTTGTATATTATTTTTAAAAGGATTATTAAAGATAATACGAATACCTATATATATAAATAGTATAGGAAGGACTAACCTACGAACATTATAATCGATCATTGGCTGAGCATCTAACAATAGAAGAACACCAGTTATAAGACCAAGTGTAGAAATGTCATCAAACCCATTATGAATTATACTTATTACACAAGGTATAATAATAAAAAACGTCCACCATCCGGGGAAAAACAATCTAAAATCCCAAAAACCCAAAGAGTTACCAGCGAGGCCAATTCCAATGCCCAATATGTATAACCCCCACAATATATTATTAATTCTACTTTTCATTAAGTATCCTCCTATTAAAAACTATAGTATTGCGAAACATTATAGTATATGTCATTATAAAACTAATAATACTTTATATGGCTTCTAGAATCAAGTTTTATAAAAAAATAGTTATAATATAGACAAAAATTATTGACAATTATAAATTGATTTGATATGCTTAATAAGGTTGATACAGGAGAAGTATTAATTTGTTTTGGGGACAAAGAGGGTAGACTTAACTAGGTCAAGGTTAGTTAGAACGTATATTTGGTATGAATATACCTTTCTAATTAACCTTGATTTAGTTTATTATATTTAGGAGGAATAACAATGAAAAAAGGGCCTTATTATATTACAACAGCAATTGCCTATACATCAGGATCTCCACATATAGGAAACACCTATGAGATAATATTAGCTGATAGTATTGCAAGATACAAAAGATTTGAGGGCTACGAAGTTTTTTTTATGACTGGCACTGATGAACATGGGCAGAAAATCGAGGAAAAAGCTAACGAAGCAGGTATATCACCAAAAGCTTATGTAGATGATATTGCCAGCCATATTAAATCTAATTGGGATTTAATGAATACTTCGTATGATAAGTTTATTAGAACTACAGATAGTGATCATGTTAAACAAGTACAAAAGATATTTAAAAGATTATATGATAAAGGTGATATTTATAAGGGATTTTATGAAGGAATGTATTGTACTCCGTGTGAATCCTTTTTTACAAGCTCACAACTAGATGAGGGAAAATGCCCTGATTGTGGCAGAGGTGTAGAGCATACAAAGGAAGAAGCTTATTTCTTAAAGTTAAGCAAATATGCAGATAGACTAGCTGAACATATTAATAAGAATCCTGACTTTATACAACCTGTTTCAAGAAAAAATGAAATGATGAATAATTTTATTTTGGCTGGGCTTCAGGATTTGTGTGTATCTAGAACTTCATTTAAATGGGGAATACCAGTAGATTTTAATCAGGAACATATAGTATATGTTTGGATTGATGCATTAAGTAATTATATAACTGGAATTGGCTATGATGTAGATGGAGATAATACAGATTTATTTAAAACACATTGGCCAGCAGATTTACACCTTATTGGTAAAGATATTCTAAGATTTCATACAATATATTGGCCTATTATGTTAATGGCTCTTGATGTTCCTCTTCCAAAGCAAATATTTGGACATCCTTGGCTACGTCAAGGTATAGCAGGTGATAAAATGAGCAAATCAAAAGGCAATGTAATGTATGCAGAACAATTAGTTGATGTATTTGGAGTGGATGCAGTCAGGTTTTATGTACTTCATGAGATGCCTTTTGATAATGACGGAACAATTACTTGGGAACTCGTTACAGAAAGAAACAATTCAGAATTAGCAAATACTTTAGGTAATCTGGTAAATAGAACAATTTCAATGGCTAACAAATACTTTGATGGAGTAATTAATAACTCTAATGTAAATGAAGATGTTGACATGGAACTAAAAGAATTAGCATTAACAGCGAACGAGAAAGTATCTGAAAAGATGTACAAACTTAAAGTTGCTGACGCAATTACAGAAATCTTTAATTTATTTAAAAGATGTAATAAATATATTGATGAAACAATGCCATGGATATTAGCAAGAGAAGAAGCTACTAAAGCTCGTCTTGAAACTGTTTTATATAATTTAGTGGAAAGTATATGTATTGGAACGACTTTATTGGAATCATTTATGCCAGAAACATCGAACAAAATATTTGACCAATTAAATACTTCTACAAGAAGCTTTGAAGAAATTAATAAATTCGGTCTATATCCATCTGGAAATAGAGTTACTGATAAACCCGAAATACTATTTGCGAGACTAGATATCAAAGAGGTTCTAGAAAAAGTGGACCAAGAAAAAGCAGCTAATAATGACCTAAATGGAAGTACAAATGAGAAAGCTACTGAGACAGTAATAGAAATTGAACAAAAACCCGAAATAACATTTGATGATTTTATGTCAATGCAATTTCAAATAGGTGAAGTTATAGAATGTGAAGAAGTTAAAAAATCAAAAAAATTACTTTGTTCGCAAGTTAAAATAGGCAATCAAATTAAACAAATTATATCAGGCATTAAAGCAAATTATTCAGCAGAAGAAATGGTAGGCAAGAAAGTTATGGTGGTAGTAAACTTAAAACCAGCTAAACTTGCAGGTCTTTTGTCAGAAGGAATGATATTATGTGCTGAAAATGAAAATGGGGATTTAGCACTTATGGTTCCCGACAAAGATATGCCTGCAGGAGCATCTATAAGTTAAATAAGAAAGAGGTACAAAACTAGAATACAAAGTTTTGTGCCTCTTTTTAAGTTTTCTGTAATTTTACTGGGTTTTGATCCAGCTATCAAGCTCTGTTTCTATTATATGAAATTGAGCAGGCCCTATTTCTAGTAAAAACCTATGAAATTCTTTAAGATTAAAATCTTCTTTTAATGAACCTTCAGCCTTATCTCTTAGATTTAATATTTCAAGACAACCAACCGAATAAGGTAGGTATATGCCTGGCTCTTCCAATAAAGTTTTATATATTTCTTTGGATATATTATCGTTGACACCAAAGGATTTGATATATTTAACAGCTTGTTTTTGATCCCATCCTTCATAATGAATACCAATATCTGCTCGAGCATACATACATAGGATAATAAGATTATTATGTTCAAAAAATTCTGCAAGATTATCATTTATACCTGATAAATGATATGAATATAGCTCTACATATGTTGCCCAACCTTCTGTATAACCAGGGAAGTTAAGAATATTCCTAATAGGAGCAGGATTTTGATTCCTAAAATATACATTTTGATATAGGTGACCAGGGTATCCCTCATGGGCAATAGTAGTATATATTTGTGAGGATGTTTTATAATCATTTATATAAATAGTATTATCTAAATAATCATCTATAGCGGGTACTAAATACATGGCAGGACTTAGATATTCAGATAATGAATCTGGGACGGATTTTATATTACAATTTGTTGGAATTGATTCTGGGAAATCCCTACGTATTTTAACTTTTAAATCCTCGAGAATTAATTTGGGATCTGTAATAGGAAAAGATTCAAAATTAATATAATTATCTATAAGTTTTTCATCAGAAGCAAATAAAGTGTTTATTTTTGCGGTTTTATTTTCAATGGTTTGATCTAGCATAGCAATAATATCATTTATGTCTTTATTGCTACCTGTTTTATATTTTAAAAGATATTTATAATACTCCTTACCTTTTGAAAAATGAGATAATCCTTGGTTATTTAAGCCCCTTCCTTTCAAACTAGACAATGTTTGTGTTAACAACTCATAAGCCGGGATAACATGTTCAAGTACAGCGGCCTCATTTAGATTCTTATAATTATCAATTTCAGCTTCTGTTAATCCGTCAAATTCTTCTATTTTTCTGTTAAAATATATTATTAAAAAATTATTATCGGGATCAAGTGTAAACATATTACATTGATCAATTATTTTATCTGCTATCTCATCACTCATAAATAAATTATGGTTAGCTTTTTCTATCTCAAATTCTGATATATCTTTAAAATATGAGTAAACACATGGTAAAAGGTCGATATAATTATCTATATCTTTTTTTGAATAAAAGTTATATTCAGCTAATAAAATGGGAAGCTGTGCTTGAATTCCGGTTGATGGACCAAGGGCTTCACTATAAAACAAGAAATCATTATAACTTAGATCAAGGTCAAGATAGCCCTTTAAAATATCATAAGTTAATTTTTGTTCATCGTTTAGCAACTTATAATTAAATGAATTTAATTTTTTTATGTAATTTTCAGAGGCTATTATTGAATGGCTCATACTTTCAACAGAATATGAACCAAGTGAAACATCTTCAATTACAATACCATATTTCTCAGGATAAGCTAATGAATAATTTAGAGAGAGTGTATCTGATTGAACTTCCTTTATAAAAAAGCTTGTAATAAATTTACTAAACTCCTCTTGTTGTTTATGATTTTGATTTGAGCAACCAGTGAACAAGCTTGCTATAATAAATACTATTACAATAAAAGATAATTTAAATTTTTTATTTGCCATAATACCCCCATAATATTTTACAAAATATTAGTCTATATTATATATCTTTATTCATCAACCTATATTTGTATGTTGATTTAAGTGTAAATTATTAAAGCTATAAAGGTTTTTGGTCGATATATAAAATGATTTAATTGACGTATTAATTAATTTTGAAGTGAGTGTGAAGAATATGAATAATAATATAGGTAAATATGATTATACGGTTTTTAACAAAGATTGTAAAGTTCATGATCTTAAGAATAATACTAAAATAGAAGAATCTGATGAAGATATTGAAACAAATGAAAATCAAACTGAAGATAAGCAGGATGATGAGATTGAAAAAGCATCTTCACCAGGAAACAGATTTAATAAGGAACAAAAAACATTTTTAAATCAAAATAAGATTAATGCTGATAATAATAAAGAACAAGTGGAAAGATATGAGCTAAAGAACAAAATTATAAATATAGTAAAGAGCTTATCAATGGAAGAGTATAATAAAATCAAAGCACAAGGGATATCTCTAGATAATTATAGTATAGAGGGATTAGCTCAAATACTTGAGGAAATCAAGAAGATAGATAATGAAAATCAAGAAAAGGTTATGCAAGCAGTATCAGGTATACAAGATGCCTTAAACTTAGCTAATTCCATCGGACCACTACCCAATGATTCAATAGTATATCTTGTAAAAAATAATTTGCAACCATCTATAGAGAACATATATAAGGCACAATATATAAAAGACAGTAAAAAAGATGGTTTAGACCAAATTCCAGAAGATATGTGGGAGCAACTTAATCCTAAAATATCAATATATTTAAATAATAATGGCCTAGAGGCAGACCAAGGAAATATGCAAATAGCTCAATGGTGTATTAATAACAATATTCCGGTAAATAAAGAAAACATAGTTTATAAAACACAATTAGATAATATTGATAAACTGATAGATAAAGAAGAAATTATTGATAAAATTAATAATGCTATGTTAAATGGCACAGAAGCAAAAGATACATTGATAATTGATCAGAATAAAAACATATCTGACCTAGTTGAGGATATAAAAAAACTTTCGGAAAAAGATATAGAGAAATTAATAAAACAGAAAAAAGAAATCAATTTAAATAATCTAATAAAATCAAATAAAGGCTATCCATTAAATAATGTGGAAATAAATAGCGATAAAATTGATGAAGTTTCAGTAAAAAGACAATTACATGAAATAAGATTAAAACTCACTTATGAATCTGCTAAGGCTTTAAAAGATAATGGAATTGAGGTTGATATAGAGCCATTAGAGAAGATTGTAAAAGAACTCAAGTCAATGGAAAACAAATATTATCAAGAATTATTTGAGAAGAATGGTGTAAAGAATAATCAGGAAAGTATAGAAACATTTAAAAATACTGTAGAGAAAATTGAAGATATTAAAAAAGCACCTATTTATATAATAGGTAAAACATTAAATAGTAGATATGTTGAGACCTTAGAATCTTTAGTAGATGAAAGCCAAAAGCTTAATAGCCAACTTGAAAAAGCTAATCAAGCATATGAACTTTTAATAACAAGGCCGACTAGTGAATATGGAGATTCAATTAAAAAAGCATTTCAGAATATGGATACTCTTTTAAATGAATTAAATATAGAAAACACTTCGCTTAATCAAAGAGCTGCTAGAATATTAGCCTATAACAGTATGGATTTAACGCCTGAAAATATTAATCAAATTAAGAGTTATGATATGCAATTAAATGAATTAGTTAAAAATCTTACACCTATGGTAACAATGCATTTAATAAAAAATGATATTAATCCAATAAAAACACCTTTATTTGAATTAAATGAAGAAATTAAAAACATTAAAACTGAATTAGGCGAGCATCCAGATGAAAAGTACAGTGACTTTTTATGGAAGCTTGAAAAAAACAATAATATAACAGAAGAACAAAGAAATACATATGTAGGTATTTATAGATTACTACATGCTGTGGATAGAACAGATGGAGCAGCCCTAGGTTCGTTGATAAATTCAAATCAAGAAGTAAATTTAAAGAATCTTTTAAAAGCATCAAATATTAATAAAATAAATATAGATCTTAGAATCAATGAAGAGTTTGGACTTTTAGAAGAATTAAAACTTAATAAAGAGAAAATTCTAGATCAGATAGAAGGGTCATTTGGTGAATTTAATCAAGAACTGATAAAAGGTATAATAGACGAAATTACACCTGATAGACTGGCTAATATTGAAAGGGATATGGATGAAGCAGAAATATTGGATTTTTCGTTAGAGAAACTGCATGATAAACTAATTAACACGAGCATAGAGACGAAAGATTTTGAAAATATGGACAAAGTAGAGGAAATAAAAGAGAATTTAGATGAATCTGATGCTGCTATTTCATTTTTAAAGAACTTTAATATGGGTGAAACTATCAATAACATTGGATTGGCTAAGCATGTATTAGAAAATGATAGCAATATTTATCAAGAATTAGATAGATTATCAAACAACAAAAGGAATGAAAAAACAGAAGAAGCTATTAAGAAAGCAGGCTCACTTTCCGATAAGTTTAGTGACGAGTTTAAAATAAAGGAATTAATTAATGAAATTAGTAGTGATATAGATAATATTTTAGACGAAATGATTTTAACAGAAGAAAGGGACAGTAAAGAAGTTGATCAAATAGTTGGGCTTAGGAAGTTAAACAGATTTACAGTTCAATTAGCGAACAAGAGATTTTATCAAATCCCAGTAGAAGAAGATGGTAAGATAGCTAATATAAATTTAACTATAATTGATGGAGACAAAGGAAGTTCACAAGTTGCAATAGCATATTCATCAGAAACAATAGGAAGAGTAAATTTATCATACAATGTAAAGCAAGGAAATTTTACTGGTCTTGTTTTATGTGATACCAAGAAGGGACTAGATTTAATAAAAGAAAATGATTATATATTTAGAGAAATAGTTGAATCAGAAGATATATCATATAACAATACAAACTATGCCTTGGATTCTATGAGTAAAAACATCTACATACCTAACAAGCTCGATACAAAGATGACGAGTGAGCAAGGCAATATATCTAACAATAGTTTATTTAACATTGCAAGACAATTTATAGGGATACTAAATAAGATATAAAAAGAAAGGAAAAACAATATGAGAATTAACCATAATATTTCAGCTTTAAAAGCAAACAATCAATTATTTAAAACAAACAATAAATTAGATAAAAGCCTTCAGAAACTATCATCAGGGTTTAGAATAAATAGTGCAGCAGATGACTCTGCAGGACTAGCGATTTCTGAGAAAATGAGAACGCAAATAGCTGGTTTAGATCAAGCGTCTAGAAATGCAGCAGATGGTATTTCAGTAATTCAAACAGCGGAGGGAGCACTAATTGAAGTAGAGGCAATGTTACAAAGAATGAGAGAATTGTCTGTACAATCTGCAAATGGAGTCTATACTATTGAAGACAGAAAAGCCATTCAGGCAGAGATAGATCAATTAAGTCAGGAAATAAGTAGGATTTCAGAGAATACTGAGTTTAATACAGTTCCTTTACTTGATGGGTCAATCGATAGAAAATCCTATTCAAGCAACAATAGTATAAATTTGATTTCATTATCTGATACGGTGTCGGTAGGAGATTATAAAATAAATATAACTCAAGATGCTAGACAGGCAGTACTTTTGGGAAGTGTAATTGATGGGATAACTGGTGATACATCGGAACAAAAAGTAGGTTCTGATGGTTCGATTAATATTAACGGAGAAACGGTTTATATTAAGGCAGAGGACACAATAGATGAAGCGTTTGCAAAGATGAGAAATGCTTGTGATGCTGTTAATATTGATATATTTACAGTAGTAGATTTGCCTCCAAGTATTGATGAAAACTTAGATACTGCTGGATATGAACGAGATGAGCTAAAAGATGATAATAGATTAGCTTTTGTTAGTAGAGAATATGGTTCAGAGCAGAAAATAGAATTATATTGTGATAATGAAGACCTAGCAGGTTTATTTGGATTCTCTATTGCGAAATCGGCAGCAGAGGGCCACGATGCGAAGGCAAGTGTAGTAATTGAAGCGGGAACAGAGTTCGCTAATACTGCAACGATACAAGTAAATGGTACAAAAGTTACAGTATCAGATAGCAATAGTTTTAAGATGGTGTTTGAATTAACTCCTGGTGCAGTGGGAACAGTATTTGAAGATTCTATAATTGCTAACACGACAACACCGGCTACGATAGGTGTTGCTGTAGCAGATTCATTAGAGGTAGCTGTTAATGTTTCAGTTCTTAATGCAGGTCCTATGGATATACAAATTGGTGCAAATGAAGGCCAAGTAATGTCTATAAGAATTCCTAAGGTTAATCCAGAGACGCTTGGAATTGATAAGATTAATATAGCGACATCAGAAGGAGCACAAAAGGCAATAGGGTTATTAGACTTTGCTATTAACGAAGTGTCTGCAATACGTTCAAAACTCGGAGCATATCAAAACAGGCTTGAGCATTCAATTTCTAATTTAGATGTAACATCAGAAAATATGACGGAATCCTTATCACGTATAGAGGATACAGACATGGCAGCAGAGATGGCAGAATATACCCAACAAAATGTTTTATCACAAGCCGGTATATCTATGTTGGCACAAGCAAATCAAAGACCACAATCTATACTTTCGTTATTACAAAATTAATTTATAGATTATATTTATAGAGAGAGTGAAAATAATGAGAAATGATCTAATTCAAGCATTTGCTAAAAGAACAACGCAAGCATCAAAAACAGAATTAGTTGTGATACAATACGAAATTATATTACAATGTTTAAATGATGCTGAGGATTCAATTAGCAATCAAGATATTGAAGAGTTTACTAAAAGTCTAAATTTTGCTAATAAATTTCTTAAAGAATTAATAGGCACATTAGATTACAAATATATTATTTCATATGAGTTGCTTCACCTGTATCTATATGCTAGTAAATGTTTGGTCTTATCAATTATTAAAGAAGATTCAACATTTTTAAAAGATGCAGCTAATATAATTGAAAAATTATTATTTGCTTTTAATGAAATTAGTAAAGAAGATGATAGTGGTCCTGTAATGCAAAATACGCAAAAAGTATACGCAGGATTAACATACGGAAAGAATAATGTAAATGAAACCTTTATAAATCTAGATAATAACCGTGGCTTTAAAGCTTAATACTAAAAACACCCTATGAAATCAAGACAAGCATAGGGTGTTTTTAATTTAGACAATAGATTTGGACATTGGACAAAAGCTGTCTAGATTCTTTGCCTCTTTTAATAAAAACTTATATCTTTGTTGAACGGCATTTAATTCGAAAATATAACAATCTATTAAATCTGGATCAATTACATTTTCAAAATTTGAATATGCAGATTCAAGTGCTATTTTTGTTTGATTAAGTTCTTCGATTAATAAATCTTTCTGGTGTACGGTTTTCATTTTCTTTGAAAAAAATAGCATTATAACACCACCCTTAGCATTTTAATATTCTTATAATAAGTATAGGTATATAATTCTAATTTTATACTAATGAAATAGAATAAAAAGGATAACCATGTATATATTGTATTAAGATTCATTTTAAAAAGGAAGGTTAGACAAATGCAGAATATAATATTAATCGTGATAATGATAGTTTGTGTTATTATTATTTTATATAGCATAATTAAAAGTAGACCAGATATAATTGTAAACTTTTTGCTAAGGATTTTTATAGGGACAACATTAGTTTATATAATTGATTTATGTATTAAGTATAGTGGATATAGTATAAGGGTAGGAATTAATCCAGTAACGATTTTAACTAATGGCGTGCTTGGATTGCCAGGTGTTATGTTATTATATATGATATCGGCCTATTTTAACTTCAAATAGTGGGTTTAAACTTGAGTTTGTTGAAATGTGCCAACAAAGGAATGAGATATTAGATAGAAGTAACAAAAAGTAGGAATTTGCACATAATTTATTGACAGGTATATGGGGATATAGTACTATATGCATAGGCTAAATCTTTTTAGATATTCTCCCATGTTCTAGCAATAAAACAATCTTACATTTAAATAGGAGGTGCAATATGTTCAATGATAACTACCTTGGCAATATGTGATTCTGACATAGAGTATTCAACTCGTTTAATGAATTATTTGAAAAGAAATCAATCTATGAACTTAGATATAAGTATATTTACAAAAACAAATAGTTTAGAAGAGTTTTTACACATCAGACAAGACGAACATTGTGTTATTTTAATTAATGAAAATATGATGTCGGAAAATGGGATACTCGAAATGTATAAAAACACGCTAATATTAACAGAAGTCCAAGATAAAGTAAATCATGGAGACGAATACTTATTTAAATATCAAAATGTTTCTAACATCCTTAATTCTATACTTTCTTTACACATGAATGGAGCTAGTAAATATCAAAAAAAATTTAGTGGAGATAAAAAAAGGATATTAACTATATTTGATATGAATAATGACTTGATAAAGTTAAAACTTTCATGGTTAATATCCCGAAATTTATCTCAATATAAAAAAACTCTATTTATTATTCTAGACATCTTTAACACATCCATAAATAATAATGACATATCTAATTTTAATTTATCTGAATTAATATATTATTCCAAAGATACTAGCAATTTAGAAGGAAAGTTACTAAACCTTCTTGAAGTTGAAAATCATTTAGAATATATCTCAGGAATAACGCATCCTTTTGACATACTTTCATTAGAAAAAGAAAATATTATGGCAATTATAAACGAGATAAAAACAAGGACAGATTTTGAATATATAGTTTTTTATAGTAATGTTTTTACCTCAGCCATAAATGATATAATGAATATAAGTGAAGATATATGTATACCAATAATTGAAAGTAATTATGAAAATGCGATTCTAATGGAATGGGATAGGCAATACAATCTATGTAATCCCTCTAAAGACTATAGTACAATTCATATTGACTATAATGATGCTTCTGCTAATGACGTTTTAAATCTTGATAATCCTAAAACAAATGACCTAATGAAATATGCAAGAAAATATTGTGAGAGATTTATAAATGAGTGATTATGTAAATGATATTAATGACAGAATCATAAATGGGGTCATTGATGCAATAGATCTAGACAGAGAAATATCTGATGAAGAGTTATTAATTGTTATTGACAAAACAATTCTTAAAGAAAGTAAAAGTCTTTATATAAGTATGGTGGATAAGCATCAGATAAAAAAAGAGGTATATAATTCAATTAGGAAATTAGATGTTTTACAAGAGCTTATCGAGGATGAATCAATCACTGAAATAATGATAAATGGGTCTAATAATATTTATATTGAAAAGGGCGGAGAAATATTTGATAGTGGTAAGAATTTTAAATCAAATGCTAAATTAAATGATGTTATTCAGCAGATTGTATCTTATTCCAATAGAATAATAAATGAATCTAGCCCAATAGTTGATGCCAGACTTTTAGATGGATCAAGAGTTAATATAGTTTTACCTCCTATATCATTAGATGGGCCTGCAGTAACCATAAGGAAGTTTCCCGAGACACCTATAACGATGGAAGATTTAATAAGTTATGGTTCTGTTACAAGTGAAGTAGCGGACTTCCTGGAGAAACTAGTAATTTCTAAATATAATATCTTTATCAGTGGTGGCACTGGTTCTGGAAAAACAACATTTCTAAATGTTTTATCAAATTTTATTCCAAAAAGTGAAAGAATTATTACAATTGAAGATTCAGCAGAATTACAAATTAGAAATACATCTAATATTGTAAGACTTGAGGTAAGGAATGCTAATTCAGAAGGCAAAAATGAATTGAACATTAGGGATCTTATCAAGACGTCTTTAAGAATGCGGCCTGACAGAATAATAATCGGAGAGGTTAGAGATGGCGCTGCTTTTGACTTATTACAAGCATTTAATACAGGTCATGATGGTTCCTTGTCAACAGGCCATGCGAATTCTACACTAGATATGTTAAGCCGGCTAGAAACACTAGTTTTATTGGCAGCAGAGATTCCAATAGTTGCTATAAGGAAACAAATATCAGCTGCAATAGATATTATTGTTCAATTGGGAAGATTACGTGATAGAAGTAGGAGAGTATTAGAAATATCAGAAGTATTAAATTGTGAAAATGGAGAAATTACAATCAATCCTTTATATGTTTTTAAAGAACATTCAGAAGAGAATGGGAAAATAGTGGGGGAGTTAGCTAAGACAGATAATCAGCTGTTAAATAATGATAAATTATACAGGGCAGGTATATTAAGAAATGATTAAGGATTACGATAAGTATGAATTTACAAGATTGGAATTCGTTCAATATTTACTAAAAGGAATTCTCATTGCATTAGCTATAGGGATACTGTTTTACAGAAACATATTAGGTGTAGTCTTATGTATTCCTATAATTATATTTTATTTGAGGCAAAAAAAAGAGGAAGCTATAAAAAAAAGAAAGATAAAGTTAAACATGGAATTTAAAGAGGCAGTTATAAGCTTACAAGGGGCTTTAAACTCAGGTTATTCGATAGAAAGAGCATTTACTGAGATATTAAAAGATTTAAGTTTAATTTATAAAGCAGAAAGTCTTATAATTAAGGAAGTTTCATATATAAACAATATGATTAGAATGAATCAAACTGTGGAATCAGCTCTTAGTGATTTTGCAAAAAGAAGTAAAATAGAAGATATAATGAATTTTGCAGATATATTCGTTATAAGTAAAAGAACTGGTGGAAATATTATTGAAATTATTCAAAGTACAATTACAAATATAAATGAAAAGATTGAGGTGGATAGAGATATTCGAACTCTATTTGCATCGAAAGTATATGAATCTAAGATTATGGAGTTAATGCCATTTATAATGATTGTTTATTTATCAGTGTTTTCACCAGAATTTCTAAAACCTCTGTATCATAATGCTCAAGGAGTTATTATCATGACTATTTTATTATTTGTATATTTTGCAACATTTATCTGGATAAATAAAATATTAGAGATAGAGATATAAACATTAAGGGGGAAAAATGATAGCAATAAATATTATAATTTTTTTGTCGTATATCATTTTATTTGTTTTAAGTAGAGGATTAGAAGAAAAAGAGAAATACAATGATAAATGGTATGTAAGTATTTTTAAGGATATATCAGTTTTTATATGGAGATGGTTAGATAGAAGGAAGTTATTTCATAAGGACAATGGAGTTTGTAAAAACATACAGACTCTTAATCCTGGAGTTAAGACAGAAGAAATTCAAAAAGAATATTTAGTAAAGAAAATATTTGTTATATTAATGATTATATTTTCTTTTAATATCTTTTCAACATTAAGTAATTTTAATAGTAATCAAGTTATTATTAATAACTCCTTGATGCGTCCGGATTATGGTAGAGGGTCAAGAAAAGAATATCTAGATGTTTATATAACTCCAGATATAAATAAAAACGATCAAGATAAAAACCTTGTAATTAAAGATTACTCAGTTAATGTAAATGAAAAATTTTATGATGATGAGACATTATTAGTTGAATTCAAACATGGCATTGAGTATTTAGAGACGGCAATACTTGGGGAGAATAAAAGCTTAAATCAAATATGTGAGGATTTATTTCTACCTAGTAGCATTCCGGGAACTAGTATTGAAGTTAATTGGGAAGTGGAGGATTTTAGCTTATTAAATACAAGAGGAAATCTTAATAATGAGGATATAGATAAGGATGGGATAGAGACTTATATAAAAGCAATATTGCAATATGATGAAAATGTATTTGAACATATTTTTATAATAAAGGTGGTACCTAAACAATTAAATGAAAAAGAAAAGGTGTTAAAAGATTTAAATTTCGAATTAGAGAAAAGTTCTAATAGGACTAAGACCCATAACTATTTGAATTTACCAGAGAAAATAGAGGGGTACTATATTATCTGGAAAGAGAAGGATAATAATACTTCAATTAAAATTATTATATTTTCTTTAATTATAGCTGTTATTATGTGGTTTTATCAAGACCAGAAGCTTAACGACGAAATTAAGAAAAGAAGAAAACAAATGATGATTGATTATCCCAACATAGTCAGCAAGTTTACATTATTAGTGATTGCAGGAATGACTATAAAACAAGCGTGGGAGAAGATTGTAAAGGATTATGATTTGAAAAAGAGGGACAAACAATTAGAACGACGATTTGCATATGAAGAGATGAAAATAACTTATAATGAAGTTTCTGTTGGTGTCCCTGAATCAAATGCATATGAAACTTTTGGAAGAAGAGTAGGAGTTTTGCCATATATGAAGTTTAGTTCACTTATTTGTCAAAATTTAAAGAGAGGAAATAAAGGTTTATCGGATTTGTTGTTATATGAAGCTTTATCGGCATTTAATGATCGGAAAGAATTGGCCAAAACCCAGGCTGAAGAAGCAACAACTAAGATGTTATTACCAATGATGTTAATGTTTTCAATTGTATTAGCAATAATATTGATACCGGCTTTTATTAGCTTTAATTTTTTATAAAACAGGAGGATAAATTATGATAATGATAAGTAGTAAAATAAAAAGATTCTTTAATAAAAAAATGGATGCAGTAGGTATTATAGAAATAATTTTAATTTTAGTTATATTAATAGGATTGGTGTTATTATTCAAGACACAAATAACTGGTATAGTTACTAAGGCATTTGATGCAATAACAAAAGGTTCGGATAAGATTATTAAATAATGGAGGATCAATTTGCAAATTAGAAATGATAACTATCAATCAGCTAGTATAACGGTTTTTCTTAGTTTGGTTTTATTGATAATTATAAGCTTGATTTTAGTTACATTAGAGGGAGCAAGATTATCAGTTGCAAGAAGTTATATTAATCGGTCTTTGATTCATTCAATGGATTCTTTGCTAGCGGAATATCATGCTCCATTATTAAATGAATATCATATTTTTGCTCTAGACTCTACATATGGTACAGGTAATTTTAATGAAGTTATAATTTTGGATAAATTTCAAGAATTCTTTAAATATTCTGTAACACAAGATGAATCGGGATGGTTGAATAATGGTATGGATTTATTGGATATATCTCTTGAGAATACAGAACTATTGAACAAAACAAGCTTATTAGATCACGATGGAATATTATATGAAAACCAGGTTTTAGAGTATATGAAATATGCATCAGTTGGTAATTTAATTGAAAGCATAACTGCTGGAGAAGAAGCAATAAAAGAAGCTAATGAGACAGCAAAGGTATATGAAAAAAAGCAAGAAGTAGAAGAGGAATTAGTTGAAATAGATAAATCCATATTGGAGCTAATGACCTTGCTAGATGGTGTTGAGACTAATAAGAATGGAATAAAGTTAAGTAAGAAAAACAAACTATCTATTAAAAGTAATTTTGTTAAAAATATAACTGTAAAAAATATTACTATGGACAATGCTGGAATTAATAATAATACGGTTTTTGCAGCAGTAAAAGGTAAGTATGTTAATCCAATGGAGCACACAAAACTCTTAAGAAAAGTTATAGATAAGATTATAAATCTTGAGACATTAAGAGATGGTGGTGGGCCGGAAATGAAAATTATTTATAATGAAATTCTAACCATATATTATAATCAGCTTAATGGACTAAATATATCATTGAACAATCTTATTAATACAAAGACAGAATTAATTGATAAATCCATAGAAGTTATTAATAAGATAGAAGAAAAAAAGGGTAATGCAATCCCCCTGCTAGATATTTATGAAGGTGAACTACTTAATAAAAAGGATGCTATAAGAGAAGATGTTTATAGTGGATTAGATCAAGACTTATCAAAGATGAAGGAATATACAAATAATGATGTTGAAAAATATGATTTTTCAAACAAAATAGTAATTTTACAAGCAAACAGGCAAATTATTGCTGAAGCTTCTGTGATAGTAAACGAAATAAAGAATCTATGTAATAAAGGGAATTATGAAAGTTTAAAATCAAAAATAAAAGAATTTGAAAATTGTATAAAACAATATAATATAAAAGATTTAAGATTAGATTATAGTTCTTTAGTTTTAAGGGATAAAAAACAGGAGAATCCGCTAGATAAATTAAAGGCATCTATTAATAATGGTATATTAGGATTAGTGACAGATATAGATAATATATCAGAAAAGGAAATTAGTTTAAGCAATTTACCTTCTGAACAATTAAAATATCAATCTAAAGAAATAAATATAAATTCTCTTTTTAAAAACATGGATTTGTTTAATGCTTCAGGCTCAAAGGATATATTTTCGACGTTTATTGATAATAACGAAGTGATTTCATTATTAAACAAAGCGATGATAACAGAATATATAAACCTTTTTTTCAGCAACTATACTCAATCAAATGAAGAAGGATTTGATGAAAATTTAACAGCATTATCTTATGAACAAGAATATATTCTTAAAAGAAAGGGAAGCGATAAGGAAAATTTATCTAGCGTTATAAACCAAATATTATTAATGAGACTTATAATGAACTTTATATCGGTCTTAGGAAACTCTCAACGCTGTACCGATGCTGAACTAATAGCAGTCAGCTTAGTTGGATTTACAGGGTTACCAATACTTGTCAAGACTGTTAAAACAATATTGTTATTAATAATAAGCTTTGTTGAAAGCCTAATAGATATATCAGCTTTATTATCAGAGAAACATATTAAAATAATTAAACCAAGCGCTGAAATAATAGCAAATTACCAAGATATATTTTTATTAAATAGAGAACATATCAAAGGCAAGGCAGAAAAAATAAATGGAGACAAAGCTTTTGGCAAACTTTCATATGACCATTATGTAGTCATCTTCTTATTTATGACTAAAAAGATTAATCTTAGGTATAATTCAATGGATTTAATACAAAAGAATATTAACTTAAGATATGATGAAAATTTTCTTTTATCCAATTGTATATTTGATATTAATATAAAAGTAAAAGGAAATATTAATAGTAAGTTCTTTGATCTTTCTATGCTAAACAATTCTAATTCCAATTCTATTTATAGATATACAAGCCAGAGTATTTACAGTTATTAGAAAGATTTTCATACTGTGAGCTAGGGCGTTCGCTCTTCTTTATATTAACCAATAAAATTAAAGGTTCTCTCTCTAAAAAGTCATTTGCATTTATGAAGAACGGACTTCCTAGCTGACTATATGATAAGATACGAGGTTTTATATGAACAAAAAAAGCAAAGCGTCATTAACTGTGGAAGCAGCACTATCATTACCAATATTTATATTTTGTCTGATGTTTTTTATATACTTCCTACAAGTATTAACTATTCAGGATTATTTACAACAGGCCATTACAAATGTTGGATATAACTTAGCAGAACAATCCTATGTATATCAACGCCTTGTTGCTAATGAAAATAGTTATGAAAGTACTCAAGAAGATATAGAAGAAAACTTTGAAGTTGAATTAATTAAAGATATAGGCGAAAAGTTTATGGGTTTAGGATATATAAAGTTATTGATGCTAGGTAAAATTGATAAAAAATATATAGACGATTCAATTATTAAAGGGGGATATAATGGTTTAAGTTTTATAGCTAGTTCAATATTAGAAAACAATGAAAATATAGAAATTGTATTAAGATATAAGATAAGAATACCACTAAGAATATTTAAGATCGCTGATATAGGAATTACACAAAGAGCTAAACTTAGGGGATGGACAGGGTTTTATATCAATAATGGGTTATTAAAAGAAGTGGATGAAAATAGTGAAGAAGTTGTGTATATTACGCGTACAGGGTCTGTCTATCATAACTCTAGTGAATGTAGTTATATTAAATTAACGGTAAGATCTGTAGTGGGCCTTACAAATGATTTAAGAAATAAAAGTGGAGGGAAATACTCACCATGTAGTCTTTGCATAAAAGAAGAAAACTTTAATAATAAATTTTATATTACGGACTATGGGAATCGGTATCACTTCAAATCAGATTGCAGTGGAATTAAGCGAGATGTAATGACAATAAACATCAAAGATATAAACGGCAGAAGGCCATGTTCTAAATGTGGTAAATAAAGTAATGTGTGTGTGGGGGTGAAGGCAATCATAAGTGTATCTGATATAATCGTAATAGTATCACTAATAATAAGCTCAATACAGGATTTGAAATATAAAAAGATAAGTTTATGGATAATAAGTTTAAGTGTAATATTGTTATTAGCATTATCAATATATAAAAACAATGGGTTTATAAATATTATAGGCGGAGCTATTGTAGGGTTTATTGTAATATCAATTAGTATAATTACTAGATCCAAAATAGGTATTGGCGATGGAATCGTATTAATTATGACAGGTGTTGTTTTAGGATTTTGGCAAAACTTAGAACTCCTTTTATATGCTTTATCTATTGCAGCCCTTATTTCAATAGTTTTATTAATACTAAAAAAGGTAAATAAAAAAGATAGCTTGCCATTTGTTCCATTTATTCTTATAAGTTATTTTGTTGTTTTATATTTTAATAGTAAGAAGTAGAAGGTGTAAAATGACTAAAGAAGATAAAAGCAAAATTAGAAGATTGTTAGTTGATGGTAGTTATACTGTTGAGATAAGTTTTATTATGCCATTAGTTATATTCCTTTTTGTCTTGTTTATATATATGACATTTTATTTATATGATTGTATATATATTCAAAACACTGCATATGAAGTAATAAATCATTCAATTAGTAAAATAAAATATCCAATGCTTGAAGATATAGAGGGGTATAGAAAAATAAATTATGAAAAATTAAATTCCAACCTATGGATGAACTTGATAATTAAAGATTATAGCCATGATATTAAATATATAGAAAAGCAAATTTCAGAGAATATAAGTGGCAGGCTACTGTTATCTAAACCTGATGAAATTAAGGTTAAAATAGATAGTAATTTTATTGAAGCAAAGATAACAACAAACTCATATATAAATATACCTTTATTGACCCAAATAAAGCAGATAAAAAAGACGGTTATATGCAAAGTAAATAACCACTATCCAACAAAGTTTATAAGGAGATCTGATTTTATATTAAACATATTTAAGAAATAAAACTATAGGAGCTACTATGATAATAAATTATGAGAAGGATTTGTATAACAGTTATATGGTTATAGAAAATACATATAGTAAAAATATAAATGAATACTCAATTAAAATGATTCAGTATGAGGATGTTCCGGGATTGCTTAGTTTAGAGCAAAGAACGATTGATAATATTTTATATTTATACTATGATATTAGCAAAAAGGAATCAATAAATAAGATTAATGGTAGGAAGATGCTCATTCATGAAGATGTAATTAATATCCTATCAGGAATATTAAATTCTATTGAAATGATGAGTTCATATTTGTTGATAGAGAATGATTTAATAATAGAAGAAGAATGTATTTATATAGACAGTGAAAATAATAAAATCTATTTGACCTACATGCCAGGATATAACAAAGATATTAAACTACAACTGATTGGGTTAATAGAAAATATTATGAATAAAATAGATTACAAAGATAAAGCAGGAGTACTTTTAATTTATGACATATATGCAATAGTAAAAGATGATTTTAAACTTAATTCTATAAAAGAAAGATTAGATATTGAGAAGGATTTTAAAGCAGATATAAAATTAACTGCAAATACACAAAACAACCCCATCAATAGCAATTATGAAGATAGTAGTTTGATTAAAAAAAGTAATGAAAACAAAGCAAATGATACAGGCGATAATAGAATCTATAAATATACTGATAGCGAATTAGAAAGAGAAGATATTAAAATAAATAAGATTCCCGTAATGGAGGAAAGAGTAACTAGTGAGAAAGAAGTTGAGTTATTTCCATTAACAAACTATATTTATAGTGCTTTAACCGCAATAATTGGGTCTATAATTATAATGTCTGTATTTAAAATGGGGTTGGTAAACAATAAATTTGATAACAGCTTAAATAAGGAAAAACTTTTGCTTGTGTTGACTATGGTAATTATTATAGCTGTAGTTATTAATGTAAGGATATGGAGTAAATCGAACCGTATTACAAAGATAATAGAGGTTAAAGATTATAATAGTTATGAATCTAAAAGCGGAATTGATTATAGGGGAATATCAAGTAAATTAGACTATCAGCAACTTATTGAAGAAAATGATAATGCAACATGTTTGTTGGTAGAATCGTTAGTTGTAAATGACTACAAACTGCAACCTTTTTCTGAAGACTATAATCAAATCTACCTAGAGAAATTCCCTTTCAATATAGGAAAAATCTATGGGCAAGTAGATTGTTATATCGATAATAAAGCAATTAGTAGGTACCATGCAAAGATTGATAAAAACAATGATCGTTTTTACATAACAGATTTAAATTCAACAAACGGAACAAAAGTTAATAAGAAAATATTAGAACCATATAATAAAATAGAATTTAAATTAGGGGATGAATTAACATTCGCTAACATTTCATATAAATTTGTAGAAGGGTAAATTAATAATCTTGTAAACAACTAAGATAAGGTGGTACAATATAGGTAAATATTTAGAAAGGGAGGCATAGTAAATGGGAAGATATATTATGGCTCTAGATCAAGGTACCACCAGTTCTAGATGTATTTTGTTTGATAAGAGAGGTAACATAAAAAGCCTAGCGCAAAAAGAGTTTACTCAAATTTATCCAGAAGCAGGCTGGGTAGAACATGATCCTATGGAGATATGGTCTA
The DNA here is from genome assembly GCA_012837865.1 of Clostridiales bacterium. Lineage (GTDB taxonomy): Bacteria > Bacillota > Clostridia > Lachnospirales > Lachnospiraceae > Mobilitalea. Next base: position 18,898 of record DUQJ01000157.1, on the reverse strand, counting down.
CACAGATTAGTGTTGCAACAGAAGCTATGGCTCAGATTAGTGCTGTATCTTCAGATATAGAAGGAATAGGAATAACTAATCAAAGAGAAACCACTATAGTATGGGATAAAAGAACAGGCCAACCTGTTTATAATGCTATTGTTTGGCAATGTAGACGAACATCGGATATGATTAATGATTTGAAAACAAGAGGATTTGGGGAAATTATAAAAAGCAAAACAGGACTAATACCGGATGCATATTTTTCGGCTACAAAATTAAAATGGATACTTGATAATGTTGAAGGTGCAAGAGAAGATGCGGAAGCAGGTAATCTTTTGTTTGGCACTGTTGATACTTGGTTGATATGGAATTTAACAAAAGGAAGTGTGTTTGTAACAGATTATACAAATGCTTCTAGAACAATGTTATTTAATATAAAGCTTTTAGAATGGGATCAGGACTTATTAAAAGAGCTAAACATACCATTAAAGATGATGCCAGATGTAAAGCCTTCTAGCTATATATATGGAAATACGGCTAAGGAACTTTTCGGAAGCCCTATTCCTATTGCAGCGGCAGCAGGAGATCAACAAGCAGCTTTATTTGGACAATGTTGTTTTAATAAGGGTGATGTTAAAAACACATATGGTACAGGCTGTTTTTTATTAATGAACACAGGAAAAGAAATTATTGAATCTAAATATGGACTTATAACAACAATTGCTGCAAGTATAAATTCAGATGTTGAATATGCGTTAGAAGGTAGTGTATTTGTAGGTGGAGCAGCAGTACAGTGGTTAAGGGATGAATTAAGGATAATAAGAAGTTCTGAAGAAAGCGAAAAAGCGGCTCTAGAAGTTGATGATAGTAATGGTATGTATATTGTTCCAGCTTTTACAGGCTTAGGGGCACCACATTGGGATCAATATGCAAGAGGTACTATTATTGGAATTACAAGAGGTTGCAATAGAGAACATCTTATCCGTGCAACACTTGAATCTATTGCATATCAAACACATGATGTAATAAAAGCTATGGAAAAAGACTCAGGGATTAACTTAAAACACTTAAAAGTAGATGGCGGAGCCAGTGCTAATAAATTTCTAATGCAATTTCAGGCAGATATTTTAGATAGGCCAGTATATAAACCCAAAGTAATAGAATTAACAGCTTTGGGTGCAGCTTATTTAGCTGGACTTGCAGTGGGAGTTTGGAAATCAACAGAGGACCTAAAGAACAATTGGGAAATAGAGCATATTTACAACTCCAATATGACAGATGAGAAAAGGGAATGTAATATAAAAGGCTGGAATAGAGCGATAAAACATTCCTTGTCATGGGAGGAGGATTAATGAAGATAGAGGATCGGATCTTAAATGCTTTTAAATCGGATGATTATCTTGAGCTAGAAACTGGCGAGAATGCTCCTAATATTTTGTATAAAAAATTAGAAGATAAGACATTATTAATAATATTATGGAGCGGTTATAATTTTAATGAAGTAACTATAATACAATATGGGCAATATATCGAGTGGGTAAAGAAACATTTTGCAGAACTTCAATATAGTTATATTGATGTTTTAAGCATTGTTATTACAGATTCTGTTGACAATATTAGAAAGTTTAGTTTAGAGACTGACACACATTGGGGTGTGTTTGTACATTCAGAGAAATTAATAATTTTTGAAAACCAGAGCTATGATTTTTATGGTTTAAGGGAAATAATAGAGATCTATCTAATGGAAGATAAGCCAGAACCTAAAAAAGATAGGCCTTATATATCATTAGTTCTTATACTAATTAATGTAATAGTTTTCTTAAGCGTACCTACAGTTAAGGCATATACCCTAGGAGCAACTTCGTGGGCTAAGGTCGTTGTAGACAAAGAATATCATAGAATAATTTCGAGCATGTTTTTGCATGCAGACTTTAGGCACCTTATGAATAATATGTTTATACTTTATGTATTAGGTGAAAATCTTGAGAATCTTTTAAATAGGGGGAAATATGTTATACTATATTTATCATCTGGTATTGTCGCAAGCATGATATCAATTTTATATTATCATACTAGAGGGCAAAATGTTATTTCTATAGGTGCATCAGGCGCAGTGTATGGTTTAATGGGTGCATTTATAGCTAATATATTTTTGGAAAAGAATAAAAAAAATAAAAAAGTAAAAAAAAGAACGATAATAATTGTAGCGCTTTTAGTAATTAGTTTTCTTGGTGAAGAAATATTATCTAATTCTGTTTTTAGTCTTATATCAAAATCAAATATAGATCATGCGGCGCATATAGCAGGTGGGATAACAGGAATAATAATTATGTTGATTTTAAAATATATGGAGTTAAGAAACAATATTAGGGATGGAAGCGTCTAGGGAGGGATTAAGAATAATGAAAATAAATATTTATTATGGCGGAAGAGGATTGATAGAAGATCCAACAATATATATTATAAATAAAATAACATCTGTACTAGAAGAGTTAAGAGTAGAAGTTAATAGAATCAATTTATATGAAAAGAAGAATGAAATATCATTGTTGCCTAAAACATTAAAAGAAGCAGATGCAATAATATTAGCCTCAACTATAGAGTGGTTTGGAATTGGTGGATATATGCAGCAATTTCTTGATTCCTGTTGGCTGTATGCAGATAAGAACAAATTACAGTCACAAATAATGTATCCAATAATAACATCTAATAGTTTTGAAGAAAGAGAGTCTGTATTATATTTAAGAAAAGCATGGGAACTACTTGGTGGCAAAACATTAAATGGCCTATCAATATATATTAGCAACCATGTGGATTTTGAGATGAATTCAGAATATAGTGATTTGCTTGAAGAAGAAGCAGAGCGTTTATATAGACATGTCAACAAAAATAAGGTCTTATTCGATAGTAGCACATTACTTCATAGAATCAATCTAGAAAAGAACAGAACGGTTGAATTAAGCCCACAGGAAAGTGAACAGTTATCAGTCTATGTATCAGATGAAAAATATGTTAAGAAGCAAAAGGAAGATATAGAAGAACTAACTCAAATGTTTAAAAGCATGTTAGATAAAAACGAAGGAACATCCAATCATTTATATATAGATAAATTTAAAGACAATTTTAAACCAATAGAAGATTTTAGCGGTTCATTCTCATTATTAGTTGAAGATATAAATAAAACATTAATAATAGAGATAGAAAACAAAGAATTTAAATCCTATTATGGTATTAAAGAAGATGTCGATGTAATTATAAAAGCAAATAAAACATTGTTGAATGATTTAGTGCTTGGAAGGACAACATTACATGGCTCGTTTATGGCGGGGAACATTTCTGCTAAAGGAGATTTTCAAAAATTAAAAGACTTTGATAAATTGTTTGAATTCAAAACAAAATAAGATCATCATCAAATGGCAAAGAAATAGTGAAATTGGTAATTTTTTTTTCAGAAGTTACCTTGATATCACCCTTGTGTAGATTAATAATTTTTTTGCTTAAAGCAAGACCGATTCCATTTCCGTTTAATTTGTGAGAAACAAAAGGGGAAAAAATATCACCTAATAAATCATGAGGTATAGGTGCACCATTATTAACGATACTAATTAGAATATTGTTAGTATTATTTTCATGACTACATTGTAAAATATCTATTGAAATATAATTACCTTTAACTGTCGCATCAAAAGCATTTTTAACAATATTAGAAAGAACTTGCTTAATACAACCTCTATCACATTGAAAATTTGTTAATATAGGCGAAAAGTCTTCATTTATATTCATGATTAATTTTATTCCTTGACTATCAGCAAAAGGTTTGAAATTGTTATATAGTTCTATAAATAATTCAAAAAGGTCTACAGACGAGACATCAATAGCTTGAAAGTTTGAACTTTCAGATGCACAACACATAATGTTTTCCATATCAGAAATCAAGCAATCAATTTGGTCCCAGTATTTTATGCTTTTAATATTAGGTTCTTTTTTTTCGATTAATTGCAATGTGCTTTTCAAGATAGTTAAAGGATTTCGTAATTCATGGACTAATACTGATGTAGAAATCTCGTTTGTATTATGGTTATCTTGTAATGCGTGTAAATTCAGCATTATAAAACCTCCTTACTTTCAAGACAATGATAGCACTTAATTCCAATTTATGCAATAAAAAGATTATAATATATATAAATTTACAAACAAGCCATATAGAAGTTTAATAACAAAGAGTTTTTATTTAAGAAGGGTAGGTTAGGTATGGACTGTATATTTTGTAAAATAAGTAAAAATGAAATTCCATCACAAACTATTTACGAAGATGAACATTTTAAGGCAATAATGGATATTGCGCCAGCATCAAAAGGCCATGTTATACTTATACCAAAAGAACATTGCACTAATTTATATGATTTAGACGATGAGATTGCATCCCAGTCGTTAGTAGTATCCAAGAAAATTGCTATTGCATTACGTGATGAATTAGCTTGTGATGGTCTTAATGTTATTCAAAATAATAATGAAATAGCTGGACAAACTGTATTTCATTTTCACATTCATCTTATACCTAGATATAAGGATGATAAAGTAAGAATAGGCTGGAATACTGTAAAGTATTTAGATGGTGAAAATGTGAAAATTGCGGAAAGGCTATCAGGAAAATTGATGTAATAATTAATTTAATTCTATTTCCTTTATAAGCTCAAGTATTGAAGTTATTGAGTTGTTTAACTTACTTGAGGTCATAGTGTTAATATAATCTTTCTTTTTACTGAAAACAGTATTTATTGCTTGTTGTAAACTAGTAGTATTTAAATCTTCTTGCATAATCATAAAAGAGTATCCTTGTTTTTCAAAAGATTTTGCATTAAGTATTTGATCCCCTCTACTAGCATTTTGTGAAAGAGGAATTAAAATATTAGGCTTTCTTAAAGCCAATAATTCACATATAACATTAGCGCCGGCTCTTGAGATCACCAAATCAGATGCAGCAAAAATATCACTTAGCTCAGAATGAATATATTCAAATTGAGAATATCCGGTGAGATGGTATAAAGAGTCGTCAAGATTATCCTTGCCACATAAGTGGATAATTTGATAATCCTTAAGTAAAGTTGGCAAAACTTCTTTTACAGTATCATTTATAATTTTCGAACCTGTACTTCCGCCTATAATCAATAAAACAGGTTTCTTATTGTTCAATCCACAAAAAGACAAACCTTTAGATTTATCTCCGTGAAACAATTCCCTGCGAATGGGGGTTCCTGTAATATGGGCTTTCCCTTCAGGTAAATATCTCATTGTCTCGGGGAAATTAGCACATATTATTTGTGCTGAAGGAAAGGCTATTTTATTAGCTAAGCCAGGTGTAATATCAGATTCATGTACAATAACAGGTATTTTCCTGGATTTTGCAGCTAAAACAACTGGAACTGAAACAAAGCCACCCTTAGAAAATACGATATTAGGTTTAAGTTTTTTTAATAAACTTTTCGCTTGGTAATAACCCTTAATAACCTTAAAGGGATCTGTAAAATTTTTAAAATCAAAATATCTTCTTAATTTACCAGAAGATATACCATAGTATGGAACATCGCAATCTTTAATAAGTTGTTTCTCGATGCCATTATACGAGCCAATATATTGTATCTTGTATCCTTCTTTTTTTAATTGTGGCAGTAATGCGATAAGAGGTGTAACGTGACCAGCTGTACCACCGCCTGTTAAAACAATAGTTTTCATTTTAGACCTCCATAATTAAGTGTATAACTTCTTAACATTGTATATCATGAAATGTATTATATCAAATACTATTTATTATAGTATATAGTCATTATAAAAGAATAATGATATCTATTGTATAAAAAGTGGTATAATAGTAAAAAACATCAACATAAGAGGAGCTAAAGATGGTAATAAAAAAAATAGGCATCATAGGTGCTATGGATGAAGAAGTTAATAAAACAATTAAGATAATGACTAATTATAATAAAACAATTTATGCATCAATGAGTTTTTATGATGGGGAAATTGATAACAGAGATGTTGTAGTAGTTCGTTCTGGTATTGGCAAAGTCAATGCCGCTATATGTACTCAAATATTAATAGATCTATTTAAGGTAGATGCAATTATTAATACTGGAATAGCAGGTTCATTAAAGAATGAAATAAATATAGGAGATATGGTTATATCAACGGATTCAATCCAACATGATGTTGATGCAAGCAAATTCGGGTATGATCCTGGTGTTATTCCTAGAATGGGAACATCAACATTCTTAGCAGAAGAATATTTAATTAACAAAACATATGATGTATGTAAAAAGTTTTTACCACATCTATCTACCTTTAAAGGGCGTGTATTAAGTGGAGATCAATTTATTGCTGAAAACTCTAAAAAAGAATGGCTGGCCAACACGTTTAATGGTTATTGTACAGAAATGGAAGGAGCAGCTATAGGGCAAGTTGCTAATTTGAATGATATTCCTTATGTAATAATAAGATCTATTTCAGATAAAGCAGATAATAGTGCACAAATGACTTATGAAGAATTTGAAGAACAAGCGATAAACAATACCTTTATATTAATTCAAGAATTAATAAAAGCAATCTAATAAAAACATCCTTATTTTTTAGTAAGGATGTTTTTATTTTTATATAAATTTGTTATTTCAGTGTTTTTATAGTAATGATGTAAGATTTCATGGCACTTAAAACCTTCTTTCGCCATAATGTTAGCTCCATATATACTAAGCCCTACTCCGTGTCCCATACCTGTACATATAAAACGAATCTTTTCATTGTATTCTTCAAAATAAAAATTACTAGAGTTTAATTCTAATGCGTATGAGAATTCTTCACCAGATATCCTCATATCACCAATTTGTACTTCTGTAACATATCCTATACTATCCCTTTGAACAACTATAATATCATTCATTAAACTAGATTCAGAAATATTTGTGTCAATAAAATAGGAATTTAATTTTGAAAACAATTCTATATAACTATACTCAGAAACATGTATATAATTTGATGAGCTAATATCTTGCTTGCTAGTTGTTCCGACTAGGTATGGAAGATCAATTCCCCATGCTTCGATAGCATTTCTGGTGAAGCCTGATCCATTATTAAAAAAAACAGGCATAATTATACTATCATCATATATTATAACTTCACCTTTTGTATCATTTATAGCGTTTAAGATTTTTTGATTATTAATATTTTTAGTATAAGTAAGTCCAATTTCTAAAGTTGTAAAAATATCTTTGTTAGGGTTGCTATCTAATAAGAGCAATATATTATGTATGGCGTAAGTTCGAGATATAATTGCATATGCCTTTAGAGCTTCGTAGTCCAGATCCTCTTCAGATGTTGTTGCGGAGATTATCCCAGAAAGATAATCGTTAAAATTTAATTTTTCTTCTAAACCATTAGATAAATCGATTATATTAAAATTTAAAACTTCCATATAATTGCTGTTATTATTATCAATAAATTTACTAATAATAAAAGGGAGTAATAATACACAAAGAACAAATATTGAAATTTTTTTAATTAAATTTTTCATAATACTCCATATGTTTTATATATCTGTATATTATATTTAAATAATATTTTATTATGTATAAATTAATAAACGGTATATGAAAAAAAGTTTATGTAAAACAACAAGATAGGTATAAAATTTTTATGATGAGAGAACAATAGAATTAGAGGTGATGAATGTGGAAAAACAAAAGTTTGCAGAGAAATTAAAGGGTAAGGGTTATTACGTATTATTATTAGTTGGAGTAGCATCTATAGCACTTGTAGCTTTTATAGGAACAAGATTATCATCCGATAAAGGAAATGATAATGAATTTGTTGATCTAAACGAATATAATAATGTTGAGAATAATGCAAATGATAATAATCATAATATGCTTGCAGAAAACCAAATCCCTGATAGAATTGTTAATACTGAAAAAGGAAACAATTCAGAAAATGAAAAAGTTAGTGAAAAGATATCAAATGATGATCTAATTGAGTTTGATGTTTATGCTGAAAAAGATGAAAAAGGAATTGATTTATCAGAAGATGATAAAGCAGACGAAGTAGTTAAAGAGGAACCGGAAGCAGTGGCAGTAGATGGTAAAACAGTTGAAGCTAGAAAAACAAATAACTTACAAAACAGTTTAAAATTTACTTCGGAAAAAGGATTAGCGTGGCCCATTGAAGGTGATATTCTAATGGAGTATAACATGGATAGTACTATTTATCATAAGACTTTAATGGTGTTTAAATGTAATCCGGCATTAATAATTGGTGCAAAAGAGGATAGCAAAATCGTCGCTGCTGTGGATGGTAAAGTTACTGAACTAGTTAAAAACGAAGAAACTGGTCTAACAATCACAATGGATATAGGTAGTAAATACAATCTAGTATATGGACAATTAAAAGATGTGAGTCTGGCAGTAGGAGATATAGTTAAAGAAGGAGATATAATAGGATCTATTGCAAAACCTACAAAATATTATTCTGTGGAAGGTAGTAATTTATATTTTCAAGTTATTAATGACGAGAAACCAGTAAACCCAATGTCTTTACTTAGAGATTAATAAAAAAAGTCATGTAATCTTGATTACATGACTTTTTTTATACTAAACTTCAAGTTTCATACTTCCAGATTTAATAAAACCTTTTTTCCTCATAAATTGCGATATTGAATAAGACAAAATACCAGGTAAAATAAAATGTAATAATAAAATTTTAATAAGGACTATTAAAGGCTCTTCGACTGCAACCATAGTTTCATAGGTCATTATCTGACCAACTAAGCCAGCAGTTCCCATTCCAGCTCCTACAGCATTATTAGTCATTTTAAATAAGGTAGTTGAAAGAGGTCCTAGTATGGCACTTGATATAATAGCAGGCAGCCATATAATTGGATGTTTGTATATATTTGATATTTGAAGCATGCTAGTTCCAAGTCCCTGAGCTAACAATCCACCGAATTTATTTTCTTTATAACTAGCGATAGCAAAGCCAATCATATTCGCACAGCATCCTGCAGTGGCTGCTCCAGCTGAAAGGCCGGTAAGTCCAAGAGATAATGCAATGGCAGCAGAGCTAATAGGTAGAGTTAATAACATTCCCATTAGAACAGCAACAATAATTCCCATTAAAATTGGCCTTTGATTAGTTCCAAATTCTATCATTAAACCTATTTTCGAGATAAATTGTGATATATGTGGACTTAATAATAATCCTGTAGTAGCACCAGCAGAAATCGATAAAAGAGGTACTAGAACAATATCCATTTTTGTTTTTCCGGATATTAGTATACCGATTTCTATTCCTATATATGCTGCAATAAAAGCTCCTAAAGGCTCTCCCGGACCTAAATACTGAACAGCGCCACTTTCAAGTAAGAACTTACCATTAATTATACTTGCAGCGAAAGCTCCAACCATTCCGGAGGTAGCTGCGGAAATTACGATTAATGGGTTATTACTTAATTTAAAAGCAACACCACAACCGATACCTGCACCTGTTAATGAACTAGCTATTTTACCGCAAGCTATAAAATAGGTCCCAATATCTCCACCAATAAACTTACCTATTTGTTGAATTATAGTTCCTATTATTAATGTTGAAAATAATCCTAATGCCATTCCGCTTAGGCCATCTATAAATAGACGATTAAGATAATCTGTAACTTTTTTCATATGTAAATTCTCCTTTTACAATTGTATATGCACCTGTATTGTCAGGTTAGAATATAATTTAGCATAACTCTATGGAATAATCAAGAAGTTCTTATCTTTTAAAGCTCGTTCTATTCTATCTAGTATCTTAATTGAATCTGCTTCTACTGTATGAGAGTGAATGCTACCAGTTAATTCTTTTAAAGGAACTATTTTGTTTTCATTTACTTTGTTTACAAAATTATATACATCATTTCTATTAGAAATTAGTAATTCTGTAGTAATCTTGCCGTAGATCTCGTGTGAAACCAAAACATCGAGTATCTTACCACCATTATCAACAATGGTAAGCAGCTCTTCTTTAATATCATCATTATTATGTTTAACAAGGAATGTTCTTCTAACCGATCTTTCATTAGAAACAGGAATCATATAACCCCTTGATGTCGAAACAATATCATGATTAGATGCTCTTAATACAGCAATATCTTGAACAATTATTTGTCGGCTAACACCAAGCAACTTAGATAGTTGGTTTCCTGATATAGGATCAGTGCAAGAATTCAATATATTTATAATTTTATTTCTTCGTTCATCAATATCCAAAACTTCACCTCTTTACAATTTTATTTGTTGTTTTTAAATATTACTATAAAATTATGCTTAATTACTTTATTGCCTAATACAAGATATCTGTGTATAATTATATATAAACTTTCAATAAGTGTAAAGAACGAAAGGAAATAATTATGTTTCGATTATGGGGTAAATTTTTTACAGATAATAGATTAATTAAGGATATAGTTATCGAAATAAGTGATAATGACTTATCAAGAACTAAAAAAGTGTATAAAGCAATAGAAGAAATCTCTATAGAATTTGATTTACCTAAACCTATTTGGTTAAACGCTAATATACAAGAGTTTAAAAGATTTGACAAGACTAGATTCAGCCAGGACTCTTATATTGAGGCAGTAGATTTTGATTATTTAGAAATACATGTAATAGAAGAAGATGCTTTTTAAAATATAGGGGTTCATTGATTTTAAATTACTCCAATGTTATAATAAAGTTTAATCGTTTAAGTGGTTTAGGAAAGGAATAAATGTATGTCATATACTGCTCTTTATCGTAAGTTTCGACCAAATGATTTTGATGATGTTAAAGGTCAAGAACCAATTATTACAACCTTAAAAAATCAAATTAAATCTAATAGAATTGGACATGCATATCTTTTTTGTGGCACAAGAGGCACGGGAAAAACAAGTGTAGCTAAAATATTTGCTAAAGCTGTTAACTGTAAAGGAGAGCAAGAGAGTGCTCCCTGTAATGAATGTGAAATGTGCAATAAATTAAATAACAATGCTTCCTTAAATGTTATAGAAATAGATGCAGCATCAAATAATGGTGTTGATAGTATAAGAAAGATTGTTGACGAAGTTAAATATTCTCCTACTGAGGGGAAATATAAAGTTTATATTATTGATGAGGTTCATATGTTATCAACAAGTGCTTTTAATGCTTTATTAAAAACATTAGAAGAACCACCACCTTATGTAATATTTATATTAGCAACAACAGAAGTTCATAAAATACCAATTACAGTATTATCAAGATGTCAACGTTTTGATTTTAAAAGAATAACTGTAGAAGTTATTTACAATAGACTAATGGAATTGGTAAGTTACGAAGGGATTATAGCTGATGATAAAGCCTTAAAATACATTGCAAGAATGGCTGATGGAGCATTAAGAGATGCTTTAAGTTTGTTAGATAAATGCATATCCTATTACTTAAATGAGAAGCTTACTTATGAAAATGTTTTAAAAACATTAGGGACAGTAGATATAACTATATTCTCTACTTTATTAAGGCATATTAAAGAGCAAGATGTGGATATGTGCATACAACTAATTGATAAGGTAGAAAGTGATGGAAGAGAGTTAGTACAATTCTCACTCGAATTTATATGGTATTTAAGAAATGTATTATTAGCACAGGTATCGGATAATATAGAAGAGATGCTTGAATTTTCATCAGAGGACCTACAATATATTAAAGACGATTCAAAACTATTCGACAAAGAAATAGTTATGAGATATATAAGAGTATTTTCAGATATTTCAGTGCAAATCAAATATGCGCCAAGAAAAAGAGTTATACTAGAAGTGGGTTTAATAAAGTTATGTAGACCGGAAATGGAAAACAATTTAGAATCGTTAATTAATAGAATACAAATACTAGAAGAAAAACTTGAAAAGGGAAATTTTCAGACTAATAAAAATGAGTCATATGAAAGTAGGAAAATAGAACCTGAACTAAAAGAAAAAAAAAAGAAAATCCTGCTTGAAGCGATACCAGATGATTTAAAAGAGGTTGTTAAGCACTGGGGTAGGATAAAGTTGGAAGTTGGAAAAATCGATCCACCTTTAGGAATTGCCTTACATCATGCAAAAATAAGTATTATTGATAAAAATAAATTATTAATTATAAGCAAAACTGACTTCGATTATGGAGTTGTAAAAACTAAAGAACATGTTGAAATTATAAAGAGTGTTATAACAAAACAAATCAATAAATCGATAGAAATTACAACAAAGTTTATTGATATTAAAAACAATGAGAAAGACGATTACCCAGATATAGAACAAGTTGTAAATGTGCCTATAGAATATATTGATTAAAAAAGTTATAAATATAGTAATGACTATTTAAATGTGCTTAAATAGAAATAAAAAGAAAAAAATATTAATTTGTGTTTGAAAGGAGTTAATAAAATGGCAAGACGTGGTGGATTTTCTGGAGGCGGTATACCAGGTAATATGAATAATTTAATGAAACAAGCTCAACGCATGCAAAAACAAATGGAAGATAAGACAAAAGAAATGGAAACTAAAGAATGGGAAGCTAGCGCGGGTGGAGGTGCTGTTGTAGTTAAAGTATCAGGCAAAAAAGAAATTACATCGGTTAAATTGTCTCCTGATGTAGTAGATCCAGAGGATATTGAAATGCTTGAGGACTTAATAATTGCTGCGACAAATGAAGCTTTACGAACAATGGAAGAAGAAACATCTGAGGTAATGAATGAGATTACATCAGGCTTAGGTGGACTTGGAGGGTTACCTTTCTAATGGATTATTATAGTAGTCATATTAGTAAATTAATAGAGGAGTTATCTAGGCTACCTGGAATAGGTAATAAGACTGCGCAACGCCTAGCATTTCATATAATTAATATGCCTGTCGATCATGTTTCTAGTTTGTCACAGGCCATAGAGAATGCTAAACAAAATGTAAAATATTGCAAAGAATGTATGACGTTAACGGACAAGGAACTTTGTCCAATATGTTCATCGCAAGAAAGAAATAAAAAATTAATAATGGTTGTAGAAAATACTAGGGATCTTGCAGCATATGAAAAAACCGAAAAATATAAAGGTCTTTATCATGTTTTGCATGGTGCTATATCGCCAATGCTAGGAATAGGGCCAACGGATATTAAATTAAAAGAGTTAATGATAAGGCTTCAAAAAGATGTAGATGAGGTAATAATTGCCACTAATTCAAGCTTGGAAGGTGAAGCGACTGCTATGTATATAAGCAAACTAATAAAGCCAGCAGGAATAAAGGTAACCAGAATTGCAAGCGGAATTCCGGTTGGTGGTGATTTAGAATTCGTTGACGAAGTAACTTTATTAAGAGCCTTTGAACATAGAGTAGAATTATAGCAAGGGGTAATACGAAGGAGGAGTGATATGGAAAATAACATTTTATCATCAGGAATAGAAGCAATTGAAAGTATTAAGCAAGAAGTTATCATGTTAAATGATGCTAAATCAAGAGTGGAAACACTTAAAGCAGATGAAAACCATTTACAAAAAGAGCTTCAAATTCTCGAGAAAAGTATTGAAGATGAAATTACTTTAACAACAAAGAAAAGAAAAAAAGAAGTTGAAGAAGCATATGACTCTCAACTTAGTGCCCTAAAAGAAAAAAAGAAAAAAATTAAAGATAAACGTCAGAAAAACAAGAGCAAGAAAGTTAATAATCGAATTGCGGATGAGACATCTTTATTAATAGAAGAAAATAGACAGATAAATAAAGAAATAAAAAGAGTTCTAAAACAAGACAAAGTACCAAGATTGGTTAACACCAGATTGTTTTATGCAGTATATAAACCTAAGGAAATAGTTGATATACTCATTATAATATCCACATTTATCATAGCACTATTATTAATACCATCTGCAGTATATTATTTTTTATATAAGGACGGTGGTATAAAAGCTCTAATAACAATATATTTTATAGATGCTGGATTTTTTACATTTATATATCTTCTTTTGCAACATTTTGTTAAGGAAAAGCATCCAGAAGCAATAGATAAAATAAAAGGGTTACGAAATGATATCAAATCAAATAAAAAAATAATTAGAATGATAAAGAAAAAAATAGTTAAAGATAAAGATGATAGCCCTTATGGTCTTGAAAAGTTTGATAAGGAAATTGGTGAAATTGAAAAAGATGAGATGGCACTAAATAAAGATAAAAAAGATGCTATTATTGAATTTACTAATAATACAAGCAAAGTAATTGCTGTAGATATAAACAATTTCTATAGTGAAAAGCTACAGCTACTAAATGATGAATATAAAGAAAAATATGAAGAACTAAGAAGCGTTGAAGATAGAATAAAAAATCTCACAGTTAACATTGCAAAGAATTATGAACCATATATGGGAAATGATTTGCTAAATGTAGATAAGCTTGATGGAATAATATTAATTATGAAAGAAAATCCAACAATAAATATCTCGGAGGCAATTAATTTATATAAAAATCAAGAAGCAATTAGAAATCAAGAAGTAACGGCAAATCAAGAGACAAAAGAAGAATAAGGATACAAAAATATAACCAGCCTATTACTATTTTAAATTATAGATAGTAAGGGCTGGTTTTTTAATAAGTTTCTGATAATGCGCTGATATTGCTATAAGCCGATGTATGATTATTTAGTTTTATTTTATAAGTACAATAATTAATTGCAAGAAAAATCTGATCTGCTAGTGACATTACTACATTGAGTCTTGTTGTTTGAAGTAGCATATGATCTAATACACCAGAAAAGTTAACAATTCCTGTTATAAATATATCTCCAACAGCGGGCAATTCTTTATTGACTCCAGCACCCGGCTTAAGAGAGCCTTCCCCTAATGTGATATAACCGACATGTGTTGAACGACCTAAAGAAGCATCTATTGCAATTATAACAGAGTTGTCATGTAGTGATTTGATTATTTCTATAGTTTCATCAAGGTTTTTTGCATGTACAGGCTGTTCTAAAGTTCCATATACAAGATAGTCGTGATGTTTGTATTTGGAAAGTTTATATCCGATTAAGGGACCTAGAGAATCTCCAGTGGCTCTATCTGTTCCGATGCATAAAAAAACTATTGTTTTACCGGATAGTATATATTTACTAAGCAATTTGTAAATTCTATTACCTAATTCAAAGGTAGTATTTTTATCTGAAGAATTAAAATAAGAAATATTGTTTTGATCTTTCGAATTTAATTTCATAAGCCCTCCATTAACTAAATAAGTTTTCATACATCAAGTATTGCCAGAATATAATTAAATAACCAGAAACTTATTAGTATAAAGAAAAGAAAAGACAAGCCAAGATCTAAATAGATATAATATTTGTAGAAAAGGAGATAATTATATCTTTTTATAAAGAAAAAGCAAAACAACTTATAAGAAAACCAAGCTTTGCAAAGACAAATTTTAACAAAAAACCTATCGCAAATATGTTAGAATCATATTGACGACAATTGGGACGAGTTGAGCTTGTAATAAATTAAAGAAATAAATAGGAGATGGTGAAATGATTGAAACAGTATATAACAATAATGAGAAATCAAGTAATGGAAGTGTCCAAATGCCATTTAAGATGCCGAAAAACATTCGTCAAGTTGGTAAAGTAAATAATACAAAAAGAATATTCATAGAAGATTATGCTATGTCATTTCTAAGAACTTTAGCAAAAGAAAATAAGGAAGAATTTCAAATAGCAGTTTTGCTTGGAACTTGTGTGGGCGATGATAAGTGTAACAATATATTTATTCAAGGGGCAGTAAAGGTAGAAGATATAGACCTATTAAATGAAGGATTCACAAATGATATATGGACGAATATATATGAAGATATCAAAACGCATTTTTCAGGACAAGAAATAGTGGGCTGGTTTGTAGGAGGTGATACCTATCAATTAGAAAGCGATGATAAAATAAGGAAGTTACATATAGATAATTTTGCAGGACAAGATAAAGTCCTCTTAACCTTAGATAGTACAGATGATTTTGGGTGTTTTAGTATATTTGAAAGAAATCAATTAGTCGATCAAAAAGGGTATTACATATATTATATAAAGAATGAAGAAATGCAATTATACATAATGCATTTGAAAAAGGGTGTTAGTGAGGAATCCAAAACGGATGATAAGGTTACAAGAGAAATAAGAGCCATAATGCAGGAGAAAAAAAGTGATAACTCTAGGGAGGCTTCAGGATTTATGTATATTGCCACTACTGTTATGGCTTTAGTGGTTTTAATGATAGGCGGGGCTTTGCTAAATAATTTTGAGAAAATGAGACGAATAGAGCAAACGCTGGATTCTATTTCTAAGAATATTAATGATTTTGATATTGGTAAAAACATACCTGTTATTAATATGGGTGAAACATTAAACAATGATAAATTGCCAGTTGAAGTAATTTCAGCTAAAATTGAAAAAGAAAATAAAAAAGAAGTAGATAATGAAAAGAAGGAAGAAATCCCTGTAAAGAAAGATAAGAAGAAGGATATAAAAAAAGAAGAGAAAGAGCCGGATGTTAAAA
Source organism: Clostridiales bacterium (assembly GCA_012837865.1). Classification (GTDB taxonomy): domain Bacteria; phylum Bacillota; class Clostridia; order Lachnospirales; family Lachnospiraceae; genus Mobilitalea. Next base: position 2,338 of record DUQJ01000157.1, on the reverse strand, counting down.
AAGATAAAACGGAAACAAAAACTTATAAAGTGGAAATGGGTGAAACATTGGCAAGTATAAGTTATAAATTATATGATTCTTATAATTACATATCCAAGATACGTGAAATTAACAATATAGAAAATGAAGATTTAATCATAGAAGGTCAAATATTAATATTGCCGTAATCATTAACCGATTGAAGCCAAGCTTCAGTCGGTTTTTAAAATTATATAGTTAAAACAATTTAAATGTTGTATAATAAGCAATAAGAATATTTTAGGAGAAAACAATGTCTGATAAAAACAAGGTATCATCAATAAGAGAAATAGGACAATTAAAAAAACGAAAAAAAAGAATAAAAAAAATTATTGTTACAATATTTTTATTAATTGTGGCTTCTTCTGTACTCTATTATAATAATCTTGTCAATAGCAAGCCTTATAGTGGTTTAGAGGAGCTGTTTAGCTTAGACTATATTCATGAGGTAAATGTTAAATATGTAGATTATTTAGACGGGCTTGTTAGGTATACCAAAGATGGAGCAGTTGCAATAGGAGCAGATGGAAAATTATTATGGAATTTACCATTTGAAGTTCAAGATGCAATCGTATCCCAATGTGGGAATTACTTTGCAATAGCTAATAGAGGCAGTAAGGAAATTCATATAATAAACAAAAAAGGTGAAACACATATAATAAAAACATTATTTGATATAAGCGACATAGAAGTTGCTAGTCAAGGGGTTGTAGCGGCACTTATGGAAGAAGGGGCCACAAATTACATTAGGTTATATGATTTAAATGGGGAAGAATTAGTTAGAAAAGATATTGATAATAGTAAATATGGTTATTCGCTTGATATAGCTCTATCAGAGAATGCTACAAAATTATCTACGAGTTTTATTTCGGTTAAAACAGGTATAGTGGAAACTAAATTATCTTTTTACAATTATAGTGATACAGGAAAAAATTATCCAAACCTTTTTGTTGGAGGGATAGACTTTAAAGATTTAATAATACCAAAGATAACATTTTTGAATAATGATACTTTATGTGCATTTACGGATAAAGGATTTATTTTATATTCTATAATTAAAACACCAGAGGAAATATCAAGATATGAATCAGAATACATTATTAAAAGTATTGTACATAATGGAAACTACATAGGGCTTGTAATAGATAAAAGTAGTAATGATGGCAAGTATGCATTGGTGATGTTTGATATAGAAGGAACGCAGATTTTAGAAATCCCTATAGACTATGATTATGAAGATGTTGTGCTTGATGATAAAGGGATTGTAATATACGATGCAACATCTTTGACAATAATAGATATGAAAGGGAAAAAGAAATTTTCTTATAAGTTCGAGGATGAGATCTTCAAGTTGTTTCCATCGAAAGAAGATAAATACTTTATAATAAATGATTTAAAAATTAGAAAAATCAAATTATCTAAATAATGTGGAGGTTAATTATGAATATTGTTTTGCTAATAGTTTTAGCTATTATTATTATTAATGCTTATATAGGAAGAAGATTAGGATTGGTCAAGATTTTGTTTTCAATGCTTTCAATGGTTATAGCAATTGCTTTGACGATGTGGATTAGTCCAAAGATTGACAAGGTGCTATTAAATAATGATAAAGTTTATGAAAAAGTTATTAATGGAGTTGAAAAATCATTTGAAGAGAAGGATAAAAACGAGGCAAAAGATCAAGATGAATATATTAATAAGTTACCTATACCAGAATCATTGCGTAAGTCAATAAAGGAAAATGAATTGGTAGAAAAACAAACAGAGAAAATAACAAATCAATTCAAGCAAAATGTATACGGATATATGGCCAAGGTGGTAATAAAGGCAATAGCTTTTTTAATAACATTTATGACTGTGTTTATAATGTTGAGAGTTCTTAGTCTTGCATTAAATGTCATTAGTAAATTACCAATAATAAATGCTTTAAATCAATCAGGGGGATTGCTAGTCGGTCTTGTGCAGGGAGTAATAATTGTTTGGATTTTATTTATAGTGATAACAGCATCTAGTAGTACAGAACTTGGCAAGATGGCACTAGACTCAATAAAGAGTAGCAAAATACTTAGTTTTATATACGATACAAATTTTATATTTGATATTATAATAAGTACTATGATGTGAAGATTTTAATACAAAGGAAACTTTTGAAAAAAGGAATGAATATATGTAAGACTTGCCTTGACAATTTATTAGTATCATAGTATGATAAATATCCGCCGTAAAAACAGAATTTAAACAAAGAGATAAAAAAGTTTAAAAAGATGTTGACAAGTAAAGGTGGGCATGATAATATATAAAAGTTCGCTACATTAAGAGC
>DUQJ01000156.1 GCA_012837865.1 Clostridiales bacterium | reverse complement strand
AAGATTAAATTATCTTTATATTTAATTACTAAATTTTCAAAACCTTCTAAATTTCCATCTAAAAACTTTTTATAATTCAAATTATCCATTTCCAATAAAGCACCTCCCAGTATGATTTTATTATATTATATATTGTCTCCAAATCATTCTATACTGAAAGGTACTCTAAGATATTAATTTAGTCAAGTTCTATTTAGCAAATTCCTTTATTACCTTTATTGCCTTCTCATTTTCTTCTTTAAAAATTTCTAATCTTTTTTCTTCATTCTCTTCTTCAACATCATTATTGCCTAACATTATAAAATAATAGTTTCCATCTTCTTCTACAATGGTTGCAGCATTTACTTTAGCTATATTCATAGGATATTGCATAGAATCATTTACCAACATTTCTTTATATGCTTCTAATGCAGTCTTAATTTTATCTCCATTACCTTCAGTTGGATGTAACGCAATGAATGTATCAACATGGACACTCATCATAGGCATCTCAGCAATTTTTGCATCATACCAAGAAGAATCTATTCCGTATAATTCTTTTAACATAGAATCATCCATCTCCATTGCACCTGCGATATAGTTTTCTCCATATGCTTCTACCACTAATTTTTTAATAGCATTTAGTTTTTCTTGATTATTATTTTCTTCATCAAGCTCTTCTTCAGGCTCTTCTTCAGGTTTTGGTGTTGCCTCTGTATCTACATGTGAATTAGTCTGATCATTATCCTTAACCTTTTTACTCTTACAAGCTGTTAAGCTTAATATTGCAACTAAAATTAATACTAACATTATATTTTTCTTCATTTTTATTTTCTCCTTTTTGTTTTTAATTGTTTACAATACTTATTCGCAGTAAATCAAAAAAAGTTACAGTTAAATTAAAATTCTTTTTAACTGTAACTTCTTTTCTATAGTTTGGGATAAATGTACTCCCAAATATTTTTTAAAATTAAATGATAACTTTCTTCATTTGAATTTACTGCTATTACTGTATCTTTATCATCAATTACAATACATAACTGTCCTAATTTACCATCTGCCCTATAACTATTATAGCTTGATCTCCAGAAATAATATCCATAATGGCTATAATCATCACCTTTATCTCCTGTTTCAATCTGTGGTTTGCTAATTTCTTCAACCCACTTGGATGAAACGATTCTTTTCCCCTTATATTCACCCTTTTGTAATAGCATTTGGCCAAACCTTGCTAACTCCTTAGTTGTTAGCTCAATACCACTTGCTCCAAATTGGTTACCATAGCCATCTACTTCCCAGGGTGGATTTATTATATCTAGGGGTATAAATAGTCTTGAGTTCAAATACTCTCTTAGTGACATTTTAGCTTTTTTAGAAATCATAATTCCTAAAATATATGGCGCTGTATTAGTATATTGAAACCTGCTGCCTGGTTCACATATTATCTTTTGATTAAATGAATAGTTTAACCACCTTTTCGGGTCTGTCTTATCCCTTTCGTCTACCATTAAGGCTGTGTTTTCTTGTCCTATAGACATTGATAGTAAATGCTTCACTTTAATCTTTTTATAAGGTTCCAGATTTATATCTTTAAAATCTTTAAAACTGTCAGCAACATTATCCTCTAAGGATAATATGCCATCATCAATTGCCATTCCTGCTGCTATTGATGTAATACTCTTGGTGATAGAATATTGACATTGTTTCTTTGGTTCTATCCAGTTATGCTCAGCAACTATCTCACCTTTTTGCATAACAACTATATTATAAATTGTTAAATCCTTTTTATTAGCTCTAAAATCACTTAACATTCTATTTCCCCTTCTCCTTTATATGATAATTCTATGCTTGTCTATAGTTTCCATATATCTTCATTATATTGTTTTATCGTCCTATCCGAAGAGAAAAAACCCGCTTTAGCAATATTATTAATCATCATCTTTGACCATTTGTTTTTATCTTCATAGTCATCAAACATTTTTTCTTTAACCTCTATATATTCTTTTAAGTCTAGCAAGGACATAAACCAGTCTTTATTTATAAGTTCATGATGTAGTCTATATAGATTCTCACTTTGGCCTATGCTTAGTAATTCCTCACTAATTATAAAGTCAATCATTTGCTTT
>DUQJ01000155.1 GCA_012837865.1 Clostridiales bacterium | reverse complement strand
TTCTATTGCTGTAAGGTAACAACCTGTTTCTAAAATTGGTTTTGTTGCTTGCCCAGTCCCTATCCCTATTTCAATAGCATATTTAGTTTTATCAAGTATAGTATAATTTATTATGTTATCAAATAACTCTTTACAATATGTTGGTCTAAACGTATCATAATTCTTTGCATCTTCATCAAATGCTAATCTTTTATCCATACAATCACCCCAAAAGTATATGTTATCCACTAAAAATCCTAGCGTTCAATGTCACTTAACGTTTTCGTTGTTGCCGAAGTTATCAGCTCAGTGATTCCCGATGCCATGATTTAAATGCTGATAATTTTGGCAACAACCTGTTAGGCGATGCTATCAACGGAAACTTTTAACTAGCCCCAATTTGATTCAATATAATTTAAATCCCTTCGATATTGTGTTAAGTGTCCATCTTCAATATGTTGTCTAAATGTTATATTTCCGTTTTCTGCTTCTATCTCCATGAAACTTATCAAATACTCTAACCTTTGTATAACATACTTAATGATTTTCTTATTGTCCTTATCATTTAGTCCATATGTTCTAATAAACAGATCCAACCGCCTATGTTTATCATCTTCATTCCCAAAATTCTCAGGATTATCAGGTGACATTAATGGTATCCATCTATAAAGTGAATACGATATATCCCACATTCTTGGCCCTGGATGTAAAGTATCAAAGTCAATTATTCCAATAGCTTTTTTACCATTGACTGTGACATTATATGGTGCTAGATCACCGTGACACATCGTTTCAATTGGAGTGCGTACTGGCAACATCCATTGTTCTTTACCAGTTAAATTTTCTATATATTTTTCACCAATATCGTGAAACTGCTTTATTAATGTACAAAAAGAAATTAGAGTTTCATCACTTTTTACTTCTTCTGGTAATAATTCGTTGTATACATTCCCTTCCACATATGATATCTTTTCAATCCCATCATTATCTATCCCAAAAGGAAATGGTACTTTATTAAATCCCTCAGAATGTAAATATTTCAGGTAAAGATGTACATGTTCTGTCCAAAATTCAGCAGGCCTAAAAACATAGTTCTCTTCTATATATATACCATCTCTTCCACCTTCTAAAAATTCGTGCATATCAATCACCACTCAATCATTTTTTATATTCACATACTAGTTGATAGTTTCGCCTAACGTCTTACGTATTCCTGATGTCTCTGCACCTTAGATAGCTCCTATCTTAGGTGCAGAGATATTAGGAGTACTATGTTATACGACGGTATTAATGGAACTATGAAACATCCCTATCTAAAAAGGATTCTAAGCAACAATCATCTATGTAACCTTCTATTACTCCATCCCTACTATAAGTATATATATTCCCACAAATTGGACACTTATATACTTTAACTCTCGTTTCACACTCATAGCAATATCCTGACATCACATTGCCATTACAGCCAATATTAAGATCATCAAATGTTACAGTGCCTGTGCTATTACATATAGCACAATGTGTATAGGCAGCTTGGAAAAAGTCCCCACAATAAAAACATTTAGATATTCCCTCAGAATCCAAAATATTAAGTACAAGTGTTTCTTCACTACATCCCCTACATTTATAGCTACCCATCATATCGCTTGCATCTTCTGCTATTTCAACCAGTCTATCTATTATATAACTTTTACTCCTTATTGAATTGAACGCTGCATTTGTTAGGCATCGTTTCAATACATCAACTGGTGTATCATCCAAGTCATTGTTATCAAATAGAATAAGTCTATCTATTCCATTTCTTTCATCAATCTTTCTCATAATGCTAGATAAAAAAACTAAAACCACTTCATAATATTCGTCTCTTATCCATTTATGCTCTATAATACCCAAATCTATTCCTAAATGCACATAGTTGTTTCTTATATCTTGAAACTTACGGAAAGTATCATGAAGATAATCATACTCAGCTACATAAAATGGTATAACACCGTCTTTTACAACGTACCCAAAAAAATCTTTTTTTTCTTCAAGAAATACTACCAATTCCATATAACCTAGAGTGTGTATTGTCGTACAATTCAAGTTGTTCAAATACGCCACCGGATCATGATCTTTAATATTCTTATGCTTTTTATTAAGAATATTATCAAAGCCATAAAAAACACTAATATAATACTTTAACATTAATTCAATAACAATTTGTATATGTACTAACTCATAAACCAAATCATCATCGCTACAATTTGATATATCAATAATTGTCTTGTTGAGCAAATGAATTGCTTTTTCCCCTAGGTTTCTACAGATCTCATTTTCTTTATTATTTATATTAATCTCTATCACTATATTTTTCCCCTTTTTATGTTTTATGTCCCAGAACTAATTAATACTGTTGTATAACGTCCCACGTATTCCTGATGTTCCGCAACCTTAGACAGCTCTTGTCTTAGGTTGTGGAATAGCAGGAGTACTATGTTAATGGATGGATAATACCCCGACATCCTAACTTTTCAATTGCTTCTTTTACAACTAACAAGCAATGCATACCTTCAATCATTCTTCTACTCTAAAATATTCAATAACCAAGATCAGGAACCCTAATATCAGAAAGAAAGTCGAAACAATAAATGGAATACCCATTCCCATATCAACAACCGTTGTTATAAATCTTCCAGGTGGCGTGCTCCATTCCATTGCCACATAATCTCCAATTGATAATAGCATCACCAAATTACCTATTACACCTATTGTTGATAAAAAACAGCCTATAATTATCTTCTTCATTTTTATCTCCTTTAATAGATTCGTCACTAAGTATGTAGTTTGGGAATAAAAATCACCCCAACTGCTTAAAGCCTCCACCCTATACCAATCGTTATAAATAATACATTAGCTATTAGTGCTGATATTTCAACAATGCTAGCTGAAATAACAGATTTTTACTCAGGCATTATATATCTGAATAAAAAGTTGCTATTAATGCGAGTAAATCTACAACACAGTTCTCTTGAAGTTTTCTTTTTTCTTAAGAATAATTCCTTCATTTGGATTCCTATTTGTCTGCAACTACAAGTATATACCGTTACCATATACTTTCCATCTGTCCATTAACGTCTAACGTATTCCTGATGTTCCACAAGGTAAGATTGCTCTTTATCTTAACTTGCGGAATATCAGGAGTACTATGTTAAGTGATGCCCCAATAACCTTCAATTTGTTATTACATGCTGTAAACATATTTTTACAAAGAAAATGACCATACTCTTAAAAATTTTTCCTCAGATAAACCATATCAATAAGCTGCACTTCATGCTCATAAATGGGATGGTTATAATTATCCGTAAAAAAGTTTTTCATACGATGAGAAATCTCAAATCCACAATGTTGATAAAATGGAATAGTACTCGCACTATCCCCTGTTCCAACAAACATAGTTTTGCACCTATTTTGATAAAACTCAAAAATATATTGAATGAGTTTTTTTCCATATCCCTGTCCTTGATATTTTTCGTAAGTTGCTAAGTTCTTTAACTCGTATATCCCATCATCTTCTTCAGTTACCACACAGATACTTTTCAAATCGTCATCATACAGAGCAAACATATCCCCTGGCTCCAAATACTTGTCAATCATATCTTCCTGTTCATCTGCTAGCAGCAACAAATCAAGAAATTGTTTTTTATTATTCAAAATTAGCTTAATTTCCATTACTTCCTCCGGGTTAATATTAATAATGTTTATTTTGCGATTCCCTCTAATTCTTGGTTAGACTACATTATATTTAATTGGCCGCAGAGCACTACTCCGATATTGTGGTTTCACTTAACGTCCCACGTATTCCTGATGTT
>DUQJ01000154.1 GCA_012837865.1 Clostridiales bacterium | reverse complement strand
TATTATATATTTATATATATAAATGCTGAAAGGAGTTATACACATTTATGAAAATAACATGTAATAAAAATGATCTATTAAATAGTGTTAATATTGTTTTAAAAGCTGTACCAAGTAAAACATCGATGTCTATATTAGAATGTATTATAATAGACGCAACAGATGATAATATAAGATTGATAACTAACGATATGGAGTTAGGTATAGAAACCATAGTAAAGGGAAGTATTACAGAAAAAGGAAGTGTTGCAATTAATGCAAAGATATTCTCAGATATTGTTAGAAGGCTTCCAGATAATGAGGTAACTATAGAATTAAAAGATAATTATGTTACAAAGATAACATGTGAAAAATCGAAATTTAATATATCAGGTAGTTCATCAGAAGAATTTCCTTATTTACCGGAAATAGAGAAAGAAAAACCAATAACAATATCTCAATTTTCCTTAAAAGAGATAATAAGGCAAACAGTATTCTCAATTTCCGATAATGAAAACAATAAAATTATGACTGGTGAGTTATTTGAAATAAGCAAAAATGATTTAAGGGTATTAGCCCTTGATGGTCATAGAATAGCTATAAGAAAAATAAAACTTAAAGAAGAAAATGATGATAATAAGATTATAGTACCAGGTAAAACATTAAATGAAATAAGTAAAATATTGTCTGGTGAGATAGATGATTTTGTTAAGATATTTACAACAGACAAACATATTTTATTTGAATTTGATGATACAATTGTTTTATCAAGGCTTATAGAAGGTGATTTTTATAAGATAGATCAAATGCTTTCAACAGATTATGAAACAAAAATAAAGATAAATAAAAGAGAATTTCAAAATTCTATAGATAGAGCATCTTTATTAATAAGAGATAGCGATAGAAAACCAATTATTTTAGATATTAATAATAATGTGTTAGAATTAAAGATAAATACAGAAATTGGAGCATTAAATGAAAAGATTGATATAGAACTAGAAGGGAAAGATATAAAGATTGGATTTAATCCAAAATTTTTATTAGATGCATTAAGAGTTATAGATGATGAAATAATAGATTTATATTTTATAAATGCAAAAGCACCATGTTTTATTAGAGACAAAGAACAATTATATATTTATTTAATATTACCAGTTAATATAAATGCTGGTTACTAATACTGTTAAGGAGAAAAATTATTAATGGAAGAATTAATTTTAAGGGAAGATTATATAAAATTAGGTCAAGCACTTAAAGCAACGGGATTAGTAGATTCTGGTGTAACAGCAAAACATATAATTGTAGATGGTTTAGTAAAGGTTAATGAAAAAGTTGAGTACCAAAGAGGGAAAAAGTTGTATGATGGTGATATAATAGAATATGAATCAAAAATTATAAAAATTAAGAAATAAAATGATTGTTAATTTATCATTATATATTTCTAGAAGGAATGATTTATTCATTTATGATTATAAAATCTTTGAATCTTATGAATTATAGGAATTATGATAAATTGAATATAGAATTTAGTAAAGGTATAAATATTTTACATGGAGATAATGCCCAGGGTAAAACAAATATCTTAGAAGCTATATATATGTGTGGAACAACAAAATCACATAAAGGAAGTAAAGACAGAGAAATAATAAAATTTGAAAAAGATGAATCACATATAAAATTAATTTTAAATAAAAATAAAATTGATCATAGAATTGATTTACATTTAAAAAAGAATAAAGCAAAAGGTGCTGCAATTAATGGTTTTCCTATAAAAAAACAAGGAGAACTATTTGGCATGTTAAATCTGGTTTTTTTTTCACCAGAGGATTTAGATATAATAAAAAAGGGTCCTCAAGAAAGAAGAAAGTTTTTAGATATTGAATTATGCCAAATTAATAAAATGTATTTGTATCACATAGCTAATTATAATAAAATAGTTATACAAAGAAATTCATTATTAAAACAGATACAATTTAAAAAGGAATTGTATGATACCTTAAGTATTTGGGATGAAAAACTAATAGAACATGGAATAAATATTATTAAATTAAGAAATGAATTTATAAAACAACTAAATAATTTAATAATAAATATACATAAAAAATTGACATCAGGGAAAGAAAAACTAGTTATACAATATGAACCAAATGTAGAAAAAGAACAATTTGAAAAAAAACTAAAATTGAATATTCAAAGGGATATAATTACAGGAACAACAAATATAGGTCCTCATAGAGATGATATGTGTTTTATGATAAATGATATTGATGTAAAAAAATATGGGTCACAAGGGCAACAAAGAACAGCAGCATTATCATTAAAATTAGCAGAAATAGAATTAGTTAAAACTATTATAAAAGATAATCCAATATTATTATTAGATGACGTATTATCCGAATTAGATAGGACAAGGCAAAACGATCTGCTAGATAGTATTGGAGATATTCAAACTATAATAACATCTACGGGTTTAGAAGAGTATATAGTTAATAGATTCAAGTATAACAAAATTTTCCATGTAGTTGAAGGAAGAGTTACATCTGAAAACTACTTATTATAAAACAAAGTAGGAGGAATTTTATGAGCGAATTGTACGGTGCCGATCAAATTCAAATTTTAGAGGGACTAGAGGCTGTAAGAAAAAGACCAGGTATGTATATTGGATCAACTTCAGAAAAAGGACTACATCATCTTGTTTATGAAATAGTAGACAATGCTGTAGATGAAGCACTAGCTGGCTTTTGTGATACAATTAAAGTAATGATAAATAACGATAATTCAATAACAGTTATTGATAATGGAAGAGGTATACCTATAGGTATTAATCATAAAGCTGGAATTTCTGCGGTAGAAGTTGTGTTTACTAAACTTCATGCTGGAGGAAAATTTGGTGGAGGCGGATATAAAGTATCAGGGGGACTTCATGGAGTTGGAGCTGCAGTAGTTAATGCTTTATCAGAATATTTAGAAGTAGATATTTCTGTAGAAGGCAAAAGGTATGTTCAGGTATATCAAAGAGGTAAAGTAACGGATCCTCTAAAAGAAGTAGGTGAAACTTTAGAACAAGGAACTAAAGTGACATTTAAACCAGATAAAGAGATATTTGAGGTAACAGAATTTGATTATAAAATATTAAAACTTAAATTAAGAGAAACTGCATTTTTAACAAAGGGATTAAAAATAATATTAATTGATGATAGAGAAGAAAAACAAGAAGTTGAATTTTGTTATGAAGGTGGAATAAAAGAATATGTTGAATATCTTAATCAACATAAAGATACAGTTTATAATGAGATAATATATTGTGAAGGCCAACGAGATAAGGTATATGTAGAAGTTGCTATGCAACATAATAATTCTTATGTTGAAGGAGTATATACATTTGTAAATAATATAACAACACCAGAAGGTGGAACTCATTTATCAGGATTTAGAAATGCATTAACAAAAACATTTAATGAATATGCAAGAAAACAAAAAATCCTAAAAGAAAACGAACAAAATTTATCAGGTGATGATATAAGAGAAGGTTTAACAGCAATTATTAGTATTAAATTAGAAGATCCCCAATTTGAAGGGCAAACAAAACAAAAACTAGGTAATACAGAAGCCAGAGCTGCCGTTGATGGGGTTGTAAGTGAACAATTACTTTATTTTCTAGAACAAAATCCAAATATTGCAAAAATAATATGTGAAAAATCAATATTAGCTCAAAGAGCGAGAGATGCTGCAAGAAAAGCAAGGGATTTAACAAGAAGAAAATCAGCTTTAGACGGAATGAGTTTACCAGGTAAATTAACAGATTGTTCAGATAAGGATCCAGAAAATTGTGAAATATATATAGTCGAAGGTGATTCTGCTGGAGGTTCAGCAAAATCAGCAAGATCAAGAGCTACTCAAGCAATCTTGCCATTAAGGGGAAAAATACTAAATGTTGAGAAAGCTAGGCTAGATAAGATTTTATCAAATGAAGAAATAAGGGCAATGATAACTGCATTTGGTGCAGGAGTTTCTGATGATTTTGATATTAGTAAATTAAGATATCATAAAATAATCATTATGACAGATGCAGATGTAGATGGATCTCATATAAGTACACTTTTGCTAACGTTCTTTTATAGATTTATGCCAGAATTAATAAAAGAAGGTTATATATACTTGGCTCAGCCTCCACTTTATAAATTAGAAAAAAACAAAATAGTAAAATATTTATATAGTGATAAGGAACTAGAGGATACCCTAAATGAATGGGGTAGGGATTCAAATTATAAGATCCAAAGATATAAAGGTTTAGGTGAAATGAATGCAGACCAATTATGGGATACAACAATGGATCCAGAAAAGAGAATATTATTGAGAGTTACAATTGATGAGGAAGAATCATCAGAAGTAGATATTACATTTACAACCTTAATGGGAGACAAAGTAGAGCCAAGAAGAAAGTTTATAGAGGATAATGCAAAATATGCTAAAAACTTGGATATCTAAGATTTTAGTAAAGTGGAGGAGTAATAATGGAAGATAATATTTTTGATAAGGTCCATGAGATTGATCTAAAAAAGACCATGGAAAGTTCGTATATAGAATATGCAATGTCTGTAATAGCATCAAGAGCATTGCCAGATGTTAGGGATGGTTTAAAACCAGTTCAAAGAAGAATATTATATTCAATGATAGAGCTTAACAATGGTCCAGATAAGCCTCATAGAAAGTGTGCCCGTATTGTCGGAGATACAATGGGTAAATATCACCCACATGGTGATACATCAATTTACGATGCATTGGTAAAATTAGCTCAAGATTTTTCTACAAGATACCCTCTTGTAGATGGACATGGTAATTTTGGATCTATAGATGGTGATAGTGCAGCTGCTATGCGTTATACAGAAGCAAGATTAAGCAAAATATCAATGGAGATGCTATCTGATATTAATAAAGATACGGTAGATTATGTAGCCAACTTTGATGAATCTGAAAAAGAACCAACAGTTTTGCCATCAAGATATCCCAATCTTCTTGTAAATGGCACATCAGGAATTGCTGTAGGTATGGCTACAAACATACCCCCTCATAATTTAAAAGAAATTATTGATGGAGTATTAAAAATAATAGATAATCGTATAGAAGAAGATAGCGAAACAGAAATAGATGAACTACTAGAAATAATTAAAGGTCCTGACTTTCCAACCGGGGGAGAAATATTAGGCAGAAAAGGTATAGAAGAAGCATATAGAACGGGCCGAGGCAAGGTAAGAGTAAGAGGAATTACAGATATAGAACCTATGGCCAATGGTAAAAGTCGTATAGTAATTACAGAGTTACCATACATGGTTAATAAAGCAAGACTTATTGAGAAAATAGCAAATTTAGTAAAAGATAAGAAAATAGATGGTATTACAGAACTTAGAGATGAGTCTGATAGAACAGGCATGAGAGTTTGTGTTGAGCTTAGAAGAGATGCAAATCCAAATGTTATACTTAATTTATTATTTAAACATACTCAACTTCAAGATACATTTGGAGTAATAATGCTTGCCTTAGTAAATAAAGAACCAAGGGTATTGAATTTGTTAGATATGTTAAAATATTATATAAAGCATCAAGAGGAAGTTATAGTTAGGCGTACTCAATACGATTTAAATAAAGCGGAAGAAAGAGCCCATATATTAAAAGGCTTATTAATAGCTTTAGATAATATAGATGAAGTAATCAAGATAATAAGAGGATCCAAAAATGGTATAGAGGCTAAAGAAAGACTGATTGAAAGATTTGCCTTATCAGATCCACAAGCTCAGGCAATTATAGATATGAGATTACGTGCATTAACAGGATTAGAAAGAGAAAAGTTAGAATCAGAACATGCAGAATTAATGCTAAAAATAGAAGGATTTAAAGCAATATTGTCAGATGAGAGAAAATTATTAACTGTTATAAAAGAAGAAATAACAATAATAAGGGATAAATATGGTGATATAAGAAGAACAAGTATAGGATTTGATGAATACGATATGACCATGGAAGATTTAATTCCTGATGAAGACACAGTTATAGCAATGACTAAACTAGGCTATATAAAAAGAATGACAGTAGATAATTTTAGGAGCCAAAATAGAGGTGGCAAAGGCATAAAGGGTATGCAAACAATCGATGATGATTTTATAGAAGATTTATTAATGACAACAAATCATCATTATATAATGTTCTTTACTAATAAAGGACGTGTATATAGATTAAAGGCGTATGAAATACCAGAATCAAGTAGGACGGCAAGAGGAACTGCAATAATTAATTTACTACAACTTCAGCCAGATGAAAAAATAACAGCAGTAATACCTATCAAAGAGTATAAGGAAGGTAGATATTTATTCATGGCTACAAAAAAAGGAATAGTAAAAAAGACCTCAATTGTTGAGTATAGCAACATTAGAAAAAATGGTTTAATTGCTATTAATTTAAGAGATGATGATGATTTGATAGAAGTAAAATCAACTAATGCTAAAAAAGACATTTTATTGATAACTAAATATGGTAAATGTATAAGATTTAATGAAAAAGATGTAAGACCTACAGGAAGAACATCAATGGGTGTAATAGGAATGACATTGACGAGTGATGATGAAGTTGTGGGTATGCAACTAAATACGCAAGGGACACATTTACTATTTGTTTCAGAAAATGGATTAGGAAAACGAACTGAAGTTGGTGAATTTTCTGTTCAACGACGTGGAGGCCAGGGAGTTAGATGTTATAAAATATCGGACAAAACAGGCAATGTGGTTGGAGTTAAAGCGGTAGATGAGAAAAATGAAATTATAATTATTACAAATGAAGGAATTATAATTAGATTGATGGTAAAAGATATATCAATTCTAAGAAGAATCACTTCAGGTGTTAAATTAATTAATATGGATATTGAAAAAGATATTAGAGTTGCAAGTTTTGCAAAAGTCAGGGAAAGTGATAATAATCCTGATGAAATAATAAAAGAGTTAGAAAAGCAACTAGTAGAATTAGATGAAGAACTAGATGTCGAGCTAGATGCGGAACAAGTAGCTAAGGATAAAAACAATGAAAAACCAGAAATAGAATAATTGTTTCTAAATAAAAAAATAGATATAGATAGTAATCTTTATTAGATTATTATCTATATCTAAAATATTATTGATAACTATATAAATTGATTGTTATCAGGGGGATAATGAATGCGGATAGTACATACAGATGATATTATTAAATTGATATGTGAGATGTCAATAGAAGCAAATTACAAACTATCAAATGATATTGAAAAGAAAATAAAAGGATCAGAAAAACAAGAGAAATCAACAAGAGGAAAAGAAGTTCTTTCAATCCTATGCGAGAATTTAGAAGTAGCTAGTAAGGAGTTAATACCTATATGCCAAGATACAGGAATGGTAGTAGTTTTTATGAAAATAGGACAAGAAGTTTCTATACAAGGAATTGGCTTAGGGGAAGCAATAAATGAAGGAATAAGACAGGGATATGAAAAGGGTTATTTGCGCAAATCGATAGTTGGAGATCCATTGATAAGAAAAAACACAAATGATAATACACCGGGCGTAATTCACTATGATATTGTAGAAGGAAGTAAGATAGAAATAATATTATCTGCAAAAGGATTCGGAAGTGAAAATACAAGTAGAATATATATGCTAAATCCAACAGATGGTGTAAAAGAAATAAAGAGAGTTGTGTTAGAAACAGTTAAAATGGCAGGGCCTAATCCATGCCCACCTATTTTCGTTGGAGTGGGAATTGGAGGGACATTTGAAAAAGCAGCAATACTTTCTAAAAAAGCTTTGATGAGAGATTTTGATAGTATACAGGAAAATAAAGAAATAGATATATTAGAACAAGAAATATTAGAAGAAATAAACAAGTTAGGAATAGGGCCTGGTGGCTTGGGAGGAAATACTACAGCACTCGGAGTTAATATAGAAGTTTATCCAACACATATAGCAGGACTTCCTGTAGCAATAAATATTTGTTGCCATGCTAATAGACATATAAAAAGAATATTATAATAACAACAATATAATAATAAGAAAGGTTATATTACATTGGAAAAACATATAAGAACACCATTAACTGAGGAAATTATTCAAACATTAAAAGCTGGTGATTTATTATATATAACTGGAGTTATATATACGGCAAGGGACATGGCACATAAAAGAATGTATGATACAATATTAAAAGGGGAGACTCTACCATTCGATCTAAACAATAATATAATTTATTATATGGGACCAAGCCCCAAAAGAAACTCAAGAATAATAGGCTCTGCAGGACCAACAACTAGTAGCAGAATGGATAAGTTTACACCAAGAATGCTTGAGCTTGGATTAAAGGGAATGATAGGAAAAGGCAAAAGGGATAAAACTGTGATTGATTCATTAATTAAAAACAAAGCTATATATTTTGCAGCGGTTGGCGGAGCAGGGGCATTATTATCAAAAAGAATCATAAAATCTGAAAATATCGCCTATGAGGACCTAGGAACAGAAGCTATAAGAAAATTATATGTTGAAAAATTCCCGGTATATGTAGCGATTGATTGTAATGGAAATAATATCTATAATAAATGAAATATGTATTAATATTGATTGACAAAAGAAAAAGCATTTGTTATAATAATTTTTGCGTCTATAGAGATAATAAAACTAAAGATAAAAAATAATAGACAAAAATTTAAGGAGAAATACTCAAGAGGCTGAAGAGGCGCCCCTGCTAAGGGCGTAGATCGGGTGACCGGTGCGAGGGTTCAAATCCCTCTTTCTCCGTTTAAAGGTTGAGCGTTTTGTGCGTTTAACCTTTTTTATAAGTATATCATTATTATGAAACAGATAAGAAGTTAATAGTATAAAAAATCAAGATAAATGCTTAATTATATCTTGACATTTAACTAGTATCATAGTATGATAAATATCCGCCGTAAAAACAGAATTTAAACAAAGAGATAAAAAAGTTTAAAAAGATGTTGACAAGTAAAGGTGGGCATGATAATATATAAAAGTTCGCTACATTAAGAGC
>DUQJ01000153.1 GCA_012837865.1 Clostridiales bacterium | reverse complement strand
AATTATTAATATTATTATTAAAAAATCCTGAATTTTTAATATCGAGTTCAAAATTAAAGTAATATGTATAATTAAAAAATATCCTAGCATAATCATAGGCTAAATAAGTTTTACCAACTGATTTTAAACCTGTGATTAATAAAGGAATCGTTTTATTAATATTATCTTTATTATATGATTTCCAATCTATCATTTTATAAATACTATTTCTTTTCAAAGTAATAATTCTCCTTTAAATCAACTTTCCTCTCTAGTCTTGTAGAGAGTTTAACAATTGTTTGAAGTAATCTGGTAATGGTGCTTTGATTTCAAAATATTCATTAGTAGTAGGATGAATAATCCCGAGTTTATATGCATGTAAAGTTTGTCCTGTTAAATTAAATTGAGATCTTTTATTAGGTCCATAAAGAATGTCACCTAAAACAGGATGTGCAATGCTTGCCATATGGATTCTAATTTGATGTGTTCTACCAGTTTTAAGCGAACATTCAATATAAGAATAGTTATCTTTCATATTATTTATAACTGTATAATTAGTTACAGCTAGTCTTCCATTTTCATTATTTATAGTCATTTTAACTCTTTCTTTTGGATGTCTAGCTATAGATGAATTTATTTGTCCACCTGGTTCATTAAAATGATTATAAACAATAGCTCTATACTTACGAATTACTGTTCCATCTTTAAACTGTTTAGCTATATGTGAATGGGCAAAATTGTTTTTGCATACTATTATTGCACCTGTTGTATCTTGATCAAGTCTATGAACAATGCCTGGTCTATTTTCTCCATTTATATCCGATAGTTCATTAGGGTAATGATATAATAATGCATTAACTAATGTTGAAGAAAAGTGTCCACTAGCAGGATGAACTATCATTGATTTCTGTTTATTAATTATTATGATATCTTTGTCTTCGTATAAGACATCTAACAAGATGTTCTCAGGGCTTATTTGGGCCTCTTTCAGTGTTGGTACTAACATAATTACTACGTCACCTGTTTTTACTCTATAATTTGATTTTAGAGTCTTATCTTCATTGGATACCATCTTATCTAATATAAGCTTTTGAATATATGATCTAGATAATGTATTGTTCATCTCAGCAATATATTTATCTACCCTAAAAGTATTATATTTTTCATCAACAACCATTTTTATTTCTTTATATTTCATAGAATCCATTATAATATCCTTTCAAAACATATATTATCATAATATTTTATTTTCTTTTAACTTTAAACAAATCATCAATAAATTTAAAATCTTCACTTGAATAATAAAATATTGATAATATAACTAATAGAACAGCAGAAACAGATATAAATGAATCAGCAATATTGAAAATAGGGAAATTTATTAATTCGAAATATATAAAATCAACTACATAATTAAATATTACTCTATCAATTAAATTTCCAATTGCACCAGCTGCGATTAAAATAGAAAAAATTCTTAATGCATTAAATTTTTTATGTTTTGGAATATTCAAATACAGATATAATAGTAACAATAAAATTACTAATGTAATAATCACAAGAAAGATAATTTGTCCACTTAAAATACCCCATACTGCTCCATCATTTTCATGGTATTGTAATTTTAATACCTTGGGAATCAATGTTATTGTCTTATCATCCTTAAGGTGAATTATTGCCTGGTATTTAGAAAACTGATCTATCAATATTAAAATTATTAAATATAGGAAATGTTTTATACGCAGTCTCATTGTTCTACCCTTCCTTAAGTATCTTTATAATAACATTCTTCATTTCATCTTCAGTTATAGTATTGTCAACATAGGCATTGCCTATTGATTTTAATAAAACAAATTTAATTTGATTGCCATCCATCTTTTTATCAGATTTTGTAATCTCAATAATATCATCAACTAATAGATTTTTTATAGTCGTTGGTTGTTCAAAAGCATCTAGAATATTTTTAATATCATTATATTCTGAAGTAGTAATATAACCTTTTTCAAGGGAAATTAACGATGCAGCAATAATTCCAATAGATACACATTCACCGTGTAGCAATGTAAAGTTCATGAGTTTTTCTACAGAATGCCCTATAGTATGACCATAGTTTAGTAATGCTCTAATTCCTTTTTCCTTTGGGTCCTCTTCTACTACTGCTTTCTTGATTTCACAAGATTTAAAAATCATATCTTTTAAAGTAGTGATGTTCTTATCCTTTATTAAGGATATATTCTCATTTAACCATTGGTAATATGATTTATCTCTAATTAATCCATGTTTAATAACCTCTGACATGCCAGAGTTAAATTCTAGGTCCTTCAAAGTGTTTAAGGTAGATAAATTGATATATACTAATTCGGGTTTATAGAATGCACCTACCATGTTTTTATATGCTTTAAAATCAACACCTGTTTTACCACCTATACTTGAATCAACCATAGCTAATAATGATGTTGGAACTTGAATGAATTTAATACCTCTTAAATATGTTGCAGCTATAAATCCAGTTAAATCACCAATAACTCCACCACCTAATGCTATCAAAACATCATTTCTATCAAATTTTTCTTTGATTAACTCTTCATAACAAAGGCTAACGCTATCAAGTGTTTTACTTGATTCACCAGCTTGTATTATATAGCTAAAAACATTAGTTGAATTTTGTTTAAATAGATTGATTATTTCGTTCAAATAAAATTTACTAACATTGCTATCCGTTATTATCATAAACTTTCTATTCTTATAGTCTTTTTTATCAATTATATTATATAATTCATTAAAATTATT
>DUQJ01000152.1 GCA_012837865.1 Clostridiales bacterium | reverse complement strand
TAAATAAGAAATCAAGAAAGTCAGTAGGTATATTATGACATATAAAGAAGCTATAAATTTTATTAATCAATCAAATGTATTTGGTAGTATTTTGGGACTTGAATCGATTATTGAATTATTAAATAAATTGGACAATCCTCAAGATAAACTTAAAGTTATTCACATAGCAGGAACTAATGGTAAAGGTTCAACAGCCGCTTTTATATCAGGGATTTTATCTAAAGCAGGTTATAGAGTTGGAAGATATATATCTCCTGCAGTATTTGATTATAAGGAAATAATACAGATTGAAGATTGTAATAAAAGCGAATATATAACAGAAGAGGGAATAGCTCAATCAATTAAGATAATTAAGGCTAAGTCTGAGGAATTATTTGATCAAGGATATCGTCATCCTACTACATTTGAAATTGAAACAGCAATGGCCTTTATGTATTTTCTTGATCAAAAGGTAGACTTTGTTATATTAGAAGTAGGACTTGGAGGTAGATTAGATGCAACTAATGTAATTAAGAAGCCTTTATGCTCTGTATTCACATCTATTAGCTTGGATCATATGAATTACTTAGGTGAAACTTTAGAAGAAATAGTTAAAGAAAAGTCGGGAATTATTAAAGAGAATTCAACAGTAATTGCAATTGAACAAAATCTAATTACTTTAGAAGTAATTGAGAATTATTGTAATAAGAAACAATCTAAATATATTCTTGCAGACTATAATGATGAAAATATTGTTGATACTGATTATATTATAAATAAAACATCCTTCGGCTTAAAATCGAATGAGGGTATTGAAAAATATCAAATAAAATTATTAGGTAAACATCAAATAAAGAATGCGGTTTTAGCTATTAAAGTAATAAAGTATCTTGTTACAATAGATTATAATATTACAGAGAATGATATAAAAGAAGGAATTTCAGGGGTTAATTGGCCAGGAAGATTTGAGATAATATCAGAAAAACCATATTTTATAATTGATGGTGCACATAATCCAGAGGCGGCTCTTATGTTGAAAGAGTCGGTAGAATTATACTTTAAAGATAAAAAGATAATTCTAATATTAGGAGTTCTTGCAGATAAAGATTATATAGGTATCTTATCTAATTTATCGCAGGTAAGTAATAAAATCATTACAGTTACACCTAATAACCCAAGGGCCTTAAAGGCTTCTGAATTGGCTATAGAGGCAAGTGAACACTGCCAAAATGTAATAATAGCAGACTCAGCCATCAATGCCGTAGAAGATGCTTATGATGGCGTAAATGATAACGATGTAATAATAGCATGTGGAACTTTAACGTTTTTGAAAGAAATTAAAGAAATAATAAAAATAACGAGGACTGATTAATTGTCCTCGTTTAATTTTTCTGGTTTTAGGCTGAGATTAGGTGGAGAGAATATAGTTGGACTAATAACATTCGAGTGTTTAGTATTAATAACATATGTTGCAGAGTTATCAAAACTATTAAAAAACACATAATTATTAGTAATACTAATTTGCTTATAATTACCATCTAAAATATTTGTCGATTCTAATGTATTTAAGTTTAAATGATTGAAACTATTATCTTTATTATCGTCAGTTTGGTAATATAAAGATTTACCATCGTTAGAAATATTAAAAGTGCTACATCTATTGTTAACAATTTTAATATTATCATCACTAAATATAGAACTACGCCAAATCGTATAATTATCTCTAGGTGAGATATAATATATATAATCATTTATTATTAT
>DUQJ01000151.1 GCA_012837865.1 Clostridiales bacterium | reverse complement strand
GTTAACCAGAGTTATAATCGTACTTATAATAGTAAGTATGATAACTATTTTTGTTGATTTCTTTTTTTCCATTCTCTTCCCTCCATAATGCCCTTATTTCCTATAACGTCCAACGTATTCCTGATGTCTCGCTGCCTTAGATAGCTCCTATCTTAGGCTGTGGAATATTAGGAGTACTATGTTATAAGACGCCATGCACCCCTAAACCTAAGAATCATCAAAATATGAATAACATTGCCGATATCTTTCCCTTTCATAAATATTGCATTTATACATAATAAATATGTTTGTCAAATACACAATTAGGCACATAAAAAGTACGATTACTTACTATGTGCCTAATTATGATTCGCTATTCTATTAGCATTGCATCCCAACTTCGGTCTTAATCTCCTCTTTTGCCACAGGATTTTGTGTTTTCACTATCGCTAGTTCAA
The DNA here is from genome assembly GCA_012837865.1 of Clostridiales bacterium. Classification (GTDB taxonomy): domain Bacteria; phylum Bacillota; class Clostridia; order Lachnospirales; family Lachnospiraceae; genus Mobilitalea. Next base: position 2,666 of record DUQJ01000151.1, on the reverse strand, counting down.
GACCTAGGCCATCTAGAACTTTACTAAATGTATCCATCTTTGGAATGTGTTTTTCCTTTTCAATCCTTGATATTGCTTGCTGGGATATGCCTGTTGCTTCTGCTAATTCCCTTTGCGTAATATTCTTTTCTTTTCTTGCTTTAACTAGTTGCTCTACTAAGGCATATTCCTTTTTTATCCTTCTATATTCACGATCAAATTCCATATCTTTTCTTTCATTTTCAACTGTAGACTTGATATCCATTTTTACAAATGCCATAATTGCCTCCTTTATTAAATTATATAATCTCTTTGGCTCTATCTCTAGCTTTATCCAATTCAAATTTTTCAGCTTTTCCTTTTTGCTTTTTACATGCGTGAAGAAGATATAGATTATTATAATCTGCTAATACATAAAAAATTCTATTATGCCTACGAAACTTAATTTCCCAAAGTTTCCCTCCTAAGTGTCGTGTATTTAAATTGTCAAGATATTGGACCCCTTTTGACTCAAGTTCTTCTAAGATTATATATCCTTCTGCTTTTTCAGAATTAGGCAATCCATTAAGGTACTCTTTTATTAGGTCTTTTCCTCCTGGTGTGCAATATGAATGTATGACCATATATAATGTTCTCCTTAGCATATGTCTATAATAGTATTTCACTTCTCAATACCATTATACATCAAACTTGTTGTATTTGTCACTGATTAAATAAAATATTATTATTAATGTAAATTGCAATATTAAATGCCCGATATTTTTAAATAAATTTATGATATTTCTTATCTATGTAACGCCTAATTACTCTGATATGCACACCCCCCGTGCATGGTGTCTTATAACGTTCAACGTATTTCTGATGTCTCACAGCCTTAGATAGCTCCTATCTTAGGCTATGAGATATTAGGAGTACTATGTTATAGGGTGGATGCTCCCCTAAGAACGGACGGCTAACATCAATACCAATTCCTTGCCATCTAATATTGAAAGTACTAGTAACCTGCTTTATATCTATAAATTCCATATCATCGAATATTCAAGTTCCTTAGTTTCATCATTTTCTTTTTCTTCCTCTATTTTAAATCCATGTTTTCTATAAAAACTTACTGCTTTTAGATTTTTAGCATACACATCTAATTTTAAAACGGGATATTCTTGCTTACATCTTTCAAGCAAATCACTCCCTATTCCATTAGAATGGTACTTATTTAAAACAAATAGTCCTGCAATATATGACTTTTCCACAATACCTATAAATCCCTTTATTTCTTCCTTATCTTCATATACAAAAACAGTTGCATCTGGTAAAGCCTTTTTCACAAAAGCATAGTTCGTTTTCCAATAATCTTCTGAAATAAAATCATGAGCATTTATGTTTTCTTCAATCCAAATTTTCATTATATCGCCTATTCTAGATATATCTAATTCTGTTATCATTCATCTTTCTCCTTATCCTATACATCTATGGCATACTTATCTGCAACCACGAAGTAACGATGTAGTATCAAACATATAGGTGCCATTTATATCCGATCTGCCCTATAACGTCTCACGTATTCCTGATGTTTCGCAATCTTAGACGGCTCTTGTCTTAGGTTGTGAAATATTAGGAGTACTATGTTAGTGGTTGTTCACCCTGTTAGTCCACATCTTATATGTTGGGCTGTTTCGTTATGTCTTAAAACATATCTTACTTATTTCTAGATTTTTGAACCAAATAAACTATTGTAGCTCCTATTAGGGATAAAAATGAATAAATGAATACCCATATTAGAAAAGTACCATTAAATATTGTATAAGTAGCAATCAGCCATCCTAAAAAGGTTATTCCAACAACTATATACATTTTTTTTATTAGTCTTTGACCGATGATTCCAAATACAAATGAGACTAATGGAAAAATAAATAATGCCATTATAAATTCCATAAACTGTACCCTCCTTAGCAGCTTTTTTAAAACTGCACATAATACCACTATTAAATATTAGTTACTTACACCTTCGCTATCAAACAACTTGTAGTTCAACATTGTAACTAACATCTGTTAGACAGGAAATTTCCATATCCTATACTTACGAGTGTATTGAATACATGAAACGGTTAAATTACTATTATTTTTAATAAACATATATCCCGAACCAAATTGCTCATCGAAATCCCAACCACTTCTTTCCATTAAAGTTAATATCGGCAAATCCCCTTCACTTGTTTTACTTATGTATATCTTGGGACTATCTGATATTTCAATAATATTATCATCACTAAAACTCAACTTAATTATTCCTTGTAAAATAGGTGCTGGATTGCCTTCTTGAAATAGAACTGGTGATATTGCTATAAGTAAAAATATGAATACCAGTGAAAATAAGACTAGATAGCTCTTTTTCATTCTTTCTATTCCCCCTCTCACTGATCAACTCAATACTGCAACTAAAATCAATTAATTATATTATCAAGAATTCACACTAACGTCTCACGTATTCCTGATGTCTCGCAGCCTTAGATAGCTCCTATCTTAGGCTGTGGGATATTAGGAGTACTATGTTATACGATGACTCTAGCGGAAGTTGTCAGTTACTTGTTTTAGCCAGCATTTTTAACAAGGTTATTCTATAAAATTTAATACCCATTCTGATAATTCTTTAGAATCAATTTTATAGCAAACCCCATTTATCTTATTATTAT
>DUQJ01000150.1 GCA_012837865.1 Clostridiales bacterium | reverse complement strand
GACCTTTTGTAATACAAATTAGACGATCAAATAACAGGATAAATTCTCAGAGAGGGTTATTTGTACATTTTCAAGAGGACAGCAAGTCTTTAGAGGAGTTATCTAATAGTAATGAATTTTTGAGAAAAATAATAATCAAGGAACCGTATAAAAAAGATATCATGTCGTCTTTGTACGCCTTAGGAATAAATAAGACTCAAATATATCCAGAATTGCAATCTATAGGGCAAGATATTGTAATGAAAGATTTAATAAATAATTATATGGAAGGAAGTGAAGAATAATGCCTAATCAGGATAACATGGTAATAAAAAAATATGATGTTCATTATGATACAGTTAACTATTTATTCCGAGATATAATTGAGAGAATTAAGCTGGGTAATGAACTACAAGAAGAGAAGGGCATATTAGAAGATGAAGACAGCATATTAAAATATAGCTCTGCTATTATATTGGCCCCAGATTATCAGAGGGAATACAGATTTACATTAACCGATGAAAGAAAATTAATAGAATCAATATTTGTTGGCATACCTATTCCACCAGTATTTTTAGCTACATCAAAATATAGAGGCGTAACCGTTCACAATGTTGTAGATGGGCAACATAGATTAAGAGCACTGTTTAGATTTTATGAAAACAAATACCAATTAAAAGATCTAGATTTAATAGAACTAAAAGAAAACAAGTTTTTTAAAGGTTTAAGCACAGATATGAAACAAGAGTTTACAAATAAAGAATTGCAGGTAATAATATTTAAAGATTTTCCGGGAAAAGAATTTGAACTTGAAATATTTAATAGATTTAACAAAGGTACGAAACCACTCCAAGCACAAGATATAAGGCATGCTGTGTATCACTCTGAACATAATACATTTGTGAATGATTTTGTAAGAAATTTATATGAATTAGATGAGAACTCATTAAGTCTTGCTTATAATATAACGAAATCTAGGATCCAAAAGAAATCAATACAAGAAGATGTATTTATTATACTCAACATTTTAGAGAATGGAATAAATGAATCTTATTCTAAATCTCCTATATATGCAGAAAATTATATGAAGAAAAAGTCAGTAGAACAAGAACAAGAAGATAAAGATTATATGTTTAAATTTAATAATATTAAAAGTTCGTTTGCTACTTTTAATGAATTTATAGAATTGATTTCTACTAAAATTGAATATCCATTTTCAAAAGAATTATATGGTGTATCAAGCAGACATTATAAATTTCAAATATCAATAGCAATGATATTATCAGGACTATTTAATAAAATAAAAGAAGAAGAGTTTTTTGTGCTAATGAAAAATGATGGTGATATTTTAGATAAATTTTTAGGTAAGCTAAAAGGTTATCTGGAAGGATCCTATCTAGAGAACTTGGAATACTCAGGTTCCTCAACAAATTCAAAATACATCAAAGAACTTATAGATGATATAGAATTCAATGATGTTTTCAACTGAATGCCAAGCAGTGTCTACAAGCTTTAAGAAAGGTTCTTTAGGCTAAAGCCAAATAGTCCAGAGGCTGTCCCTTAGTGCCCTAAAGTGACGGCGCTTTCGGGGCACTTTGAAGTGTAGCTAGAAAATTCAAAACCTGAAAGTGATTTTTATAAATGTCACAAATTCTGATTGTAATTGCTAAACAATAGATAAGTGGTTGAGCTATTTTATATAAGATACAGAATAGAGGTGACGCTAATGACTTCAAATTTATTTGCAAGATTTGTTACGGCAAAGAGGGAAGAGCAAGATATGGAGAGGTTTCGGGCCACTTTGAGGTTTAACTATACAACTCAAAGCCTGAGACCCTTTTTATAAATGTCTTAAATTCCGATTATAATTGGTAAAAAACAGATAAATGGTTATGCTATTCTAGGGTAAGGTGCGGAATAGGAGTGACTATGAGAAAAGGTTATTTATGTAAATTATTAGCATATATGAAGAAGGTTTTTAAGATAGAAGATAAACTAGGCAAGCTAAAGGATAGTAGGGTAAACCCAACTTATCGCACATCAGAAGGAATTTTACCCGTCTTACTTGGATTTTTGGTAAGAATACAAAGCTTTAATGAGCTGAAGTATAAGTTGACGCAAGTTCTTAGTTCAGCGTAGCTGGACTCTAGAGCTGCTAATACATGATGTTACTAGGTGTTGTTCTTCTGTTATAAAAAGAAGGACTTACACCTAGTCATCAGGTAAAAAAGTAAAGACTTCAATAGAATTATCTCAAGGAAAATAAAATTGCCACAGATAGATACCATAAGAGAAGTTCTTAAAAGGATTGATTTATCAGGACTTGAGGCATTTACATCGAGTATTGTAAACAAAGCTAAAGAAAATAAAGTGTTTAGAAATGGGACAATTGATGGCTATACTGTTGCAAAAAGACTCCTTGAAAAGGTGCGCCAAACATATAATAGCATGGTAGATATCGTGGTATACGATGCTCTAGCATGTAATAGTATATGGATTAATCATTGTTTTGTCCATCATACAAATGCTATAGAAGCAATCTTACATCTGATGATTACAGCAAATAATATCATGCAGTTATTTGTGCATAGGAGATTAGCGGGTAAAGCAGTTAAGGAAATGCCAGAGAAAGAATTGATCAGGCTAATCG
>DUQJ01000149.1 GCA_012837865.1 Clostridiales bacterium | reverse complement strand
GTTGTCTATATGGTTTTGGTATATCAGGGATTTTCCCATTAGAATCTATATACATATATGGAGAAGAATAATCTAATCCTAAATAACTCTTTGGTTCGACTTGCTTTGCTTTTTTGAAAAACTCAAATTGAATTGAAACGAAATACTTATTTGTTTTTGTTTTGGTTATGGTGACGCTTTTTATAACTGAATTATTAGGCAAATCCCTTTCCATTCTCATTTCTACAAGACCAATTTTAGGTAACCTTAAAAAACCTTCTTCAATTCTAATGTTGTTATTTACTACACAAGAACGATAAGTGTCTCTTACACCCTTTTTCTTGAATTTTGGAAAATTAGATTGTTTGTTAAAAAACCTGTTGTATGCTACCATTAAATCTTGATGAGATTGTGATAACGCTTGACTGTCTACATCTTTTAACCACTCATATTCTTCCTTGTATTGAGCAGGTGTATTGTTTAATGAGTTTTTGTGAGCTCCATAATACTTAATTTTATCTTCTAACATTTTGTTGTATATGAATCTAGCAGAACCAATTGTTTGATTAATTTTATCTATTTGTTCTTTGTCAGGATATAATCTATATTTATGAGCCTTTTTAAGTTTAATCATTAAATACACCTCCTTGTATTGAACATCATTAATGTAACAACACTATTATACCAAAAAGTAAACTGAGTGGAACAATCCATCACCCACCTACCTTTTTTGCCTTCCAGGACAAAAAACGCTTGAGGTCGGTGTATTCTTGCTCCAAACATGATAAATTTTTAACTCATCTATTGTTAATTAATTAATTTAATTTGGTGTAAAGCCACTATCTCTCTAGGGTAGCCGGAAGTTTACTTTATTTCATTATTTTTTGCAAAAGGGGTTGACAGCGATTAATTACCATGATACAATCACCATAACAATATAAAAAAGGCATACTTAGTGAACTAATCACCCACTAGTATGCCGATAACTACAAGGCTTGATTGCATAATATATTGTAATTATTTCAATATATATGTTGACATTTAGTACAATCCATGATATAATTATAATTAATAAGGCTTGTAATTATTTATTAGTAACCATAAGCGTTGAAGAACGAATCTATAACAGAATAGATTTCATCCATGCTATCTTGACTTATTTCTTGATACCAAAATTGGAAACTTAATCCTCCACTTCTTGTGTAACCTATAATAAATTCTTCCCCATTTTTAGCTGTTCCATAAATGCTTCCGTGAGGTTTTGAATAATTTTCTGGCCAAGTTGTAGTAATCTCAGTAATCTTGCTACCATCAGAAAGCGATTTATTATATGAAAACTTATGAAATTTTTCTTCAGGAATTTCCTTAGTTAACACAGCACCACTTGGAATGCCACTTGGCACCTTAAATTCAGGAGTTTCTACCGGTTTCTCAGGTTCAGGTTGAACTGGTGCTGGCTTAGGTTTTTCAGGAGTTGGTTTGCTTGGTTCAGGAGTAGGCTTAGGTTGAACCGGTGCTGGTTTACTTGGTTTAGGTTTTTCAGGTGTTGGCTTACTTGGTTGTTCTGGACTTGGTTTTGACGGCTCTTTTACAGGCTCATTAGGGATAACTGGTTCATCAACCTCTGCTACTTCTACCTCTTCAGCAATAATTGATATGTTAATATTTTTAGTGACCCTATTGGCACCATTGTTAGCAAATTTAGCTACGATTGCAATGTTTTCATATTCATTTTCTTGGTTTAAATCAAAATCTTGAGGATAATCGAACTGAAACTCTAATTCATCGTCAATTAACACTTCACCAGGTGTAAAGTGTTCAGTTATCATGTTTTCTAAGTCTGTCTTAGTCATCCCCACGTTTACTTCAAATTTATCGTCACCTTTTAGTAGGATTTCTCTAGAATCGTTAATAGTGACTTCGATATTTAAGTTTTCATCGTCAATTTTTATTGAGTGAATAGTCTTACCTATTTTAGTAGTATCAATATTTGGGACAATTTCTTCAGTATTAATTGTAATTTTTTCATTATCAATATCTACTGTGTATTTATCCTTAGGTGTTTCTTTGTAATCCAATGTTAACTTGAATTCATTTTTTTGCTGCAATACATCTTCGACTGGAATATTTTTGAATCCATTATCAAAGAATTTTGTGACCACTATAGCGAGCACTGCTAATACTATAGCTGTTATTACGATACCCATAATTGTTTTTTGTTTTGTTGTCATATTTTTCATTTTAATTCCTCCTATTTGAAATTATTTGTATTTGTTGTTGACTTCATTTTCCTATATGATATAATATATGCAGTAAGCAAGTAGAATATAACCATTAAAGTGTTAATTTTTAATAAATGTTGAAAATTGCTTACATAGCTAAATGCATTATTTATTAATCAAGGATACAAATACATCATATCATACTTATTTGAATCTGTCAACCCCTATTTTCAATTATTTAAAACTATATTAGTAGAATATCACTTCTTCATTATAAGGGTCGGCTTTACAATAAAAAATTTTTTATTAAATATGTTTGTAATAGTTTTTTATTGAATTAAATTTTAACTAGCATTAGTTTAGTATAATAAGATCAGGTTCAAAAAGTCAACACTTATATGCCTTTATTGTCACTTGATGTTACATTTAAATATATAGTAAAATAGTTTAATATAAGCTGATAGTTATATAGTATAATAATTTCAAAGGAGGTTGCCCTATGAGTTTAATATTAACAGCACATAAAATGAGAATATATCCTAATAATGAGCAAATAAGTATTATCGAAACTACATTCGGGGCAGCCCGACGTATGTTTAACTCACTACACGCTCAATTTGAGGAACGTTCAAAAATGAGTACTGTAGAAAGAGAGAACCATATTTATAAAAATTATACAGCATTAAAAAATGAATGGGATAATGAAAATAATTGGCTTGAGAATGTTGCAAGTCAGGCATTAGCTAATGTGTCATTAAATTACAATAAAGCCTGGTCAAATTACAAGAAAAACAAGAAACATTACAAAATACCAACATTCAAATCAAAACACATAGCAAGAAAGTCTTATTCACTAAACAGAAATAATGTTAAAAATGACATTTATATATCTAAAGAGAATAATAAGTTATTAAAGGTTCCAAAACTAGGATTTGTAAGATTAAGTCAAAAATTAAGATATAAGAACTATAACTTAAAGAAGATTACAATTTCCAAATCAACTACTAACAATTATTATATTTCAATACTTGTAGCTATTGATAAAAAGTCACTAAACCACAAAGGATTAAAGATAAAAAGTAATGATAAGGTAGGACTAGACCTCGGACTAATTGACTATATTGTTGATAGCAATGGAAACAAAATAAATAATCCAAAATATCTAAAGAAATTTGAGGTCAAATTAGCAAAAGAACAAAAGATCTTATCAAGGAGATACGAGCAAGCAAAGAAGGATGGTAGATTATTATCGGAAAGCAAGAACTATCAAAAGCAAAGATTAAAAGTTGCAAAAATCCATGAAAAGATAAGAAATGTTAGAAATGACTTTTTACATAAATTAACTAACACAATAACAAACGAAAGCCAAGTTGTTATTGTAGAAAGTTTAAATGTAAAAGGAATGATGAAGAATAGAAACCTTTCAAAACACATATCTGACGCCTCATGGGGAGAATTTGTGAATCAATTAGAATATAAGTCTGAACGAAAAGAAAGAACATTTGTTAAGATTGACACATTTTTCCCAAGTAGTAAAATGTGTTCTGATTGTAAAGAAATACATGAATTAACTAATGATTTGAGTGTCAGAGAATGGCAATGTCCATCATGTAACTCAATACATGACCGAGATGTAAATGCAGCCATAAATATATTAAATGAAGGTTTAACCTTGATATAGAGGGGAGGTATTCCCCACAAAGCTTGGTCAATTTATCTCCATTAGGAAATATTACCCAAGAATCTCACATGAGAAATTTTATTCAGTAATGAATAAATACTAAAGTGACAACTTATTACATGCTTTAGTAACAATAAGATAAATGTATTATACTTATAATTAAATTTTAGAAAGGGGATTTACACATGGAAATAGAAAATATATTAAGGGATATAAAAGCTTTAAAAAAGGGGTTAAATAAAGCATTAAAGGAAGGTTCTACTAAACCACCAGTAGTGGGAAGGTTTCACAAAGTAAGTTTTGAGCAATTTAAAAAAGATTATGGAGATATTGAAAATGAAGAGGATTTAATTACAATTTATGAAAAGGTGTTATCGCTACCTGTACGTTCTTCAAAAGATTCAGCTGGCCATGATTTTCCACTTACTAAAGACATTCATTTAAAACCTGGAGAATCAATTAGCATTTCTACTGGAATAAGAGCAGAGATTATTAAAGGTTGGGTATTATTATTAATGCCACGTAGTGGACTTGGTGTTAAATTTAGAGTGCAATTAAATAATACTGTAGGAGTAATTGATGGTGATTATTTTTATGCAGACAATGAAGGTCATATCAAGGCAACTATTACTAATGATGGTAAAGAAGGTAAGGATTTAATTCTAAAAGCTGGGGATAGATTTATACAGGGAATATTCTTACCTTATGGAATAACTTCACATGACCAGCCATTGGGCAAAAGAACTGGTGGTCATGGTTCAAGTGGATTGTAATATATTAACAAATACATTGTAAGTTTTTCAAATAAAGTGATTCACTTCAAAAGTGGATCACTTTATATTTATTTAATTTAACAAAACAAACACTTAACTATTAAGTTAAGTGTTTGTTTTAAAATGTTTATATTTAATGATTCCATTAAACAACTATTTTAATGTTGTGAGCTGTCTTTTTTTTATTTTCAAAGAATTAATTTTTTTTACTAAATCTTCAGAAGTCAAATCACTAGGCACATTTATTCTGGGTAATGAATGTAATCCTTTGTTAATGTCAGCTATGCCTTCCTTAACAGTAAGTGTTATCTTTGCTCCATATGGTTCTAGAGTTTTGTCGGAGTAAGAGTCACTGATGCCATAAGGATATGCAAACATAACAACTTCTTTATCTATGTGCTTTTTAATATCTTGAGTGCTCTTCATAAAGTCCTTAATCATGCGTGATTTGTGGTTAACTCTGCTCTCTTCAGCGAGCTTACCATATCCAAGACCTGTATGCATATCAAAGGTGTGAGATTGTATTGATATGAGGCCACTGTCTTCCATCTCTTTTGCTTGTTCCCAAGAAAAGTGAGGAATGTAACCAGGAGTTTTTCCCCTTGAGCTAGTAACTACATGAATAACTGCTTTCATGTTATGCTTCTTTAGAGTTTGGAAGGCTAGCTCATAATTGCTGGAATAACCATCGTCAAATGTAATCATCAATGGTTTGGGTGGTAGGGCTACAGAATTATCTTTATGGTTTATAATATCTTCAGGCAATATAGTAGTATATCCAGCCCCTTTGAGAGCAATCATATCTTCCTCGAACTTTGCTGGAGACACTGTAGAGCTGTTCCATTGATTAGCATTATCTGACAAATGATGATACATTAATATAGGTACATGGCATGATTTTTGTGCAAAAACCGGCATTTTTATAGCTATTATTAGAAACATAATAATTGTTATTTGTTTTATTTTTTTCATAATATTTCTCCTTCTTTTGTTGTAATTTTGTTGAATATGTAGCATTTCAATTGAACTTAATTGGCTGTGAGTATGACCGAACATGAGAACACTCATTTCACAAATCATTTATTTGACTATATAATTAATATTTTACTCTTAGATTGAATTACAATATTGCCTTTTTTAGTCTTAATATTTTGATCTGTCACTTTAATAAAACGTTCAAGATTTTTATTAAATTCAAAATGAATTTTAAAGTTTGTAAATACATGTTCATCACAATATATTTCAACCTTTTTGTTAGTTTGTATTCCAATGTTGTTGTAGTTTTCAATGTCATCTTGGATTTCTTGTTTAGTTAAATCCTCTATTTTGCCCCCTCTTCTTTTAATGCACACATCATCAATTACATAGGTTGCTACGTCATTACATAACCTTTGGTCATAAAGTACTTTTGATTTCATAATAACATCTCCTTATTAAAGTTTAGTTTTTATCTTTGTATATTATCATTATAACACAGCATACTTAAGATGTCAATACTTATTTATAAGCATTTCATATTATAGTAAGAAAGTCACAATCATATTTAGATTTCATAGTTCTTCTTATGTATTCTTGGTTAATCTTGTAAGCTTTACCATCTTTGATTAATTCATCTAAATCATTTTCATTAATTGATTTTTTTGTAGTAGATTTCCAGAAGTTGTTGACAAATGAGTCTACTTGTATTGCGTAAGTGTTTGTAGTTCTGAAAAAAGTAAAACCAATAAATGTTTTTATTCCATATTCATTTTTAACATCTAATAAGTTTTTTATTTGATGATACTTAATCATGGCTTGATTAGTATCTCTGTACATTGCTCTAATTATTTTTTTATGTTCAGCTATTTCATCTTTGATTGGCTTTCTGCTGTCAGCAGTTTGCTCAGCATTCCAGTCTTCAAATTCTTTTTTAACTCTTTCATATTCCATACATTGTTCATATGGTTTAAAGCTAACACTTGTTCCTAAGGTTGACTTCAGCTCCATTAGTATAAAGTTTTTAGTTTTTGTATTATATGCCATTAAGTCACATAAAGATTCCTGAGTGAACCTAGCCATCATTCCTCCACCTGTATCTGATGGTCTGTATGTGAATATATGTGGACTGAAGCTGGCCTTGAGATCCTCTTCAAACCTTTTCCCATTGTTCTTAAATACTCTTTGTTTAGTTTCCTTAACGTCTTTTTTTGCTTTACTCATATTAACATCTCCTTTAATGAAGAATATCAATTAGGCTACATAATTATGAAGACTCACGCCACCTATCGCATATTTAGAATACTTTAGATAACCTTAGACCATTAATGCTGATTCCTCAATCTAATGCTTGCTTTGTGACTATCATTTCTTAATATTCTTCCCCAGCACAATAATTAATGATAATGATATGAGTACTATAACTACATTTAATATTAATTTATAATTTGGTGGTTCTACAGCCTCGTGAACCTCGTTCAATTGAGTTATCTCTCCAAGAAAAATCTCATGTTTATACTTTATGTCATTTTTTTTGTGAACAATGTCATATTTGGGCTTTACCGCATTTGGTTTACCATAATGCAGTGTGTATTTATCTTTCCCATTACAATAAAACACTAACTCATCTACAAAAAATTCTGCATTTATATTGTCTATATAGATAGGTTTATCATCATCATTTGTTATAACTATTTTAATGTCAGAATTATGGTAATCAATGTCTGCTATATTTATGGAACTATCTTTTTTTGTTATAATGCCCTTTTTTAATAATTCTCCGGCTTCATACAACTTGAATTCTCTATTGAAATCACCTTCAACAACAATGTGTAACTTATTTAATTTTAAATTGTCAGTGTTGCTTATGTTAACCTCAGTAAATCCATCAAGCTCACTGATCTCATAATCTAAATTGGTCACGTCTGTGTAATGTTCAATTTCATAATTAGTATTAATATTGTGTCCAATAATACTATTTATCTCTAATCTTTCAATGTTATCTACAATAATAATTCTATAATATTTATATTTAGATTTATCTAATTGAATATTTGTGTTTACATTAGATGAAATCTGATAAATGCTAGAATTTTCAATATGTGTCCAATTGATGTCATCATGACTTCCATACACCTTTATATCTTTAGCAAAGCTTTTATCTGTTTCAATATTAATAGTTAACTTGTTGATAACAAAATCAACTAAGTCGTCTTTGTCATTTGTTTTTAATAAAGCAAAGTCTGCATAATAATCATCATTTTTATAAAAGCTATTTGTTAACTCACTGTTATAAAAATGAGCATTCTCATTTGTTATAGATTTTGCATTTTCTATGAAATATGGTACTGGCTCATCATCACTATCCATTATGATTAAGTCCGAAAGATCTGAGTTAGTTTCTCTGTAAATATCCTTATCTAGCATAATATATTTGTACCCAGATTCTTTGTCTGATACAATTTCTCTTTTGAAATTCCATTCACTTTTATTATCTACATTAGCAAAAATGTTGACACAAGATAACACTATTAATACAGCTGCAAAAATTGTTTTTCTCATGTTAATTCTCCTTTATCTGTTTTTCTAACCGTTGATACATATAAGAAATAGCCATTAAAATTACACCAAATGTAAAATATGCTATAATTCTTCCAAATGCATTTACATAAGAAAACTCAAATATGAATAGTTTGAATAAGGAAAACAAGGTTAACCCAAGCCCCAATCTTCTCATCAACACTTGTCTTTTTCTGAATCCATATAAAATATAAATGAATGCCATTATTATATATATCAAGTTAGCCAGCAATCCTACGCTATTTAATTTAAACTGGTTATTTACAAGTAAAGATATTGAGCCTAATAAATATATAGATAAAACAAAAGGATAGGTTTCTAAATTTATCCATCTGCTATTAGACCATCTGCTATTAGATATTGTAATTAATATTTGTTTCATGCAAACAAACGCAAGCATATTGTATAACAATATAACAATTGCAGCTAAGTAAATGTTAGTTTTATAGTTTCCAATATAATATGTATTTACATTTATACACATTATAATAGCGAATAAATACATTAATGTTAACATGTATTTCATTAATCTTCCTTTTGGAATAAATCTAGAATAGAGAGTTGCTAACAACATAGTCACTATTGATATAAATAAAGAATAAAAGATGTCATCAGCTTTATTATTTAATGGATAAGTAAATATATAATCAATCATTCTCACCGCATATATCCAGACAAACATTAGAGAAAAATACTTATAAAAACTCATGAACATTTTTTTTGAAGATTTAGATATCACATTGCTCAATATGTCTTTATTTAACATTAATATATATATTAATGAAATAGCTATTGATGTGTATTTAACTATATAAGAAATGCCATATCCATCTATTTCAAATATGATAAAAGATATTACAGACAACATGAAAGCTCCCCAGCCAATATTATTGAACACTTTGTCGTCATTATATTTATACTTAGTTAAGTGTAATAATAATACAGATTCTATAAGCCAACCTAAGCTAGCCCATTCTAATCCAAATTGGAAAGGTATCATTAATATAGCAAAGGTAGTAGCAGATAAATAAAATAAATCTGCAGATTTCCTATCACTTCTAATTTTAATAATATTTCCTATTATGAAATAACTTAATGCATAAAACAAAGCTAATATTCCATAATAATCTTCCCAAGCCATCATGTTAAATATATAATAGGTGGCAATACAATTAAATAAAGTATTTATTCCTAATAAGATCACTTCTGATAACTTTAATTTCAACTTCTCTTTTATAGGTTTTGTAAGCACTATTAAAAAATACATAACAAACACGGCTGCTAAATACATCAAAGCAATGATTTCATCTTCAGCTTCTAATGCCAAATAAATTGATGTGGGAATATTTAATATTAAACTAACATATTGGGTTAAGGTCCACCTGTTTTCCAAGGAAGGCAATAACACCACTATGTTTAGTAGTAATAAATAAATCATAGCGTAATAAATTTGATTGTCATAAATGCCGGTGACTGTGAATACTACGTAACTAAATAATGGCAAATAACCACCTATTATTGAAATTATAGTAATTGTTCTTGATTTATATTTTCTAGATAAAACTATTGAAATTAAATTCACCAATAAGGACAATATAAGGGCTACATTAATTTCAACAGTTTTTAATATAAAAAAACTATTGAATAAAGATATGTACAATGTTGCTATGCCCAAACTACAAGTTCCTATAGAAAATACATTTTTATTTTTTTTGTTCAACCATTCTCCACTTAATAAGAATATTGATCCTAATACAAATCCTGCAATTGATTTTACATAGTCATTAAGCCAACTAGAATAAGTGTATTTAAACAAAGAAATAATGCCAAATATTAATAAAGCTATTCCTATTTTATTAACCACATTTAATCCTATTTTATTTTCAATATTGTTTTGCTTAATCCTTTTCTGTATGATTTCTTCACTTATGAAGTCTTCTTTTAATTCTTCATATTCACCCTTGACTTTAGCTGCTAAATTAATAGTGTTATTTCTAACAATATTCTTTTGTTCAATTAATTTCAAGTTAATTGAATTTTCTAGCTCATTAATACTACCTAGTATTTTCTTTCTATCTTCTTCAATATTTGCTTCAGTTATTTTATTTAAATTAATTGTTCTTTTGATGGCTTGGTTTTCTAAATCATCTAATTTATTCATATTTTTATTCTCTGCATTTTTAAAATAAGTATTTATTTTACTTCTTGAATTGTTTATAATGTCTAGTTTTTCATTCATGATGTGTTCTCGTAAATTATTTTTTAACTTGTTGTTCTCCTTAATTAATTGAGCATTTTTATCTTCCATGATAATTATACGCTCATTTAATGTTTCCAATTCTGATTTTAATTGAGATAAATCATTTATTTCTTTATTGTTTTCTAAGGTCAACAAAAGTTGATTATAATCTTCAAGCATTAATTTCTGTTTTTCTATGAGATTCTTTATATCTGACATAAATTTCCTCCTTGTGTGCTCAGAAAACCTTAACTTACATGATAGTTAAGGTTTTCTACTTACTGTTGTACTACAATAATTAATATTTTACTGTAAAAATATTAATCTTTTACATACAAATCATTTGCTTTACACATACTTCAATTGCTCGGAAATATCGGTATTAATATTATCTATGATTGATTGTCTTTATAATCGTTTATATCTTTTGTCTTAGTATCTTTCATATTGCCATCTCCTTTGTAAATTCATAATTTTATGTTAGTAAATCAATTCATAAAATCTTATTTATTCTCATCATTTAAATTTAATATCAATTGCTCCAACAAAAACATATTGCATAAAAAGCTTAACTTATAAAAACTAGTATAAACAATTCATATTATGACAAAGAAACAACCAATCAGAATGATACGGGTCGAGGTGCAGCACCTATGACAACTCAAGAGATGAAATTAAAAGACACATATAATGAATGGGATTTCAACGAAGTGTGGGAAATAGATGAGGGCGTAGATTACCCAAGATTACAATGGCAACAATAGTAAGATGAAATATGTGTCAATAAAATAGGTTTTCAACATTGATGATGAAGCTGAAAAGGCAAACCATTTGATTTTGGTCTGCCTTTTTTATTTGTGTAGATAACACTGACAAAGTAATAAAGATTGAAGATTAAACATGAAGATTCAATAGAAAAGAAAATTGACAATATTTTGTCAGACCTAATAGAAATGCTATGAACTAACTGAAGAAAAGATGTAAATACAATGCTGCTTTATTAACTGATGACAACTTTATAGCTAGCTAGTCTGCACCACCCAACACTTACACAATCAATAATTTCTCCTTTGATTGACAAAATAATATTTATTACTATTTTAATTTTATAAGTTATTAGATTTATTGATATTATATAAATACATAAAACTCACATTACACATTGACTTATAGTAACTTACTTGAATATTTTTGATAACAGTATTATATACAATTACAAGGAGGATTAATTAATGTATAAAACATTAATAAAAAAGGTTAATAAAGGGTTTACCATTATTGAATTATTAGTAGTTATTGTTGTATTGGGTATTTTAGTACTCTTAGCAATGCCAAAATTTAAAGATCATATGGACAAGGCGAAACTTGCTCATATAAAAAATGATGTTAAGGTCGCAGAAGGTATAACTATGGCCGCTCTAACTCAGAATAAAAGTATTCCTAGTATATCTGACAATATAATTAATCATGTAGAATTGGCTGAGTTAACAGAAAAAAATAAACTTTATGACGTAAGAGGGGAAGTAAACATAGACGAAAGGAACGTAGAACCTGGCGAATATGTAGAATTAGATAAATCAACCTTCAGCACTAAACTTAAAGGTAACTTTTATGCTAATAAAGGTGACGGCAAGGTATACTACTCAGAAAAAAGGGCTGGGTCTACAGAAAGTGGCGGAGGTAGTGAAGGCGAAGGTGAAGGTGAAGGTGAAGGCGGAGGCGAAGGCAAAGTTGATAAATCTGAGCTAATTGACAAAAAAGAAGAGGCTGAGAAGCTAAACCCTGGTGACTATGAAGATTTTACTGACGCTGCAAAAGCCATAGAAGAAGCTGACGAAATTATTAAAGACGAAGATGCTAATCAAGAGGATGTTAACAACATATTGATAATTTTAATAATTGTAATAAATAAATTAACACCTATTGATATTACTTTGTTAACTGATCACGATTTTGAATTTATAGCTTCTTCATCAGCACCTAACATCTATACAATTGAAAATGAAAGTAAAAAAGGTTTTTTTCATTATATAGGCACACATGAAAAAGTAAGAATACCTCATAAGATAATGGGTAATGAAATAAAAGATTATTATAAAATGTTCTATTATAATGGCGACACGTCTAAATGGTTATGGGTGGGAGCTAAAGGAAATGGAACAGCTGTTACCAAAGTTGTAAGTGATAATACTAACGTGACTAATATGAAAGAGATGTTCCGGGACTCCCAGGCAACTACTTTAGATTTATCAAGCTTTAATACTAGCAATGTGACTGATATGTACGCCATGTTCTATGGCTCCCAGGCAACCACTTTAGATTTATCGAGTTTTAATACTGAAAGCGTGACTACTATGGAAGAGATGTTCTATGGCTCCAAGGCAACCTCTTTAGACTTATCAAATTTTGATACTGAAAATGTGACTAATATGAAATACATGTTCGGCAGCTCTCAGGCAACCACTTTAGATTTATCGAGTTTTAATACTGAAAAAGTGACTACTATGGAAAAGATGTTCCGGTATTCCCAGGCAACCTCTTTAGACTTGTCAAGTTTTAATACTGAAAACGTGACTACTATGGAAGAGATGTTCCGGAACTCCGAGGCAACCAGTTTAAACTTATCAAGTTTTAATACTAGCAAAGTGACTAATATGAAATGGATGTTCTATGGCTCCCAGGCAACCTCTTTAGATCTATCAAGCTTTAATACTAGCAACGTGACTGATATGTACGGTATGTTCCAGGGCTCCCAGGCAACCAACATTACAGGATTATCAAGTTTTAATACTGAAAAAGTGACTACTATGTACGGTATGTTCTCTAGTTCCCAGGCAAACACTTTAGATTTATCAAAGTTTGATACTAGTAATGTGACTACTATGGAAGAGATGTTCCGGGACTCCCAGGCAACCACTTTAGACTTGTCGAATTTTAATAATATCAAAGTGACTAAGATGAATAACATGTTCTTGCGTTCCCAGGCAACCTCTTTAGACTTATCAAACTTTAATACTAGCAACGTGATTAATATGTCCAACATGTTCGCTTATTCCAAGGCAACCAGTTTAAATTTATCAAGTTTTGACACTAGCAACGTGACTATTATGATGGGTATGTTCAATGGCTCCCAGGCAACCAATATTACAGGATTATCAAATTTTGATACTAGCAAAGCGACTAATATGTCAGATATGTTCTATGGCTCCAAGGCAACCAATATTACAGGATTATCAAGCTTTAATACTAGCAACGTGACTACTATGCAACAAATGTTCCGGGGCTCCCAGGCAAACACTTTAGATTTATCAAACTTTAACACTAGTAAAGTGACTGACATGAAAAACATGTTCTATTATTCCCAGGCAACCTCTTTAGATCTATCAAGCTTTAATACTAGCAACGTGACTAGTATGCATGCCATGTTCCAAGAATCCCAGGCAAATAGTTTAAACTTGTCGAGCTTTGATACATCCAATGTGACTAATATGCAAAACATGTTCTATGGCTCCCAGGCACCAACTTTAGACTTATCAAGTTTTGATACATCCAATGTAACTAATATGCAAGCCATGTTCCAGGAAGCTAAGGCAATCTCTTTAGACTTATCAAGTTTTGATACATCCAAAGTGACTTATATGACAGGTATGTTCTATGGCTCCCAGGCAACCTCTTTAAACTTATCAAGTTTTAATACTAGCAAAGTGACTAATATGAAAGAGATGTTCTATGGCTCCCAGGCAACCACTTTAGATTTATCGAGTTTTAATACTAGTAATGTGACTAGTATGGAATCTATGTTCTTGGACTCCCAGGCAACCTCTTTAGACTTATTAAGTTTTAATACTAGCAAAGTGACTAGGATGCAAAACATGTTCTATGGCTCCCAGGCAACCATTTTAGACTTATCGAGTTTTGATACTAGCAAAGTGACTAATACTAATATGAAATACATGTTCAAAGGCTCCAAGACAACCACAGGATATGCTAGAACACAAGCAGATGCTGAAAAGTTTAATGGTTCTAGCAGTAAGCCATCAAGATTAACATTTGTAGTAAAATAATAAATTAAATATATTTTTATTGAAAGAGAGTTAAGCTTATTTTGACTCTCTTTTTAATTACTTAAATAATATTAAAACAAAATGAAGATTCATTATCATATCAAATGTTTTATATGAATAATGCAATAATTTTAAATTTAAATAGTTTTATAACATCTAAAGTGCCGGAATATTCAGAAAATGAAATATTAAAATAAAATGCTTGCAATTCTTAGCTAACAACAGTTAATTCAAATTAATCAAAAATATCCAAATATCATTAAAATTAACATTGATTAGAAGTATATATTAAGATAATATAATTATTGTTGCTTTTAATGAAGAGTTGAAAATATGATTATTAGACAAATTAATCACCCTACCATTTAATCTATAAGTGAATAGTACATTACAAATGTAAGCTGAGGAAAGAACTGATAGTATGTTAAATAATTGTTTAGATGGGAAAAATACATTAGATGACACAATAAAGGTGGTAAAACAATTAATAAAAAATATTGGTATAATGATATTAAACTTGGTATGATAAAACTATCATGTCAATGTATTTAGATAAAGCATGCTACAAAATGAATAATGATTAGCAAATGCGATAAGCTTTAATTTAGATACATATTTACTTGTAGTGACATAATAACATTGAGAGCCATTATGAGTATTAGGTTCAAAAAGAAAAAGCATACTTTTCAAATAGTAGTTTACTAATAACTCATTTTGCTTTGCTATAGGCTCTCAATTTATATATAATTTTATATAAACTAAATGTAGGCCATGTTAACCTGTATTGTTTGAAGCGTACTTTTAAAATATTAAAAACAAATAATGCAAATATGAATATACATGGTTAACTAAGCTTCCTTATTGGCCTACAATCCCCCTGAAACTTAATACACACATCTTAGGCCATGTGGCTTGTTGTCAAAAGCATACTTTTAAACTCTGGATGAAAGTTGACAAGTTCACTAAGCTTTTATATGGGCCTAATGAAACAAATGATTAGTAAACTTAAGTTTTTCTCATAAACATACTTTTGAAATTGACTTTTAATCTGATGGGAAACTGACAACAAGTTTGATTACTTAAAACACTATGGATATCCATGGTGTTTTTTGTTTAATTGTTTGGCAAAATTAGGACTAATGCTGAATACAAAGTCAATAAGATATATATAATAAAATAACATAAAGATCCTGAGCTGAGTAATTGCTTCAAAGATGCAGGATCTTTTTTTATGAATAAAAATACAAGATTCGCTATCAACCTGGCTATCTAATTTAAGCAAAACTTAGCACTAGTACCGGATTGAAGCTAACTTTGGGAGACTGAGTTGGTGGACTTGATTTTAGGAAAAAAGTTGATATAAATTTGATTGCTTGCAATGGCTAAGGACTGATTTCTAAAAGCGGCGCGCTAGGACGCAATAGCCATGCGCGATGTAGCGTTGTCAAAATGTGTCAAAATCATGAAAAGTGATGAAAAAGCCGCTTTGTGAACATCTTTGCCTAATTAAGAAAATAGAGCTAAGAACGGAGAAGCTCCCCTTATATTATTCATATAAATAGATGATTTTAAATTAATATAAGGACTTATATGGGTTGTGAAGATGGCTGAAGTATGCTTTAAAATGAATGAGTATATAAATCATCAAATGATAATTTATTGAAGTTAGTTTAGTATCAACTTGTAACAATTTGGTGCAGATTAATATGCAATAAAAATAGAGTTGCATATAACAACTCTACTTTGTTAACTTATTTATTTCCCAAGTTAGTAGATAAATTTTCCATTTTTTTTATATTGTTTGGGGATATCCTCAGTTAACCATACATTGTTAATCAACCGCGTGTCACTGAAGTAACATCCATCAAATCATACTGGAATGAATATTTACATAATCCTAGTTTTCCCTAATCTGCATTCCCTTTTCTACTTCCATCTCATTAAGTTTACCTCCAGTCAACTTTTAGTAATCTTCATAAAACTCAAGTTTATTGAACATAGGATGTTCAGGTCCAATTATTTCTTCGTTAATATGGTAAACAACGTTAACTATATTGAATCCTTTTAATAGACCTTTGATTTGGGGATACATTTTATCATGATAATAGTTTCCTTTTAATAAAATTTCCCCAGTTCGCTCATCAACTAATGCTTTCTCTTCTTCTAATGTTTTATTAATGTATATTTTTAACTTCTTCATTGATTTTACTTTTTTCACATTGTGCTCCTTTTCTATATGAATTCTGCATTAGATAATTTAAGTTAAAATAAATGTGTTTATATAATAATATCAGTTGGTATAACATCAAAAGTTGATGTGTTTTAACAATATAAAATTTTAGTTTTTTTGTGTTATATACCATTAAATTACATAAAGACTTCTTTGAATTGTATACCTACATAAGATATCAAATAAAAGAGTCTTAATTGTGGGCTTTAATCTTGTATGTATCAACCTCTTTTAATTATTTTTTGATGTTATTCAAGCGGTCTTCAGCTAACCTTTGTTGTCTTTTTTGAATATTGTCAAGATTTGTTCCAAAGTAAATAGCTCTCATACATAACAAATCGTATTTAGCATTCATTATAGCCTCTTCATTATTTTCGCCTTCTGATTGATAAATCCATTCTTCTCTTTTGTATTTACCTTTAGGATACCAAGATCTCTTGTATATCCAACCACGCAGCCCTCTAATACCCCTATAGGTTTCAAGCTGTGTTCTTTCTTCATTAGTTGGCCTTATGAAAACTTCAGTCCACTGTGCTGTTTTATATATAAACTCCTCTATTATTTGATCTACACAATCTTCTGTTGAAAACCATATTCTGAATATTGGTTTTTCATGGCCTTGACAACACATTCGCGTTTTTAAACCTATTTCATTGAAAAACAAAACCATGTCAGCGCAGTGCTCATCAACCTCAATAACTTTTCCATCTATCAATATTTTTACTTTATTCATAATGCACCTTCTTTATTGTGAATTTAAATCATTTAGACTAAATTGTCAATTTCAGCAATACACAATTGTTTTTTATTCAACTTAATCAAATCTATACATTATTGACTTTGTATATTCTTACAACACAAAGTCAAATGAGATAACATCAAAGATTAATAAAAACTTATCAAATTCATTTTGAGATATTTTGCAATGAAATTTTCCATTTACATACATATCTGCATATAAAACATAATTTCTGTGTGATGATTCCATTTTCATTACAAATTTGATTTCATCTTTTTCTTTTATACCTACAGCATATCTAGCTTTTGAGCTTTTTTTTACTTGGTCAACAACGTAAACCCCTATTAATTGGATTGATCTTAATTTCATTAAATCATCTCCTTCATTATTTTAAATATATTTATATAACATCTTGATTTATAATTAATTGACTTTAGATTTATTTTGGAAATCAATTGCCAACCAAATACATATAATGACACATATTATTGGAATAATTAATGCAAATGATAATTTTGGAGTATTACTAAGACTTTCTTGCTTATAATCATAAGAAATGATTTCCCATATAATAATCAATAACTTAACAGAAAATGACCAGAACATGATAGACATAACTTCCAACTTTTTCATATTAACCCCCCTTAAGTTTATTTGTGATTTTTATATTCCCTCTTCTTATATGTATTTTAAGTCTTGTGGGTTTGTTGATTTTGAATTAACATCAGACCCATATCTTACAAAAACAAATCTATCATTAACACTTGTAATAACCCCTTCTTCTATTTCTGAAAATCTTGAATCATATATAACTTTTCTTCCTACGATTGCTTCTGATAATGTCATCTTATTTCCTCCTTATATATGTGTTTATTTTTGTTTTTGCCTTATATACACATTATAACACATACATCAAACCTTTGTCAACAGCTATTGAAATTTATTTTGGGTTGTCTCAGTTAATAAAATAGAATTGATAAATTCAGCTTTAATGTAACATAAAGGAAACAATTTCAATGCTGTTTTTTAAATTAGGAGAAGATTGTATGAATATAGTAACAATAAAGATATATATAATAAAATAGCACAAAGATCCAACATTGAGGAATTATTTCAAAGGTGTTGGATCTTTTTTATAATTTATCAAGTGCTTCATCAATCAAGTTTATCATAGAGCAACATAATAATTAATGTGCTTTGTAATTGTATACCGGCTTAACTAAATGAATAACTTCCACTGTTGGCTTGATGTATGCCATAATTTCCTCAGCAGGCTTGTAGGCGTCTGGAGCTTCATCTAAGACGCTTTCTACTATTGATGATGAATATATCCCATTCATTTGCTCTTTGAAATCTGACATGTTTAGTTGCTTCATAGCCTTGGTTCTACTCATAAGTCTTCCAGCACCATGTGGGGCAGAACTATTCCAGTCAACGTTTCCTTTGCCTTCACATATTAATGAACCATCGCGCATATTCAGAGGGATTACTAGTCTTTCGCCAACCTTAGCTGACGTTGCACCCTTTCTTATGATTCCATTTGTAAAATTATCATGTTCTATGAAGTTATGAGCAGAATCAAATTTATCAACTACAGTTAAATCCATTTGCTCAATAATAATGTCTAACATAGTGGCTCTGTTAACTTTGGCATACTCTTGAGCCAGATCCATGTCAATTAAGTACTGCATCAATAAGTCTTCAGTCAGATAGGATAATCTTTCTTCATCCTTGGTTAACTTTTTGTTATCTTTGTTTAACTCCTTAATTGTATTTTCTATTTCTGAATGTCTGCCTTCATTTTTTAATTTTTCTATAATTGGTTTAATGTCGACTTTTGTTTGTTTTGCCAATGATTCTATTGCAATATTTTGATGATAATTAGCAACCTGTACGCCGAGATTTCTAGATCCTGAATGAACTGCTAACCAGTAATTATCTTCTTCATCTTTGCCTAATTCTATAAAATGATTTCCACCACCTAAGGTTCCTAATGATTTATGAATTCTCTCTGCAATCTTTCCTTCAATATCGAACGTTAAGTTATCTAAGATATCTTGGGTAAACTCTACATTTTTAGGCTTATTGTGGGTATTGAATCCTGAGGGAATTGACTTGTTAATAACTGTATCTAGTTTACTTAAATCAACATCCTTATTGGCTAGCTTATACATGAGCACACCACAGTTAATATCCACCCCTACTATACTTGGGCTAACCCTCCAATCTTTAAATTTTTCAGGAAGGGCTATTGTTGTTCCTATTGTTGAACCATACCCCGCGTGACAATCGGGCATGATTCTCACCTTAGTTTGCTTGGTTATCTCATGATTTGCCATGTTATGAATTTGTTCCATTGCTGTGTCCTCTACGTTATCTGTGAAAATCTTGATTGTTGAGTATGCTCCTTCTATTGTTTTCATATTAAAAACCTCCCTTTGCGTATATTACAATAAATACATTATAACATAAAAGGAGGACTGTGTCAACTATGATTTAAAACATATTATTCCCAACTAAATAAAATTAAATGTAATAAAAAAGAGAACCTGTTAATTTAGTTCTCTTTTTATTGTTAATATAATTAACACAGTTGTATTTTTACTTATGATAAGGATATGATTGGCCTTCATCTATTGCCCATATTGAATCAAAATCCCAACCTGAATAAGTATTTCTTTGCTTCATTTCTGTAGTTGTTTTTCCAACACCTCCCCCCGATGAGCTAGCTTGTCCCGTAGTATCTTTATCCCAATATGAGTTAGTTATGGTTGAACCAGTAGCCTTGCCCACAAGCCCAGCTAATGAGCTACCATCAATCACTGCTCCGGTGGCGTAGGAGTTAGAAATTGTAGTTGAAGAGTAAGTTGTGCCCATAAGCCCCCCAACATCAATAATGCCAGTCACATCACCTGTGGCGTAGGAATTCTTTATGGTGGTTGAGGCATTAGCATCAGCACTCCCCACAAGCCCTCCTGTGGAGATGCCTGTACCCTTGACATCACCTGTGGCGTAAGAATTGGAAACGGTGCTTGAACCTTTAACTTGTCCCACAAGCCCTCCTGTAGCACCTATACTCTCTACTGCACAGGTGGAGTAGGAATTTGAAATTGTGCTTGAATTGTCAACCCAGCCCACAAGCCCTCCTGCATTGGCGCCACCCGCGACCACACCTGTGACGTAGGAATTAGTTATGGTTGATTCTGAATAACCCACAAGCCCCCCTGTCCACATGTTGTCATAGCTATTGCCATTAATATCAACATCTTCAAGTGCTACATTCTTAATAGTGGTTCCTCCAGTAGCCCCGAATAGGCCTATACTCTTCATATTTGGTCTATTGATTTTCAAATTAGTTATTTTGTATCCATTCCCATCAAATGAACCTGAAAATTTTGAGTCATAACTTCCAATAGGCTCCCAATTGTCATATACATTCAAATCAATATTATTCATTTGGACGTATTTGCCACTTAATGGATAATCATTGTTTATTCCAATTTCAGCCATTTCTTCTGCTGAATATATTGGTATTTCTCCTGCAGTATGGTTTCTTGGTTCTACAGGATTCATCAAGTTACCTGTATCAACTAGTTTTTCTTCAAGGTTATCTATTGCATCTTCTAGATCTTTCAGTGCATCGTTAACATCTTTTTGAGTTGAATCTTCGTCACTGATAACTCTTTCTGCCTCATTAATAGCATCTTCAACATCAGTAAAGTCTTCGTAATCGTCAGGATCAAGATCTTCTGCCTCTTCTTTTTTGTTAATTAAATCATCTTTGTTAACAGTCTTTTTTACTAAATCTTCAATAGCATCCTCTAGATCTTTCAACGCTTCATCCACTTCTTTTTGTGTAGCGTCAGGATCTTTTACAACATTTTCAGCGTTGTCGATAGCGTCCTGAACATTATCCCATCCAGATTCAAAGTCGTCAGGATTAAGATTTTCAGCCTCTTCTATTTTGTCTGTTAGTTCAGATTTATCAACTGGTTTCTCCTCTAGATTATCTATTGCATCCTCTAGATCTTTTAGAGCGTCGTCAATTTCTTTTTGAGTTGAATCTTCGTCACTGATAACTCTATCTGCTTCTTCTATGGCATCCTCAACGTCAGTAAAATCTTCATAGTCGTCAGGATTTAGCCCTTCAGCCTCTTCTTTTTTGTCAGTTAAATCAGATTTATCGATTGGTTTACTAGGATTTCCTGATTTAATATCCTCGTAATATACTTTACCACCTTGGTTAGCATAGAAGAAACCCTTAAGTTTTGTGTTGAATATTGATTTATCTAATTCAATATATTCACCAGATTCAATATTGCCCTCGCTCACCCTCCCTTTTATATCGTAAAGTTTATTTTCTTTAGCCAATGTGGCTAATTTTTCATCATTAATTACATCGTCAGATATACTAGGAATATTTTTATCATTGATTAATGATTCCATAACTATACTTTCTGCAACCTTAACATCATTTTTAATGTTAGTAACTCTTGCATTTTCAATATGATCTTTAAATCTTGGCATTGCTAATAGTGTCAATATACCTAATATAGCAATAACTACTAATAATTCTATAAGGGTGAAACCCTTGTAGAACTTTCTAAGTTTATTCATATCTTAATTCCTCCTTGTGTTAATCACTAAATTGTGATCTTAATTGTCAAAATGTACCATTTAATTAATATCGAAGATTACTAAAAACAATTACAATAAAATTCAAAAAAATAATTACTCATTAGCTTAACAAAAAATCAACCCTGAAATTTACAAGGCTGATCTAATGTAATTATAATATTTAACTTCTAAATGTTAATATTATTTTGTGAATTATTATGATTGTTAATTTATTATTTCATTTAGTACGTCGCATTCATTATGCATGTTATAATATTCCTGCTCCAGATGACATTTCTAATATTGGCAAGTATGCAGCTATTACTACTGGTGCTACAATAGCAGCTATTAGCAATATAGATACAGGTTGAACTAATTCCATTAAAGAGTCAACTTGTCTTATTAAGTCAGTTTCAAAGTAATCTGCTACTTGATTTAGAGAGAATACCATTTGACCGGATTCCTCACCAGTCATAGCTATATTTACTAATATTTCATCAAAGTTTTCTTGCTTACCTAAGGCGTCCGAAAAGGACAATCCATGTAATATAAGATTAGAAACATCTTCAATTTCATTTTTAATATAAATATTATTTATAGTTTTACCAGTAAGTGAAAGAGTATCACTCAGTCTTATACCATTATCTAACATTAATGCTATAGTAGATGAGAATGAGTGCATATATGAAGCGTTGCTCACTTCCTTTATTACAGGTGCATTTAACATTAATTTGTCTCTATATCTTCTGTATAAATAATTCAACTCAGGTATTCTTTTTTTAAGGAATGCAAATAATGCTATTATAAAAAGTAAAGTACCCACAATATAAGGAGATGCATTAGCTATTCCAAATACTAATGTAGTAAATCCAGGCATTTCAATTGACTGTTCTAAAAACATCGCCTCAAATTGTGGTAAAAAGAAAGATATTCCTAGAACCATAATAACCAATACCACACCTACGACTGCTGGATATATAGAGGCAACCTTTACTTTTCTCATTATTTTTTGTTCCTGTTCCTTTAATTTTATTATATCTTCAAGACTTTTTTCTAAACTACCCGATGTTTCCCCAATGGATATTAAGGCAACATATGTGTAATTAAATTGATTAGGATATTTAGACATTGCCGTAGAAAGAGAGTTTCCAGATTGGATGTCATTTACAATATTATTTAACACCATGCTCATTTTATGACTTGACGTCCCTTGTAACAATGTTAAAGAACTTAATAATGGGACACCAGAAGACAGCATAATATGCAATCTTCTAGTAAACATAATTATTTCTCTTTCTTTAACTTTTATTTTCATATTGTCTTTTATTGAGGGATCTTCCTCATTATCTATTAGAGACCAATCAATTTTATTTTCTGAGTATTTTTCTTTATCCTTTGCTATCTTGGTTTTTTTAATTTTATTATCTGAAAGTTCATCTTTATTTATTTCTAATTCATAGTTAGAATAATTTGATTCTGAATCTTCCATATTCTTAAACATTGCTTGAAGATTAGAATACATATCTTCATCCACTATAACTCTTTTGTTTCTTTCAATCTTTGAAAAAAGATTATTGAGACCTTTTAAAATAGGACTCTTTTCAATAAGTTCTCCTTTTTTCTCAGATTTTTTATTAACATCTTTTTTTATTTTATCTTTTTGAATGATTTCATTGGTTTTTTGGTTTATTTTATTTTCAATGTTAACTAAGTGGCTGTTGAAATTACTTCTTATTTTATTTAAAGCATTAATATTATAAACCTTTTTTAAGCTTACTATTACTAAAACATTTTCTTGTTCTTTTATTTTTCTTATTGCATCTAATTCAGTATTTGCTTCAGCTGCGCCTCTTTTATATTCATAATTGACATCAATGCCTCTGTAAGCGAACAACATGAAATCACCTCCTAGTTTGCAAAGTAAATGTCTATATTGTCAGTATCATTTTGAATTGTGACTATATTATTTAGAGAATTATGTAATACATTCACCTTTCTGTTTTTAAGTTCACGAAATTTAACTGAAACATTTACATCACAATTATTTTTATTGAGTGATAATTTATATTCTCCATAATTAGTTTCATTATTTTCTTCATTATATGTGAAGTTTTTATCAATATTTATAGTCACTCCATTTGTTAAATTGGTTTTGTCTATTTTTTCTAAAACGTCTATTCCATTTACAGTTAAAGATATATCATATGAATGAGATAATTCAGGATTGATAGGAACCATTTGAAAGTATAATTCAATGTCTGTTTGGTTATTAATATTAAATGTATTATAATTATTATTAAAATTTAATTCAATATTTTCAT
>DUQJ01000012.1 GCA_012837865.1 Clostridiales bacterium | reverse complement strand
AGAACATTATTTAACATATGTCTATGAGCAGATTCAGCTTCAAAAGGAGTTAGAGCTAGAAAATCTATTACCCTGGTCTGAAAAGATACCAGAAGAATGCAAAAAGAAAACATCTGATTAAGATATAGCTATTATACTTAATCAGATGTTTTTATTATAGGCGTGCTTGCTTTGACGCTTACATACCATCTCACTATTTCTCAAAGTGCTGATAATCCTTTACCGAATTCCACTCACCGCCCCAAGTCCAACCCCTATTAACAAAAGCATTATAACAAACATCACCTTCCACGATCATACCTTTTTCTATTTTTCCCCTATCCAAAAACTCTGCACCGGATTTAGGCAATATAATACCATTTTTCAAATATGGATTTTGAACAGGATTAATATCAATAGCCAAACCATAACTATGTTTAGAAAGCTTCCCCTCGTTACCAACAATAGCTCTATAATTAAACGCAGAAGTATTATTATCAGACATAGATAAATTATCATCTGCATTGTATTCATCAATCAAACTTATTTTCTTTATAGGGAATTTAGCATCATATAATTCGCTGAAAATCTCTACAATATCTTTAGCAACCATCTTATTAACAATCAATTCTCCTATATACTCTTTATCATCAAAACCCCAATAGCTAACTTGAACATAAGATAGATCCTCTATTTTTATCTCATCATTTGTTTTATATGAAGAATCCATAATTTTATCTATAATATCATTAGTTAGTGGTTTGTAAATAAAAACACTTTCCACATCATCTGAACCCACATCATCTGAAACCACATCATCTGAATCTACATCATCCATACCAACATCAGCATTCATTTCATTGTGATTATTATCTGAAATAATAATATCCTCCTTTATATCATCTTCATTTATTATATAATTATCTTTTTGTATATAGACTATTAATCCAATTAGAACAAAAGAAATTAAAATATAAAATAAAAGAAATCTAAACTTCACAAAAACACCACCTTAATCATTAAAATTAATATCCTAATATTAATTATACACCAAACTCACAAATTATCGAAGAAGAACAAAATATAGTAAATAAATAATCTTTATGGTACAATATTTATAAGAAAAGGTGTACGAATAGAAGAGGAAATTCTCAATGAAAACTAATAAAAAGGACAACTTAATAATAATTGCAATTATTTGTAGTATAGTAGTTACATTTACAATTATTCTAATTGGTATCTCTTACTACAGATATCAAGTTTTAAAAATTGGAGAAAATGGAACGGGAGAGCCTGTACAATACCAATACCATTATGCGATTATTTCTGATGAAATAGATCTTCCATTTTGGGAAGCTGTCTATGAAGGTGCATATAACCATGCTAAAGAGCAAAACGCATATGTAGAGAGAATAGGTAGTGATATTTTGATAAAATATTCTCTTTATGACCTAATGAATATAGCAATAGATTCCAAAGTAGATGGTATTATTCTTGAAGCTAATAATGAGCCTTATATGGTGGAATTAATTAATGAGGCTGAAAGTCTGGGCATAACCGTAATTACTGTAATGAAGGATTCCCCACAAAGTCATAGGAAAAGCTATGTTGGAATTAATAGTTACCACCAGGGACAATCCTATGGTAGACAGGTTTTAGATGTCGTTAATAATGGTAGAAGAAGAGTAACGGTATTAATGAATTCAGATAATAAAGATACAAGCCAAAATATTATATACTCTACAATAAAAGGAATAGTAAGCAATAAGGATGTCCTTGTTGAGACAGCACCAGTAAATTCTTATAGCACTTTTAGTTCGGAGGAAGATATTCGAAAGATAATTATGGACTCTGATACACCACCGGATGTTTTAGTATGCCTAACAGCTGAGGATACACTAGGAGCATATCAAGCGGTAGTTGATTATAATAAAGTTGGAGAGATAGATATAATAGGCTCTTATGATTCTGAATTAATTCTTGCAGCCATAGAGAAAGAAATAATCCATTCAACAATCACAATTGACGCAGAACAGATGGGAGTTTTTTGTATTAACGCACTTACAGAATATATTGACAAGAAAAGGGTAAGTGAATTTTATTCTATAAAAACAGGAATAATTACTGCTGACAATGTTGCAGAATATATAGAGAAATAATTACTAATAAATACAAACATTTATATGAAGGAGCAAGATGAAATTGATCAAACATTCTATTCGAAGAAAATTAATATCGGTTTTTGTGATTACTTCATCTATTGTATTTTTAGCAAATATGTATATGTATATGAATGTAAGTAAATCCCTAAACAAAATTGATGAAGTTTATATTAGCAATATAGAATTAAACGAACTTTTAGAAGCGGTAACAGATGTCCATCATTATTTATATGATTATCTTAATACAAAAAGTACAGAAGCTTTAGAAAATTATTATCGAAGCGAATATATTTATAGTAGTTTGATTTATAAATTAAACACAGATATTATTGATGATGATATGATTATTAAACAAAAGAATATTAAAAACATGTCTAACACATATTTAGAAACAAGCAAAAGGGCAGTAGATGCAAAGCGTGGGCGAAATATTAAAAAATATAAAGAAAATTATGAAGATGCCAATATGACATATGAATATATTAGAACTTATATTACAGGCTTAAATACTGAACAATTTAAAAACAATTCTAATAATTACGAATTGCTATTATCATCATTAAGATATCTGGAGCTAATTAGTGCAGTAGTTTTAATCGTAATAACTACTTTTAATATTGCTTTGATTATTATACTAACAAGAAGTATGACAGGCTCATTGTTAAAACTAACTAAAGCTGCAAATGAGATATCAGCAGGTAATTTTGAAGTAGATTATGTAGAAGTTGAATCTTCTGATGAGGTTGGAATAGTTACAAAAGCCTTTAATACTATGATTGTTAACATTCATGAATATATAAATAAGATAAAAGAAAATATGGAAAAAGAATTATTAATGACTAATCATCTAAAAGATGCACAATTAAGATATCTTCAAGCTCAAATTAATCCGCATTTTCTCTTCAATACTTTAAATGCAGGAGCCCAGTTAGCAATGATGGAGGGAGCAGATAATACAACTATTTATATTGAAAAGATGGCAGATTTCTTTAGATTCAATATGAAGAGCTTTGAATATGATTCAACAATCGTTGAGGAAATTGAATTAGTAGACAATTATATATATATATTAAATGTACGTTATGTTGGAGAAATTCATTTTAAAAAGGATATTATAGAAGGCGTTCATAATGTTAAAGTTCCAAGTATGATTTTACAACCTGTAGTTGAGAATGCAATTAATTATGGAATTAGAGATATAGATTATGAGGGTTGGATTCATTTATCTGTCTATGAAGATGAGAAACATATCAATATTAGTATTAAAGACAATGGGGTTGGTATGGATCAAGACACGATTAATAGCATCATTAAAGCTGAAATAAAAAGTGTAGAGGACCAAAGTGCGAATTATAGTAAAAAAGGTGTTGTAGACGATTCCAATGGAATTGGATTGAAAAATGTTATTAATCGATTGAAATTATACTATGAAAAGAACGATGTATTTGAAATTATAAGTGAAGGGCAATATAAAGGAACAGAAGTTATTATACATATACCTAAGATGAATATTTAAATATTATAAAGGAGAAAAAATGTATAAAATAATGTTAGCAGATGACGAAGGAATTGTTATAGATTCTTTAAAATTTATAATTGATAAAAACTTTAAGAATAAATTTATTATTAAACATGCTATGACGGGTAGGAAATTAATTGAGCTTGCAGAAGAATTTAAACCTGATATTGCTTTCATAGATATACATATGCCAGGTATAAATGGAATAGATGCAATGAAGGAAATAAGACGATTTAACAAGTCAACTCTCTTTATTGTTCTTACAGCTTATGATAAATTTAATTACGCTAAAGAAGCTATTAATCTAGGAGTTCTTGAATACCTGACTAAACCTGTAAATCATAAAATTATTATAGAAGTTATTGAAAAAGCAATGGCTATTGTTGATACAGAGAAAAGTAAACGAAGTAATGAATTAATGATCAAAGAAAAACTAGAGATTGTTATACCTATTTTAGAAAGTGATTTTATATTTGCTATATTAGCTGGTGACGATCTATCAAAGAATATTGATAATTTTATAAATCTATTAAATATCAAAGAAGACTATGGAAGTATTATGGTTTTAGAATTTGGAGATACTCTCGAAGAGGGTGTTTTAACTAATCCAGTAGGAATTAGCATAGCATCACAAGCCTATTATTCTAAAATAAGAGAAAGGCTTAAAGATGAATTTGAATGTATTGTTGGACCGATTATGCTTAATAAGATTGTTGTTTTTATTCCAAGTAGCATTCCCCAACTAGAATATGATAGTCGTAATTATATTATTGATAAGGCAAGAATTTTGATCCGTGAATTAACTCAAACCATACAGATAGAATTTAAAATCGGCATAGGAACTATAATGCCACTAGGTGAACTCTACACTTCCTATAAAGAAGCTATTAATGCTATGCAAAATAGCAGGGGAAGGGTCGCACATGCAAAAGATCATACTATTGGTTGCGATTATGAGGAAGATTATCCAATAAAGATAGAAAATGCTTTATATGAAATGATTGATAAAGGAAGTATAGAAGGAACAAGAATTGAAGCAAATGCATTTTTTGATTGGATGATTAATAATTATTCAGATTGTAAAATGGATATAAAATTAAAGGTATTAGAGTTTATACTATTTGCTGAACAAAAAGCCTTCTTAAGTGGTGGTATGACCTATAATTTTAGATATCGCAAAGACTATTTAGAGACACTAGTCCTTATTGATAAATACGAACAATTGCGCGTATGGTTTCTCGATAAGATAACACAAGCATGTAGAAACATTAAGCTTAAGAAAAAAGAACAAGAATTAGGATTAATAGAAAAAGCAAAAATATTTATAAATGAAAATTTCTATAAAGATATATCTTTAGAAGACGTTTCTAGACATGTAGATATAAGTACGTATTATTTTAGTAAACTTTTTAAAGAAGAAACAAACGAAAACTTTATAGAATATTTAACTAATATACGTATCGAACATGCAAAAAGACTTTTACAAGATAATGAATTAAGTATAAAACAAATATGCCTAGAGACAGGTTATAGTGAACCAAATTACTTTAGCCGTATTTTTAAAAAGAATGTAGGAATAACGCCTACAGAATATAGGGATAAATTATAAGGATTGAAAACCACTGTTACTTAAAGTATAGAAGGCATATATCTAGAATGGAGGAAAAGGTTGAATAAGAAATTACTCTATATTGTATTGTTATTTATTATTATTGTATTTGTCGGATGCGAAAAGAAGGAAGAGCCAATTGATGTAGTCAATGTTGAAGATCAAAAGATAAAGATAGGGCTATCCTTTGATTCCTTTGTAATTGAAAGATGGCAACGTGATAGAGATGTATTCGTTTCTACTGCAATTGAACTAGGAGCAGATGT
>DUQJ01000148.1 GCA_012837865.1 Clostridiales bacterium | reverse complement strand
TTGGGGGTTGGGAATGAGGGTGGATAGGATTATCCCCATCATTATTATTGTTTTGTTTAATTTCTTTTTTCTCATATGTAATTTCTCCTTTATTGGGTTTCGCAGATATTTATTAGGGATTAGGATTTTAGGTTTTAAAATAACCCCTTACAATCTTCTTCGTATTTCCCCCTTATCTTTACGAGCGCAGCGAAGTCTTATATTTATATTTTACCTTATATTTCAAATATTATCTACATTTATAGGATATTTGTAGCCTAATTGTAGGATATTAGAAAGCATTTTTGAGCCCATATATTGCATTGCAATGGGTTATAGGAATTATAGAGAAATCCAACTTTCCCCGTCTTATTCCTTACCCCTTAATTTTACGAGCGTAGCGAAGTCTCATATCTATGGTTTAAACGACTTATATTGCTATCAAACTACTTAGAACACCCTAAAAGTTATATTTTAAACTCCTCACGTATATAACATAAAGAGACATAAAATCTTTATAATCCTTGTCTCTATATACGAAAGGAGTCATTTTATGGCAGAAAATAAAAACAATTTATTAAATAAGAAATATACTTATAAGGCTACTGTCTTGTCAGTAGAGGAAATTATACGAAGATTAGAGCCCATTATACAATATCAACAAAGGGAATGTAGTTTGGAGTACATAGCGAGGCACGGGCAAATAAGATACGTAAATATTATCCTACATGCTCTGGATAGAAAAAAATTAACGAAAGCAGAATATCGTAAATATAATATCCCTTATCAAGTAAACGCATCTACACCAGCTCGGAAAAAAAATAATTGGGTAGCAAATAAGTTAGATGAGGATTATGAAATAAAAGATATAAGGACAACAGATTTATTTAAATATATGAATTTACTACATTGTCCACAGGAAGGCTCCTATATGAGCTTATTAAAGAAATACAACAAAGATGACACAGAACATGCCCAGCGTTGGTCTTTAAGTACAGGAGAAATAGAGCAATTACAACGTTTTGAAAATGAGGGTGAATTTTACTGCAGCGTCAATAGTTTCTTTTGCCCCGGCCGGCACAGTGGCAAGTACATAAAGCGATTAAATGCATTGTTTATAGACCTTGATTATTACAATATCCCAGAACTTAAAGATTTAAGTGCTGCTGAGGTTTTTGATAAAATAAGAAATGAAATAGATTTCCCTAAAGAAAGTTTCGTGATTTCTTCTGGTGCTGGGTTATACATCATCTGGCTATTGGAAACCACTTATAGCACCACTAAAAGTAAAAAATACTGGTCCAAGATTGAACAAATGCTAATAGATAGATTTGCACCCTATGGGGCAGATGCACGAGTTAAGGACCCTGCAAGAGTACTACGCGTACTTGGGACTAAAAATAGTAAAAATGATGCTACAGTCCAAATTATAAGTAGTAAGGATGTCTTAGAAAATCCCCTTCGCTATGAACTAAGCGATTTCTCCGATTTCTTTGATGCAGGAAATGGGACAAGCATTAAAGTCAGACCAAAGATAGTAAAGAAAAAACCAAAACAAATCTTTAGGCTGAAGAACTTGTTAACCTTAAATTATGCACGAACAACAGACATAGAAAAATTAGTTGAACTCCGTAGTAAACAAAGTCAAGAAGGCCACCGGGAGCATTTATTATTTTTGTACAGATTGCATTTGTTGTATGCCAATGTAAGTGAAAGTCAATCCTTGGAAATGGCCTTAACCCTAAACAATCGGCTATATGACCCTTTGGATGATAACGAGATTATTGATAAAACCGCTTGTGTTACTCAGTATGCGGATAATTATAAAAACTTTCTTGCAAAATATACACGTGATGCAGGCTCTCTAAATGATTATTTATCCAGTAATAATTGTTATATATATAAAAATATTACC
>DUQJ01000147.1 GCA_012837865.1 Clostridiales bacterium | reverse complement strand
TGTTGTCATAATATAATTTTATTAATATATATATTAATAAAGATATATAGGTGGTAAAGATGGCATTAGTTAGAGATAGAATAATAAATGAAGATTATGCAGATATCATTGTTAGATATAATGATGTAAATGATGTGTTAGATGCTTTTGGAGGAAGTTCATTCTATAAACTTAATTCGTTTACTGCAGTAGTTCATATACCTGTTGAAAATATTACTGATCAAACAATATTACAATTTGGTTATTCCGCTATGCCACTGTGTTATGGACCTATTAGTGACTCAAGCATTGAGGCTTCTGGTGTAAGCAGAGTACGATCACTACCTAATCTAAATTTATTAGGAGAGGGAGTCTTAATAGGCATTATTGATTCGGGGATTGATTATAGCAATCCTATATTTCAGTATGAAGATGGAACAACAAGAATTGCCTCGATATGGGATCAAACAATCGATAGTGGGAAAATCAATCAAAATACTTTCTATGGCACTGAGTATGGGCGCGAACAAATTAATGAAGCATTAAAAAGTGATACACCCTATAATATTGTTCCTAGCAAAGATGAGTTGGGACATGGGACGATGGTTGCAGGTATTGCGGCAGGTAGAGATAAACCAGAAGATGGTTTTTTTGGAGTTGCTCCGGCAGCCGAGTTAGTCATAGTAAAATTAAAAAATGCAAAAGAATATTTAAAAGAATTTTTTAGAATACCCAAGGATGCTTTCTGTTATCAAGAAACAGATTTAATATCAGGAGTTCAATATATAAGAGAGTTTTCTAGGCGAATAGGAAAACCTCTGGTAATTTGTCTTGCCTTAGGTAGTTCACAAGGGCCCCATGATGGTACAGGGGTATTGCAAAGCTTTTTAGCAATTGGATCTACAACATTAGGAATGATAACAACAATAGCAGGAGGAAATGAGGGTAATTCAAGAAGGCATTTCAATGGAGAGATAGATGATAATATCGGATATGAAAGTGTAGAATTAAATGTTGGAGTAGATGATAAAGGATTTTCTATGGAATTATGGGGAGATTCACCTACAACATTCTCTATAGATATTCAGACACCAAGTGGTGAGTTTATACCAAGGATTACAGTAAGATTAGATGAGAATAGGGAAATTAATTTTGTATTCGAAGATACAATAATTAATATAGACTATCAAATGATAGAAAGCTTTAGTGGTGATCAGTTGATCTTAATGAGATTTGCTAATCCTAGCCCAGGTATATGGCGGTTTAGAGTATACGGAGTTGGTGATTTAGCAAAGAGGTTTAATATGTGGTTACCAATGCAAGATTTTATATCTAATGGAACGTATTATATAAGGTCATCACCTTACACGACTATATTGTCGGCAGGTAATACAATTCGACCTATAACAATTACAGCCTATAATCCAGAGAATGATAGCCTATTTCTAGATTCCAGCAAAGGTTATACTAGAACGGGACATTACAAACCTGATCTTGCAGCACCAGGAGTTAATGTTATAGGGCCAACACTTCAGCAAAGTTTTGTTCCTTTTTCAGGAACAAGTGTTGCAGTTGCTCATACAGCAGGAATTGCAGCTATGCTACTAGAGTGGGGAGTTGTAAGAGGGAAATTACCTAGGATGAATTCTCTTAATGCCAAAAAGCTATTAATAAGAGGGGCAAGAAGGAATGTTAATTTACATTATCCTAATAGAGATTGGGGGTATGGAATTATTGATGTATTTGGTTCCTTTGAAGCTATAGTAACAGATTTGGCAGGATTATAAAGTGGAAGGAGAAAAGAATGACCCCAGAGGAGAGAAATAGAATAATAGATAATGATTATTTCGATTTAATTATTGATTATAATGCTGACCCATCATTATTAAATATGTTTAAAAATGCTAGTATAAATATTATTAATATTAGATATGCAATAGTTCATATTTCTTATGAAGACGTAAATAATTATTTGGGGTTAGCTGTAGGTTATAGTACACTTCCACATTGTTATAGTCTAACAAGCACTGTAAGCCTAGAGACATCAGGTGTATTAAAGGTTAGAAGCACTCCAGGATTAAATTTACAGGGTTCGGGAACCTTAATAGGCATAATAGATACTGGCATAGACTATACCAACCCTATATTCAAAAATAATGACGGTACAACCAGAATAGTTTCGATATGGGATCAAAGCATTGTTACGGAGAAATATCCTGAAAACTTCTACTATGGAACTGAATACACAAGAGGCGAAATAAATTTTGCTTTACACACATTAGATCCATATTCTGTTGTTCCAAGCAAAGATGAAATTGGACATGGAACTATGCTTGCAGGTGTAGCAGGTGGGAAAATAGATATCAGTAATCAATTTTCAGGGGTAGCACCGGAGGCAGAATTTGTAATAGTTAAACTGAAAGATGCAAAACAGAATGTTAAAGATTTCTATAAGATTCCGGAAGATGCAATATGTTATCAAGAAAATGATATAATGCTTGCAGCAAAATATTTATATAGAAGAGCAATCGAACTTAAGAAACCAATTGTAATATGCATAGGACTTGGAAGTTCTCAAGGTGCACATGATGGAAGTGATCCTATAGAAGATTATTTAACATCATTAGGCACTAATAATGGCGTTGCAATAACTGTGTCTGCAGGCAATGAAGGAAGTGCTAGAAGACATTTTTTTGGAACTATAAATAAGATGGTTGGCTATATAGATGTCGAGTTAAACATAGCTGAAGGGGAATCCGGATTTACAATGGAACTTTGGGGTAATACTCCTGGAATATATTCTATAAATATTTTATCACCATCGGGTGAGTTTATACCAAGAATACCTGCAAGAATATTTGAAAACAGAACAATATCATTTATTATGGAGGAAACAAGGATTATAATTCTTAATGCTTTAATCGAATCATTATCAGGTGATCAATTAATAGGTATACAGTTCCAAAATCCTTCTCCAGGGATTTGGAGATTTCAAGTATTTAATTCAGGAGATATGAATGTAGGATTTAATGTATGGCTTCCTATGGGTGATTTTATTTCTGGGGATACTTATTTTATTAGATCTAGCCCAGAGACAACGATATTATCGCCAGGTAATGGATTTGTCCCGATTACAATTACTGCATATGATCCAATAGCAAACAGTTTGTATAGAGATGCTAGCAGAGGTTATACTAGAACTGGGGAAACGGTTATAGTTCCTACTATAGCAGCACCAGGAGTCAACATTACGGTTCCAACATTAGAACAAGGATTTTCTACAGGCACAGGGACAGGTGTTGCAACGGCACATGCAGCAGGTGTTGCAGCACTTTTATTAGAGTGGGGAATAGTACGTGGTAATTATAGCAGATTAGATTCTGTAGGAATAAAGAAGTTAATGATAAAAGGTGCTAGAAGAAACCCTAATATTAAATATCCAAATAGAGATTGGGGATATGGAATGATTGATGCTTACAATATATTTACTGTTTTAAGAAGGGATTTATCTTAAAAAAAAAAATAAAATAAATAAATGTATAAACTTTCCCATTTTACAAACAATATTAATAGATAAAAAAAGATAGTGTTTTATATAAGTAGAATGGAGGAAATTAATGAAAGCAACAGGGATTGTTAGGCGAATAGATGATTTGGGTCGTGTTGTAGTTCCGAAGGAAATACGTAGGACCTTAAGAATAAGAGAAGGAGACCCTTTAGAAATATTTACAGATAGAGAGGGAGAGATTATATTAAAGAAATACTCACCTATTGGAGAATTAGGGCAATTTGCTCAACAATATGCAGATTCTTTAAATCAAACCACTGGTCATATCATTGCTATCTCTGATAAAGATCAATTTATCGCTGTATCTGGATCAAGTAAAAAAACTTTAATGGGTAAAAGAATAAGCAAAGATGTAGAGGAAATGATAGACAAAAGAGAAAATATTATTGCTAATAAAGATGAAAAAGCATATATTGAAATTGGTTCTGAAGTTGAAAATGATTATACATCACAAGTTATTTGGCCTATAATTAGTGAAGGCGATGCCATAGGAGCAGTACTAATATTAAGTAAAGATGATAAAGCAAAACTTGCAGAGGTTGAGCAAAAGTTAGCAAATACAGCAGCAGTTTTCTTGGGAGCACAAATGGAACAATAGTAAAACATTGCATAAAAAACCATAAAATTATGCTAAAAGTATCCTCCTTATCAAGTTATTTGATAGGTTTACAATAAAATGCAGAATTAATCTTGACAAATACACGGATTAAGTTTATAAATAGATTTGTAGAAGATTTTAAATAAATACTTACGAGGAGGAGCAATCCATGAACAAATCAGAATTATTAGCTGCAATGGCAGAAAAATGTGAATTATCCAAAAAGGATACTGAGAAAGCATTAAAAGCATTTGTTG
The DNA here is from genome assembly GCA_012837865.1 of Clostridiales bacterium. GTDB lineage: Bacteria > Bacillota > Clostridia > Lachnospirales > Lachnospiraceae > Mobilitalea. The sequence goes on along the minus strand of DUQJ01000147.1, from coordinate 24,965 downwards.
ACGTAGTGACAGAAGAATTAGCAAACGGTGGAAAAATACAATTGGTAGGGTTTGGAACTTTTGATGTTACACACAGACCACAAAGACAAGGAATTAATCCATCAACAAAAGAACCAATTACAATAGCAGCATCAATAGCACCTAAGTTTAAAGCAGGAAAATCTTTAAAAGATGCAGTTAACGTTAAATAGTTATAATTAAAGGCTGTTTTAAATTCTTAAGCTATACTTAAGGATATAAAACAGCCTTTTACATATAAAAGATAAAATTTATAGAAAGGCAAATATGAGAATAGACAAATATTTAAAAATCTCTAGATTAATTAAAAGACGAACTATTGCAAATGAAGCTTGTAATGCGGGACGTGTATTTGTAAATGATAAAGAAGCACGATCGTCCTACAATGTTAAAATAGGTGATATAATAGAAATTGTATTTGGCGATAAGAAAATAAAAGTTGAAGTTACTAGTATACAAGAAAACGTCAAAAAGGATGAAGCGAAAGAATTATATAAATATATTTAATCATTTAATATAAAACCTTCTCATATACTTTAAAGGAATACTTTAACCATAACCGGGTTAAACAACCATATAAAGTATGAGGAGGTTTTTTATGGAAGAGAGACAAAGTTTAAACGAGCATAAGTTAATAGTCAATTCAAGAGAATCCATTATAATTACAGGAGTAAACGATGTTTTATCATTTGACGCTAAAGAGGTATTGCTTCACACAGAATACGGCGCATTAATGATCAGAGGAAGTGAGCTACATGTAAAACGCCTAACCTTAGAAAAGGGAGAGATAGATCTTGATGGAAAAGTAGATAGTATAATGTATTCGGATAATACCAGCTATAAGAAAAGTTCAGAAACATTGTTAAATAGGCTGTTCAAATAAGATTTGGTAATTTTACAATAAACAATTTGAAAGGCGATGTGATGAGCATAAAAATATTATATGAATTACACTTTTTTATTATTTCTATAATTAGTGGCGTTATTTTATTACTTGTATATGATCTTTTGCGTATATTAAGAAGAATAATAAAACATAATGATATAATTGTAGTTGTTGAAGATCTTTTATTCTGGATAGCTTCTAGCTTATGGTTGTTTTCAATTATGTACAAAGAGAACAATGGAATAATTAGAGCTTTTTCGATTTTAGGTATGTTAATAGGTAGCATTGCATATAATTATTTTATCAGTGATTTATTTGTTGGCTCAATATCATTTGTAATTAATAAGATTATTCAACCTTTTAAGCATATAATACATAAAGTTAAAACAATATTAGGAAAGTTTTTAAAAATAATATATAAAAGATTGAATAAATGCATAGTTTGGGTTAAAATTAGATTATATAAAAGAAAGAAAGCAACTACTTTACAAAAGGAGAAAGCACATGAGAAATAAATATAGAAGAAAATCAGGAATAGGCATAATATCAATAATGGTTTTGTGTATATGTGGAATAGTTGTGTTTAAGAGCGTTGAGCTTAATAATAGGAAAATTAATGTTAAAAGTCAAACGGAAGAATTAGAAAAGAAAATAAAGGCAGAGGAAGATAAATCAAAAGAAATACAAAATTATTCTGCATATATTGAAACAAAAGGCTATATTGAAGAAATAGCTAGAGAAAAACTTGGATTAGTATACGAAGAAGAAATTCTAATAATACCTTCTGAATAACAATAAAATAACAAGAGACATCAATAAATAATACTCACTTGCTTTTAGCGGTGAGTTTTTTTGTGTATTTTGTCAAAAGATATTATGCAAATGACACTAATTTTTGACAAAATTCGTATGTGTTAATCTTATATAATACTATCGTGAACTAATTTGGGAGGGGTATTATATAATGAAGTTATTTAAAAAAGAAAAATTATTATTATTTTTATTAGGGATATTTGTAGCTAGAGCAGGGGTTTATGGAGCCTATCCTTTTTCATTGGGATTTTTTACTGCGGTTTATATAGAAAACAGGCATAGTAAATGGATTATGATTCCTATAATTATAGGAATGCTTTCAATTATGACACCTCTAGAATCATTAAATTATATTCTTACAATCATTTTGACTATAGCTGTTAGAGAATCAAGATTTTTAAAGAAAATTGAAATACCAAAAATTATAATATATATGATGCCACCAATTTGGTTTGGGATATGCACTTTTATATTTAAATTTGCTTATTTAGATATAAATAAAATAATTATGATTGTTTTAGAAATACTATTAATATGCCTATCAACAATAGTTTTTAATAAAGGCCTAAAATTATTAAACAATCAAGATGATAAACATATAATAGATAACGAGGAAATAATAAGTATGATTATTATAATAGCCATATCACTATATGCATTTCCTAATATAGACATGTTGAACTTTGCTCCTGTAGAGACATTAGTTTATTTCATAATAATTTTATTTACATATAAATATGGAGCAGGTCAGGGAACAATAACAGCGGTAATTTCATCCTTAATAATGTATTTAAAAGGTTATCCAATAACAAAAATAGTGCTTTACCCAGTTATGGCTATAATACCTTCAATATTTAGCAATCTAGGTAAAATATTATTTTCAATTATTTATATATTAACTGTGATAGGAATTGACTTGATAAATGATGGAGATGCGTACACTGTCAAAGAAATAGGGGCAGTACTTTCTGCGGTCTTATTATTTCTATTATTACCACATGAATATATCTATAGAGATGAACCGACATTAGATAGAGTTAAATATAAAAGCTCTATTATTGCTAGTGAGAACGTAAAAGACCTTTTTCAACATAGAATAAATAGCTTTGCTGATACATTTCTCAGACTATCTAAAACAATTAATAACACTGCAGGCGAGCAACTTATAATGGAGCAAGTAGATGTTGATAATATATTTGAGGAATTATCAGAGAAAATGTGTAGGACATGTAAGAACTGTAAGTACTGCTGGGAAGAAGAATTTGATGCAACTTATGAAGCAACTTGTTTTATGTTTAAAGTAGCTGAGGAGAATGGATATATTGATCATAAAGATATCCCTGTTAATTTTCTTAAGAGGTGTATTTTGGTAGATAAATATGTATCAGAAGCAAATAAAGGATTTGAATTAGCTAAAATAAATAGAAATTGGAGTAATAAATTAAAAGAGAATAGAGATGTAATAGCAGACCAATTAGAGGAAGTTTCAAATGCAATGTCTGATTTTTCTAAGGAATTAACAAAAGAAAAAAAGATATTAGATTTTAAAGAAGGTAAATTAATAAAAGCATTTAAAAGATATGAGATAAATATTAAAAATATACTAATGATTGAAAGTAGTGATAAGAGAAAGGAAATAAGCTTTACTGCTATATGTAAAAGAGGCTGCGTAGCCACTAAAGAAGCTGCAACTATTTTGAGTGAAGCCCTTGGTGCTAAATTTTTACCATCAGAATCTTCAAAAACAGTTATAACTAAAGAAGCTAGTATGATTTTGTTTATTGAAGATACAAAGTATAAAATATTAACCGGGGTTGCAAGAGGAATTAAAGAAAAAGTTTCTGGAGATAATTTTTCGATTATGAAATTAAACAGCGGTGATACAATGATAGCTTTATCTGATGGTATGGGAACGGGCAATAAGGCTTTTAAGGAAAGTGATTTAGTTATTACTTTATTAGAACAATTCATGGATGCGGGTTTCAATGCTAAGGCAGCTATTAAACTTATTAATTCAAGTTTGGTACTCAAAAACAAGGAACAAAGCTTTACAACGGTTGACTTAAGTGTTATTAATCTATATACTGGAATATGTCAATTTATTAAAATTGGTGCTTCTACAACCTTTATAAAAAGGGGAACCTGGGTAGAAACAATCTGCTCTACAACTATGCCAATTGGGTTAATCAATGAGGTCGATTTTGACTCAACCAGTAAAAAATTATATGACGGAGATGTAATGATTATGGTAACCGATGGTGTATTAGATAGTATTGAAGCAGAAAATAAAGAAGAAGTTATGAAAAACATAATAATGGATATAGAGAGTAAAAATGCACAAGAGATTTCAAATTTGATCTTAGAAAGAATTTTAGTGATTAGTGATTATATGCCAATAGATGATATGACAATAGTGACATCGATTATATGGTCTAAATAATTTATATAAAAAGAGTGTGTTTAAATAGGAGTTAGAATTATGAAAGAAAAGGTTTGGGAGTATATTAAAACTCATAATATGATAGAAGAAGGCGACAGAGTTGTAGTGGGTGTATCTGGTGGGGCTGATTCAATTTGTTTATTAAATCTTTTATATCAATTATCCAAAAAAATTAATATTGAACTATCTGTAGCGCATATTAACCATGGACTAAGGGGAAAAGAAGCAGATATAGATGAAAAGTTTGTAGAGGAAATCTGTAAGCAGTATAATATTAACTATAAGTCTTATAGTTATAATATTAATAAAATAGCAAAAAATAGAGGGATTTCTGAAGAGGAAGCTGGGAGAAAAGTTAGATATAAATCTTTTTATAAATCCACTGAATTATTTAATGCAAATAAAATTGCGGTTGCACATAATAAAAATGATAATGCGGAAACAATATTATTTCACTTAATTAGAGGAAGCGGGATAAAAGGACTAACTGGCATATCATCAAAAAGAGAAATGAAATCAACTAATATAGAGGTCATTAGACCTCTATTATGTATAAGTAGAGCAGAAATAGAAGAGTATTTAAGTGATAATAATATTACATATAAAATTGATTCGACAAACCTCACTGAAAACTATACTAGAAATAAAATACGAAATAAGGTAATCGCTTATATAACAAAAGAAATAAATGTAAATGCAATTGAAAACATAGTCAAAGCAGGAGAACATCTTTCAGAAATAAGCAAATATTTGGAACAAAATATAGACTCAGAATATTATAATCTAGTTAAAGAAGATAATAATGAATATACGCTTTTATTAGAGAACGCTATATCTGCAGACCTTGTTATTCAAAAAGGAGTTATTAGGCGTATTTTAGGAAATATGAAAGAGGGATTAAAAGATATAGAGTCTAAACATATAGACCAAATAATTTCATTATATGATAAATCAGTGGGTAGATTGATAAATTTACCTGGAGATAGAATTGCAAAAAGAGGTTATAAAGAAATAACATTTTATATTGGAGATCAAAAAGCTAATAAGATTGTAGAAAATAAAAAAGGTGAAGAAGATAATATTCATATAACAATAAATAGGATACCATTTTCATATGAATTAAATAATATAAATAAGATTATGGATGTTAAAATTATTAATACTACTGTATTAGAAGATATTCCAAAAAAGTCTTGTACTAAATGGTTTGACTATGATAAAATAGAAAACACTATAAAAATTAGAACAATAGAAGAAAATGACTTTATCCAAATATATAAAGATGGAGGAAGAAAGAATCTAAAAGATTTATTTGTTGATATAAAAATCCCCAAGGAGGAAAGACAATTTATACTTCTAGTGGCTGATGGAAATCATATTATGTGGATTATAGATGATAGGGCAAAGCATAGGATTAGTGAACAATATAAGATTAGTTACAATACTAAGAACATACTAGAGATGGATTTAGCTAATAGCATGGAGGACTAAGCATGAAGCACAAAATAAAAGTTATGATTAGTGAAAAAGAAATACTTAAAAGAGTGGATGAATTAGCTGATGAAATTAATAAAGATTTTAACGGAGAAGACCTCCATATTATATGCATTCTTAAAGGGAGTGTGTTTTTTACATGTGACTTAGCAAAGAAGCTCAAGGGAGATGTTACAATGGATTTTATGTCTGTATCATCATATGGCAATGAGACTGTTAGCTCGGGTCGTGTTAGAATCTTGAAAGATTTAGATGAGTCTATACAAGGAAAGAATGTAATAATTATAGAAGACATAATAGATTCAGGTAATACATTGTCGTATTTATATGATTTATTATCAACAAGACAACCGAAGAGTCTTAATATATGTACTTTGTTAGATAAGCCAGAGCGCAGAACAAGGGATGTTTTTGTAAAATACGTTGGCTTTGTTATACCGGATGATTTTGTTATAGGGTATGGATTAGACTATGATCAAGTATATAGAAATTTACCATATGTAGCAGTAGTTGAATAGATTAATAAAAAAACATAAAAGGAGGTAGGAGATGAAAAGGCAAAGAGGATATGGGTTCTATGCATTAATAATTTTAGTGCTCATGATGTCGATATTAATACCAGAAGGATTAAATAAATTTAAAAATGATACTTATACCATTAATCAATACTTAGTGGATATAGGAAATGGGACGATTTCCACGGTTAAGATATTCTTGAAAGAAGAAACACCTACAGGTGAAGTGGAGATTATATTAAATGATGGAAATAAAAGAAGTTTCCATGTACAAGATACAAATAAAATAGAGGAGCTTGCGCTTGCCTCCAACACAGAAGTAATTACTTATCCTGTGACAAAGCCTGGTTGGTTTATCACAATGATTTTACCATATATTGTTGTCCTTATTATTATGTTTGTAATATTTTCTTTTTTAAGTAATCAATCATCGGGTGGCGGAAGTAATAATAAGGTGATGAATTTTGGAAAAAGCCGTGCAAAAATGACTAATGAAAAAGATATAAAAGTTAATTTTGATAATGTAGCTGGACTAGATGAAGAAAAAGAGGAATTAAAAGAAATTGTAGATTTTTTAAAAGTACCTATAAAATACATTAAACTTGGTGCTAGGATACCGAAAGGTGTTTTATTAGTTGGGCCACCAGGAACGGGTAAAACCTTACTAGCTAAAGCCGTGGCAGGCGAGGCAGCAGTGCCGTTTTTCTCAATATCAGGTTCGGACTTTGTTGAAATGTTTGTAGGTGTAGGTGCGTCTAGGGTAAGAGATTTATTTGAAGATGCTAAAAAGAATGCACCATGTATAATATTTATAGACGAGATAGATGCTGTTGCTAGAAGAAGAGGAACAGGAATGGGTGGCGGGCACGATGAGAGAGAGCAAACATTAAACCAGCTGCTTGTTGAGATGGATGGATTTGCTGAAAATGAAGGAATAATAGTTATGGCTGCAACTAATAGGGTTGATATATTAGATCCGGCAATTCTAAGGCCGGGTAGATTTGATCGTCATGTTAATGTTGCTAGGCCCGATGTAAAGGGAAGAGAAGAGATTTTGAAGGTTCATGCTAAAGGAAAAGCTTTAGGTGATGATGTTAATTTGAAAAAGATTGCACAGACTACAGCAGGATTTACAGGAGCTGATTTAGAAAACTTACTAAACGAATCTGCAATTGGTGCTGCAAGAGAAGAGCGAAAATATATAATTCAAGAAGATATATCAAAAGCATTTATAAAAGTAGGAATTGGTACAGAGAAAAAAAGTAAAGTTGTTTCTGAAAAAGAAAAAAGGATTACTGCATTCCATGAGGCAGGGCATGCGATATTATTCCATGTATTACCTGATGTTGGGCCAGTTTACACTGTTTCAATAATACCAACAGGGAGTGGTGCGGCAGGATATACAATGCCATTGCCAGAAAAAGATGATATGTTTAATACAAAAGGGCAAATGTTGCAAGAAATTATTGTGACTTTAGGTGGAAGAGCAGCTGAAGAGATGATTTTTGATGATATAACAACTGGAGCATCTCAGGATATAAAACAAGCAACGGGAACTGCAAGGAATATGATAACTAGATATGGATTTTCTGATAAAATAGGTTTGGTAAATTATGAGACTAACGATGATGAAGTATTTATTGGAAGAGATTTAGCTCATACAAGAAGTTATAGTGAGAATATTGCCAACACTATAGACGAAGAAGTTAAAAAAATAATAGACGAGAGTTATTTAGAAGCAAAAAGAATATTAAAAGAAAATAAAATGGTTTTAGAAGCTTGTGCTGCCCTATTAATAAAAAAAGAGAGAATCAATCAAGAAGAGTTTGAAGCTTTATTTGATATAACAAGATAAATAAAATAATGTAAAAATTCGTTGTGAAATATGATGAAAATCAATGGAAAAGCATGTGAAGTTTGTGCAGACTTACATTGAAAAAGGTGATATAATTAATTTGTAAACCCCATTACATTATATAGTTTTGTTATACCCTAGAAGTAAAAACAGATACCTTCTCCAAAAGACAGTATTAGAGCTACCCCAGCCTATATACTGTCTTTTTAGTATTTTATTAAATATCTACATAAAGTTTTGTTTAATGTGATTTTTATATGGTATAATATAAATTATGTTTGTAGAAGAGAGGCGTATGATAAATGAAACTTTTGTTAGTAGCAATTAATTCAAAATATATACATTCCAACATGGCGGTGCATTCGTTAAGAAAATATGCCATAAATAATATTGGAGAAAATTATTGCGATAGTATTGCTCTAAATGAATATACGATAAATAATTCTAATGCTGATATTTTAAAGGGGATATATGAAGAAAAAGCAGATGTAATAGCATTTTCATGTTATATCTGGAATGTGATATTAGTAAAAGAAATAATAAAAGATATTAAAAAGATTCAGCCTAATATTCATGTTTGGTTGGGTGGTCCCGAAGTTTCATACGATGCAAAGGAATTTCTACAAAGTAATACTTGTGTAAAAGGTGTAATGATTGGCGAGGGTGAGGAAACCTTTAAAGAACTATTAGAATACTATTTATTTAAGAATCTAAAATTAAAGGAAATAAAAAGCTTGGCATTTAGAGAAGATAAAAACATCTATTTAACTCCATTAAGGCCACAAATGAATATGAATGATATACCCTTTCCATATGATGATTTAAATGAATTTGAGAATAAGATCATATATTATGAAAGCAGTAGAGGCTGTCCATTTTCATGCAGCTATTGTTTATCCTCAATAGATAAAAATGTAAGATTTAGAGATATAGATTTAGTAAAAAAAGAATTAGCCTTATTTATAGATAAGAAGATAGCACAGGTGAAATTTGTTGATAGGACATTTAATTGTAGCAAAAAGCACTCTATGGAAATATGGAAATTTATAAAAGAAAAAGATAATGGAATTACAAACTTCCATTTTGAGATATCGGCTGACATTATTACTAACGAGGAAATCGAGTTATTATCAACACTGCGGCCAGGCCAAGTTCAATTTGAAATTGGTGTACAATCTACTAATTTAGATACAGTTAAAGCAATACACAGGACAATGGATTTCAAATTAGTTTCTGAAGTCGTTCAAAAGTTACAAAAGAGCAACAATATCCATATTCATTTAGATGTTATTGCTGGTTTGCCTAATGAAGGCTTTGAAAGTTTTCAAAAGACTTTTAATGATGTGTATTTATTGAGACCGGAGCAGTTACAATTGGGATTTTTAAAAGTGCTTAAGGGATCATTAATGAAAACAGAAAGTACACTTCATGAAATTGTAACATCTAGTAAGCCACCTTATGAGGTTTTAAGTACAAAATGGTTGAATTATGATGAAATTTTGTGTTTGAAATCAGTTGAAGATATGGTGGATACATATTATAATAGTTGTCAGTTTACTTATTCGATTATGTATTTAGAACATTTCTTTGATAATCCCATGGAGTTATATATAGAATTAGGTAATTATTATAAAAAGAATAAACTAGACCTAATATCTCACTCTAGATTAAGAAGATATGATATCTTATTAAATTTCTATAGAGAAATATGTGTTAAACTTAATTTAGGAAAAGAATATTACCTGGTATTTGAAGAAATATTATTATTCGATTTGTATTTAAGAGAAAAGTTGAAAAGTAGACCAGATTTTATAAAGAAACAAAATGAAAGAACTCAAAACCATGTTGCATTTTACAAGAATAGATCTAAAGCATATAATCACCTGGAGTACTTTGACTTTGATATTATAAGAAGTGCTGAAACAGGACAAGCAATTAAAAAGAAAATACATGTAAAATTTGATTATACAGAGAGGGATATAATTACAAAGAATGCAAAAACAGAAATTATATCGGATAGGGATTAGGAAAAATAAATATGAAAAAGATAATCTCTAAAAAAGAAAAAGAAAGAATTAATCGGATACTAAAGGCTTTAGATATTGAGTATGGAACAGAATATATTTCATATTTAAATCATGAGACGCCATGGCAACTTTTAATAGCGACAATATTAAGCGCTCAGTGTACAGATGCAAGAGTAAATATAGTTACAGAAAAGTTATTTAAAAAATATAGCAGTATAGAAGAATTCGCCAATGCAGATATAAAAGACATGGAGAAAGCCATATATTCGACAGGATTTTATAGAAATAAAGCTCATAATATTGTTGAATGTGCGAAGGTATTAATGGTACAATATAATAATGAAGTTCCGAACGATATTGAAGAATTAATCAAAATTCCTGGAGTAGGGAGAAAAACAGCAAATGTAATTAGATCTAGTGTTTTTAAAGAACCTAGTATAGTTGTTGATACTCATGTAAAGCGCATATCATATAGACTGGGACTAACAAAGGAAAAGGATCCTGAAAAAATTGAATATGATTTAATGGATAAGCTACCTAAAGAGCATTGGATATTATACAATATTCAAATAATTGCACATGGTAGGGCGATATGCACAGCGAGGTCTCCTAAATGTGAGATTTGTCCTTTGAAGGATGAGTGCAAACATTATTTAAGCACTCAATAATGGAATCTTTATTCCTGTAATTAGATTGATTAGCAAAAGAAATTAATTCGGTAATAAGATCTTTTTTATCTAATATAATATAAATTTCAGCAAGTAAAACAAATGAATGGCAGATATCACTACTACAATATTTAATTGCAACTTCAAGAACGATTTGAGCTTCAGAATATAGCTCATCTACAAATAATATATTTGCCAACTTTTGAAAAGTAGTAATTAGTAAAATATAATTACTATCAAACTTAGAAAGTTTACGATAGTTGCCAGCACCATATTTAAACTTAAGTTCTGTGTTGGAATAATCAGATAAACGAGCTATTTTTTCTTTGGATAAATCATTGATGATATTGTAATAATATTTTGCTTCCTGCTTGTTAAGACTAATTGGAGACAATTTATAGATAGGGATATTTATAAAATTAATTTCACTAAAATCCTTATTTCGAGTTGAATTAGCCTGGGATTCTTTATCCCAAAACTCTTTTCTTAAGGAATCTGAAAATTGACTTGTTTTAGTTAGCTTATATCTTAGCCAAGCTAAAAAAACAAATAAAATTAAAGTAAATATAAATGTTTTCATCTAGTAGACCTCGATTCATTTAAGAGTGTTAATACATTCTTAATATGTTTAACATAATTATAACAAACAATTGTTATAAAACAAATACAATATAGTAATATTACATATACAAACTTAATTTTAGATGTTTTGTTTGAAAGGAGTAAAAAGAATGAATTTTCATAGTAAGAAAGTCAAAAGGGTAATTACAACTATAATTGCTATTATACTTATTTTGGCAATGGTTGTTCCTATAATCGTTAGCTTAATATAAAAATAGGATGTAACAGGAGGTATGAGATGAAACTTAAATATAAAATAATAATAACAAGTTTTATTATATTTTTATCTATAATAAATGTTAATAGTAAAGTGTTTGCTATTAACTATGTTGACGATGATGCAATTGCATATGGTCTATTTATAGATAATATAAATATAGGTGGAATGAATAAAGAAGAGGCAAACGTAGCCATAGATGAATATGTTTCAAATTTAAGAAGCAAGAATATTTCTTTTATAGTTGATGATAAAATTATAGATATTAAATTTGAAGATATTAATTATAATGTTGAAACAAATAATTTTGTTGAACTAGCAATGGAAGTGGGAAAAGAAGGCAACTTAATAAAAAGATATAAAGATTTAAAAGATGTTGAATTGGAAAACATATTTTATCAATTAAGTTTTAAATATGATTATGAGAAGCTTACTAATATTATAGAGGAACAAACTAAAGAGTTTAATATTGCGCCAGTAAATGCATCTGTAGCAAGACAAAACGGAAATTTTGTATATACAGAACATAAAAATGGTAGAAAAGTAATGGTAGATGAAACTGCCGATATATTAAAAGATGCTATAAGCAACTGGAAACAAGAAGATATTTCTGTTAATGTACTTGTAGTTGATGATATGCCCGAATATACTCGAGAATTTGTGGAAAAATGTAATCAAATATTGGGAACATATAAAACTCAGTATGCTAGTTCAAGTTCAAATAGAGCTGGTAATTTAGCAAATGGAGCGAAATTAGTTAATAATACAGTCTTATATCCTGGAGATATATTTTCAGCCTATGAATATTTAACACCATTTTCTCCAGACAATGGATATTTTACAGCAGGAGCATATGCTAATGGTAAAGTTGTAGATAGCATTGGTGGAGGAGCATGTCAAGTAACAACGACTTTATATAATGCAGTATTATATTCAGAATTGGAAGTTGTTGAAAGAGCACCACATTCAATGACAATAAGTTATGCTGATCTTTCAAGGGATTCAGCCATAGCGGGTACATTTAAAGATTTAAAATTTAAAAACAATACTGATGCTCCAATACTAATAGAAGCTAAAACAGTAGGTAGAGAAATAACGTTTATAATTTGGGGAAATGAAACAAGAAGTAAGAATAGAAAAGTTGAGTATGAAACTGTTGTTCTTAAAACTACAAATCCACCAGCAGATAAAATTACAAAAGATAACACTTTGCCCGAAACATATAGAGTGGTAACTCAATCAGCTCATATAGGGTATGTCGCTGAACTTTATAAATTAGTATATGAAGATGGTAACTTAATTAGTAGAGAGAAAGTTAACAGAAGTACTTATGTAGCGGCACCAAACCATATAACAATAGGTACGCTACCGATTGAAGAAGTGCCAGTTGTAAAACCAGAAAAGCCTGTAAAAGACCCTGAAGATCAAGTGGATGGGCCAAAGAAACCAGTTAAGCCTCCAAAAGAAGATCCAGAAGATGAAGATGTTGATGGGTTTGATGAAGATGAATTTGATGACGATGACCCATATGAGGACGAGTAGTATTAATATACTATAGATATTGGAGAAGTATTATGAAAACAGGTAAAGTTCCTGAGACGGTATTAAAAAGATCTGTATTAAATCAAATCAATAGAAGAAGAGCAGAAGTATTAGTCGGTCCATCGGTCGGCGAAGATTGTAGTGTGATGGAATTGGAAGAAGATGAAGTGTTAGTTATATCAACGGACCCTATTACAGGGACTGTGCATGAGATTGGAAGTTTAGCAGTTCATATAACTGCTAATGATATAGCGTCTAGTGGTGCAGAGATTATAGGGATTATGTTAAATGTATTATTGCCTGTAGATACAGAGGAGCATGAACTAAAGGCGATTATGCGTGACATAGATAAGGTATGCGATAAATTAGATATTGAAATAATGGGAGGGCATACAGAGGTCACTCAAGCTGTTAATCAGGTTATAATAACTGTAACAGGAGTTGGAAAAACTAAAAAGACTGAGTTAGTAAATACATCTGGTGCCAGGCCTGGTGATAGTATAATCGTAACAAAATGGGTTGGCTTAGAGGGAACGGCTATTATTGCGGTAGATAAAAAGACAGAATTACTAACTCGCTACTCTAATAGTTTTGTAGATAGTGCAATTAAGTTATTAGATGAGATATCTGTTATTCCAGAAGCAAAGATATCTAAAGAAGTAGGAGTTTCATCAATGCATGATATTACTGAAGGAGGAATATTTGGTGCACTTTGGGAAATAGGAGTTGCATCAGGTGTTGGACTAGAGGTTGACATTAATAAAATCCCCATAAGACAGGAGACAGTTGAAATTTGTGAATTTTATGAGTTAAATCCCTATAAATTAATGTCTAGTGGTTGTATGCTAATAGTTACAGATAAAGCAAATCAATTAATTAATAAACTAAAAAAGGCAAATATCCCAGCAGAGATAATCGGAGTAATAAAAGAGGGAAACAAAAGAACTGTTATTAATGGTGAAGAAAGAAGATTTTTAGAACCACCAAGAAGTGATGAGTTATATAAAGTGTTGTAATAAAAATTAAATAATAATTGCACAATAATTATGAAACCATAAGATAGATCAGGAGGGTATTTATGAAAGAAAAGATTCTGGCTGCCATTGATAAAAATAGTAAGATAACGCCATCGGACCTGGCCGTAATGCTTGGTGCAGATGAAAAAGAAGTTGTTAAAACAATTAAAGAATTAGAGGATGAACGTATTATATGTGGCTATCCAACATTGATTAATTGGGATAGAGTTCAAACCGAAATTGTAACTGCGATGATAGAAGTAAAGGTTACTCCACAAAGAGGTTTAGGGTTTGATAAAATCGCCGAAAGAATTTATATGTATGATGAAGTTGAAGCTGTATACTTAATGTCTGGTGGTTTTGATTTGACTGTATTTATTGAAGGAAAAAGCATGCAGGAGGTTGCTAGGTTTGTATCGGAAAAATTATCACCGATGGAAGCGATATTAAGCACTTCGACTCATTTTGTTTTAAAAAGATATAAGCAACATGGGCTACATATGGACTACAAAAAAGAAGACGAAAGGATGTCGATTATACCTTGAGAAATCCACTATCAGAGACAATAACTAGAATTCAACCCTCAGGAATAAGAAAGTTCTTCGATATTGTAAGTGAAATGAAAGATGCAATATCACTGGGTGTTGGAGAGCCAGATTTTGATACACCATGGCACATTAGAGAAGAGGGAATATACTCATTAGAAAAAGGAAGAACCTTTTATACATCTAATGCTGGACTTAAAGAATTGAAAATTGAAATATGTAATTATTTAAATAGAAGATATGATATGGAATATTGTTATGAAAATGAAACCCTGGTTACAGTTGGTGGAAGCGAGGCTATAGACATCGCATTGAGAGCAATGATTGATCTTGGTGATGAAGTTCTTATACCGCAACCATCATATGTTTCATATGAACCATGTACAATTTTAGCTGGAGGAGTACCTGTTATTATAGATTTAAAAGGGGAAAATGACTTTAAGCTTACAAGAAAAGAATTATTAGATGCAATAACTGAAAAAACAAAAATTCTTATTATGCCATTTCCAAATAATCCGACAGGTGCAATCATGGATTATGATGATCTAAAAGATCTTGTGGATATAATAATAGAGAAGGATTTATATGTTATATCAGATGAGATATATTCTGAGTTAACATATGGTCAAAATCATGTGTCTATAGCATCTTTTCCGGGAATGAAAGAGCGGACAATAGTTATAAATGGTTTTTCTAAATCATACGCTATGACTGGTTGGAGATTAGGTTATGCAGCAGGCCCATCAATTATTATTGAACAAATGACTAAAATACATCAATATGCAATTATGTGCGCACCTACTACAAGTCAATATGCAGCAGTACAAGCACTAAAAGAAGGCGATAAAGATGTAGAAGGAATGAGAGAAGCCTATGATCAAAGGCGCAGATACTTAATCCATTCTATCAGGAATATGGGATTAGAATGTTTTGAACCACTTGGAGCTTTTTATGTATTTCCTTCTATAACAAGCTTAGGTATGACTTCAGATGAATTTGCATCTAAATTATTATATGAGGAAAAAGTAGCTGTAGTACCAGGGACAGCTTTTGGTGAATGTGGAGAAGGTTACCTAAGGATATCATATGCACATTCAATAGAAAACCTTAAAATTGCATTAGAAAGAATTGAGAAATTTGTATCTAGAAACAAAAATTAATAATATATTGATCAGACATTTGAATGGGACAGGAGAACGAGATGATAAAGGTAGAATATATAAATCCTTTTTTGCAGGCGGCAACAAAGGTTTTTAATGATATGTGTGGGATTGCCTTGAGAATTGGTAAACCATATATGAGTAGTCCATTAGTAACGGAAGAATCTATAATTATTATGATTGGGATTACAGGTGAAGTAAAAGGGCAAGTAATTATTACATTCGCCCATGATACTACCTTAGTTATTGCATCAAAAATGATGATGATGCAGGTAACTGAATTAGATGAGATGGTAAATAGTGCAATAGGCGAATTGGGTAATATGATATTGGGAAATGCTGCAACTATTTTTGCGACACAGAAAATAAGCATTGATATAACCCCGCCGACTATTGGAGATGGTAAAATGACCTTTTCGAATGCATATGCACAAAACATATGTGTACCATTATATTTTGATGAAAAACAAGTGAATTTTAATATAGCAGTAAAAACAAAGTAATAAATTATGTGAAGAAGAACAAATGAATATTGTATACCATATAAGCCACTTAGACAAAGTGGCTATATATAAACAGGCCTTTTGCATCATCATAAATGGGATGAAGCATAGGCCTGTTATTTTTTATGATTCAATATGTGATATTGGTAATGAGAATATAAATTCTGTGCCAACACCTTCTGTACTAATAATACTTATGTTTTCGTTATGAGCTTGAATTATTTCTTTGGTTATAGAAAGGCCAAGTCCTGTACTTCTCTTGTTTTTTCCACGTGAAGCATCGGTTTTATAAAAACGATCCCAAACCTTATTTAAAGAATCCTTAGGCACACCAACACCATAATCTTTTACAGAGATGAATAACTTATCGCCTTTAATTTCATTTGAAATACTAATGGCTGAATTGCTATGGCTAAATTTTATAGCATTATCTATAAGATTATATAAAACCTGCTGTACTTTATTGATATCAGCATCTACATAAATTAACCTTGCAGAGAATACAAGCTTAAATGATATTTTCTTTTCGTTACATATCCCTTCAAAGCTCTCTGCTATTTTTTTTATAAGAGAATTAAGTTCGAATGTTGTTATATTTAAAAAAGTTCCACGAGTATCCATATTGTTTAATTCTAATAAACTCGATGTTAATTTATTAAGCCGTTCAGTTTCATATAAGATAATATTAATGTATTTTTCTTGTATTTCATACGGGATTGTACCATCTAAAATTGCTTCGGCATATCCTTTTATAGATGTTAAAGGTGAGCGGAAATCGTGTGATATATTGGCAATAAATTTCTTTTGATAATCTTCAAGGCTAGCTAGTTCATTTGCCATATATGATAATGTTTCAGCTAATTTAATATATTCTATAGAACCTCTTATTTTTGGTTTGTAATCATAATTAGATTGTGAATATTCGATAGTAGCTTTATTTAACTTATGAAGAGGGTATCCTGTAACAAAGTAAAGGTATATAAATACAGACAGTAAAACTAAAGTAAACATTAAAAATATAATGTTAAAAATATCTAGATAGAATAAAGTTTCATGATGTATAGCTGATACTGCTAAATGCAATATTACATAACCTCTGACTTTATAGTCATTAGATACAGGTTGAATTAAACTTATTGTTGGCTCATCAAAAAAGCTAGGGAATATAATACCGCGTGATACTGTTTTATTTAAAAAATCTGCATCTAGATCATTGATATTAACAGATGTAGCATTTTTTGTGTTACCCGAATCAACAACAATCATACCAGATGCATCTACAAACCAAGTTCTCACGTCAGTGAAGGCCTCAAGGGCTCTTAATTGCGAACTAAGGCTCTGGGGAGTGATAGTCTGGTTATAATAGCTAGTCATGTATTGAGATGAAATGATATTAGCTTCTTTATATAAATATTCGATTTTATTATCTGTAATTTTTTTGTTAATAAAGTTATAGCCCACATTATTTAAAAGAAGAAACATGGATAATAATGCAAATGCAAAACATATAATTAACTTTGTTAATAATGATCTTTTCACAATTCACCCGACCTTTACAATTATCTTGTAGTATTATTTTTTAAGTTTAGATTCAAATTTATAACCAATACCCCATACAGTTCCAAGTTTCCAATCATTATGATCTTTAATTTTTTCTCGTAAGCGTTTTATATGTACATCTACGGTTCTTGTATCACCAAAATATTCGTAACCCCAGATATGATCTAATAATTGTTCCCTAGTAAAGACCTGATTAGGATGAGCAGCAAGAAAATATAATAATTCTAATTCTTTAGGTGGCATTTCAATATTAAGTCCATTATACTGAACTGTATAATTGGTTAAATTAACTATTAAATCAGGGTATGATACGATTTCCCCTTCAGCAGTTGCAGGGGCAGATGCTTCTTCTTGTTTTTGAGTAGGTGTAAACCTTCGAAGAACTGCACGTACACGAGCAACCAATTCTTTAGAGTCAAAAGGTTTTATAACATAATCATCTGCTCCTAGTTCTAGTCCAAGTACCTTGTCAAATACTTCGCCCTTTGCAGATAACATTATAATTGGCACAGTTGAAGTTTTTCTTATTTCTCTGCAGACTTCATAACCATCAATACCAGGGAGCATTAAATCTAAAAGTACTAAATCAGGTTTATATGAAGCAAAAGAATTAATAGCAGCTTCTCCATCATGTACCATACAAGTATCATAGCATTCCTTTGTTAAATATAAGGATATAAGTTCTGCAATATTCATATCATCATCTACAATCAATATTTTTTGTTTTTGCATAAGATTCCTCCAAGATTAGTCAATTTTATTTAAACTCCACTATAGTAACTCCGTCGCCACCTTCATTATATTCAGCAAGATGATATCCTTTAATATATTTTATTCTGCGTAAATGCTTGTGTATAGCTGCTTTTAAAGCACCAGTGCCCCTACCATGAATAACTCTAACCATGCTAAGTCTTGATAGGTAAGCATCATCAAGGTATTTATCTAAATCAGGTAGAGCTTCATCTACAGTTTTACCGATTAAGTTAATTTCTGTACTAATAGACATAGCTTTTGATTGTTTTATAATAGATCTATCTGGTTTTGGATTATCTGGTTCTGCATTGTTTTTATTATTTGAAAGGGAAATATCTTTGATATTTACCATTGAATTTAAAATGCCCATTTGAACTTGCAAGTCACCTTTTGGATTGGGTAGGCTTCCTACAATACCATCTAGACCAAGAGTGTTAACATGGACACTGTCACCAACTTTTAATGTATCAGGGCTCACTTTCTTATTAAGCTTATTGGATTTACGGTTTAATCTATTGGAATGGGTCTCTAGCTTTTCTCTTAAGCTAGTCCTTTCATCTTCCATATCTTTAATGTTTTGTCCAGTTTGAAGCCATTTGTTATATTTTCTAATACTTTCATCAGCATAATCCTTAGCATCCGTTAATAACTTCCTAGCATCTTCTTTTGCTTCATTTAGAATGCGTTCTCGTTGTAATTCAATAGAAGTTGATTTCTTTTCAAGGGATTTATTAAGTTGTTCGATTTCTAACCTATACCTCGATATCTCCTCTTTTTCATTTTCTATTTGTATTCTATTGACTTCTAGTTCAGAAAGTAGATCTTCAAAGCTCTTTTCCTGTTGACCAATATATTTATTGGCTTCTTTTATTATAAAATCGGGTAGACCTAATTTGGATGAAATTGCAAAGGCGTTACTTTTACCGGGGATTCCAATAAGTAATCTATATGTGGGCCTTAAAGTTTCTATATCAAATTCACAACTTGCATTTATTATTCCGGGAGTTGAAAGTGCATAAACCTTTAATTCACTATAATGTGTTGTAGCTAGTGTGCGTATGTTCCTGTTTTTTAAATATGACAGGATTGATATTGCAAGTGCAGCTCCTTCAGTTGGGTCTGTCCCTGCGCCAAGTTCATCAAATAAAACAAGTGATTCATGGTCTGCTTTTTCTAATATAGTAACAATGTTTGTCATATGGGATGAGAAAGTACTAAGACTTTGCTCGATGCTTTGTTCATCACCGATATCAGCATAAACTTCTTTGAAAATAGCTAATTCAGAATCATCAAAAGCTGGAATATGCAAGCCAGATTGTCCCATAACTGTTAGTAAACCTACAGTTTTGAGTGAGACAGTTTTTCCACCTGTATTTGGACCTGTTATAATTAACATAGTATAGTCACGGCCGATAGTAATATCGATAGGTACGACCTTGTTTTTATCTATTAGAGGATGTCTAGCTTTTTTAATATTTATATATCCCTTATTATTAAACTTAGGCTCTGTTCCCTTCATTGTAATAGATAAAGTTGCCCTTGCAAAGATAAAATCCAAATCTGATAAAAGTGTAAAGTTGTTTTCTATTTCATATAAATACTGTGCAGACATATATGATAAATCTTTTAAAATAATTTCGATTTCTTCTTTTTCTTTCATGCTTAATTCTTTTATTTCATTATTAAGCTTAACAACTGATAAAGGTTCTATGAAAAATGTTGAACCAGTTGAAGATTGATCGTGGACCATACCTTGAAAATGGTTTTTGTATTCGCTTTTAACAGGTAGGCAATACCTACCATTTCTCATAGTGACTATATTTTCTTGTAATATATTTTTTGCTTGACTAGAGGACATTATTTTGGAGATTTCATTTTGAATTTTATCATTTGCATTCTTGATGCTTCTTCTAATCCTCTTTAATTCAGGGCTTGAATCATCTGCCAACTCTTCTTCCGCTATAATACATCGTTTAATTTCATTGTTTAGATCTGATAAGGGTTCTAAGTCAGCAAAAATATTTGTCAAAGAATCACCTGTTTGCTCTGGACTTATATCAAGTCCAGAGTATCCGCCATATGCTTTTATTCTAAGTGTAGCATCAAGGTTAGAACTTATCTGTAGTAGTTCCTTGGTATTAAGCGGAGATTCTACTTTCAACCTCATTACAGAAGGCCGGATGTCATGAATTCCATTAAAATGAGCACTACCTTTTTTTAAAATTCTAATTTGAGCATCAGTAGTTTGTTGCTGTAAATTTATAATAAGATCTAAGTCATTAGATGGTAATAGATTTTGGCAGAGTTCTTTTCCGTGTTTACTACCAGCAAAGTCCGTTAGTTTTTCAATTATTTTAAAATATTCTAATGTATTTAATGCTTTTTTATTCATGTTAGACTCCTAATTAGATTATTTGTGTTTTTTATCTAATTTATTATTAGTTAATACATTTATTATAACATATCTCAGGGATTTGATGTAGCGATTTTGTTAACAATCAATTCATAAATAGTTCATAATCTGATGGTATAATGAGTAAAATTAGTATAATATAATATTTGATTTTAATTTACGAATGACTCACACATTTAAGGAGATATTAATGGCTAGTGAAGATAAAGATAAAAAATATTATTTTATAACAGAAGAAGTAGTTGAAAAAAAACGATTAAATAATAAAAGTAAAAAGATAATTATTATAGGACTATCATTATTAATTGGAATATTTATTGGATTAATTTCCGCAGTGACACTTGTTCTTACTGTGCCAGGAATATCAAAAAAGCTATATGGCGAAGACAAGAAAGAAATTGTCATTCCTGAAGATGAAAATCTTATAAATCCACCGCACATAGGTGGAAAACCTAATGATAAAGAAATAGATAATGATGAAGAGGAGGAAAACAAATCTAATAATAATCAACCAGATTGCCCAGATGATAATCCAATAATAGTAGGAAATAATACAGAAGATATCGATTATATAAAGGAGATATATACTGAAATCAACAATGTAATTGATGTATGTAACAAGTCAATTCTTAAAGTTTCAGCAATAGTTGATACTAAGGATATATTTGATAATCCAACTGAGAGAGTCTTGAATACAACTGGAGTTATAATTGCAAATGTTAATGAAGAGATATATGTTTTGGTTAGCTTAGATAGAGTAAAGGGAGCTAGCAGTATAGTAATAGAGTTTACGGATTTTATAAATGTTAAAGCTCAAATATTAGATTATGAATCAGATATTAATTTGGCAATTATAAAAGCGGATATCTCAACATTAGATAATACATATAAAAATAGAATTCAAACAGCTAAATTAGGTGAATCAAATACAATATCAGTTGGAACACCAATAATTGCACTGGGTAGTCCCAATGGTTATCCAATGTCTGCAGCAGTAGGAATAATTTCTAGCAAAGGCAGTATTGCAAGTGTTTGTGATAATCAATTTGAATTATTTAATACAGATATTAAGAATGTTAAAGAAAGCGATGGAATAATTATTAACTATGACGGAGATGTAATTGGGATTATAACAAGAACATTTAAGGACGACCTTAATAAGGAAATAAATACGGCTATTGGTATAAGTAAAATAAAATCATTAATAATTAGAATGACAAATAGTACACCAAGAATATACTTTGGAATAACTGCCTCGGATATGACTGAAACAGCATTAAATAATTACGGTATTACAAATGGAATTTATGTGACAGAAGTTAAAGCTAAATCACCAGCATTTATTTCAGGTATTAAAAATGGGGATATAATAAAACAAGTTGGAGAACAAGTAGTATATTCAACAAATGGTTTTAATCGTATATTATCTAAATATAAAGCAGGCGACGAGATAATTCTACTGGTAGAAAGAACAGCTAGTCATTTGGATGATGAGATAGAGATTAGTGCCAAGTTAGTACAAAAAGAAAAATAGAACAACAAGCAGCTATTGAGGTGAAAAACATCTTGATAGCTGTTTTATATTATAATCACAATAAGACTTTATAATTTATTAAGTTCGTGTTATCCTTGTATTATTGATATAATGATTGTTATAAATAATATAGAGAGTTTAGAAAGGTAAAAAGATGAGATATATTAATGAGTTTCGTGAAGGCGACAATGTAGCAGGAACATACTTGTGTAAGTCAAAGGCTACACTAACAACAAGGGCAGGCAAATCATATTATTCTTTGGTGCTTCAAGATAAAACAGGGACAATAGATGGTAAGGTTTGGGACTTGGGTTCAGGTATTGATCATTTTGAGGCTATGGATTATATATACATAGATTCACAAGTGTTATCATATCAAGGATCAAATCAGCTTAATATAAGAAGAATTAGAAGAAGTAGTGAGGGGGAATATTACCCAGAAGATTATATGCCAAGTTCAGATAAGAATATAGATGTTATGTATGAAGAATTATTAGACCATGTTAAAAATATTAAAGATGTTAATCTAAAAACATTAGTAAGTAAGTTTTTTGTTGATGATAAAGATTTTATCGAAAGATTTAAACAGCATTCGGCTGCAAAAACTATTCATCATGGGTTTATGGGAGGGTTATTAGAACATACACTTGGAGTAGTAAAGCTATGTGTTTATTATTCTGAAAATTATGCAATAATAAACAAAGATTTACTAATAGCAGCAGCACTTTTCCATGATATAGGGAAGATGGATGAACTATCAACATTTCCAGAAAATGATTATACAGATGAAGGACAGTTGATGGGTCATATTTTTATAGGTGCTAACCAAGTAAGCGATAAAATAAAAGAAATAGATAAATTTCCAGTAACATTAAAAAATGAGTTAATACATTGTATTTTAGCCCATCATGGAGAATTGGAATATGGATCACCTAAAAAGCCTGCAATTGTTGAAGCGATGGTATTAAATTTTGCAGACAATGCAGATGCTAAAATACAAACAATGACAGAAATGTTTGAAGCACCAGATTCAGGTGATGATTGGCTGGGTTATCAAAGGATATTTGAATCTAATATTAGAAAAACAAGTAAAAGTAAATAGGTGCAGATTATGAAACATATAGTGAATAAGAATGATATTGTAGAACTTGAGATTGTTGATATAGGAGCAAATGGTGAAGGTATAGGGAAGTATAAGGGCTATACCTTATTTGTTAATAATGCTTTAGTAGGAGATTTAATCAATGTTAAAGTAATTAAAACAAATAAAAACTATGGCTATGCTAGGATTACTGAAATAATAAGAGAATCAGCTTATAGAGTTGAGCCAAAATGCCCAATAGCAGACAAATGCGGTGGATGCCAAATTCAACAACTTGATTATAAAAAACAATTAGAGTTTAAAGAAAACAAGGTTATTAATTGCCTCAATAGAATCGGTGGATTTAGGGATATAAATATGGAACCTATATGTGGTATGGATGATCCATATTATTATAGGAATAAATCACAAGTCCCCGTTGGGAAAGATAAAGATGGAGAGATCAATATAGGGTTTTATGCTAAAAGAACTCATTCTATAATTGATACAGACCACTGCTATATTGGTTCAAAAATAAATAACGATATTATAGCATTAATAAGAAACATTATAATTAAATACAATATAGAACCTTACGATGAAATTAAACACAAAGGATTACTTAGACATATTCTAACGAGGACAGGTCAT
Source organism: Clostridiales bacterium (assembly GCA_012837865.1). Lineage (GTDB taxonomy): Bacteria > Bacillota > Clostridia > Lachnospirales > Lachnospiraceae > Mobilitalea. Next base: position 653 of record DUQJ01000147.1, on the reverse strand, counting down.
AATACAGGACAAATTATGGTTTGCCTAATTATTAATGGGAATGATATCCCTAATAAAGATATATTAATAGATGAATTACTTAAGGCATTTCCTAATATTAAAAGTATATGCCTGAATATTAATAAAGAAAAATCAAATGTAATTTTAGGTGAGAAAATTAAAGTACTATGGGGTGAACCCTATATTATAGATAGTATTGGAGATGTTAAATATAGAATTTCGCCACTATCATTTTATCAGGTAAACTCAGAACAAACTAAGAATTTGTATGATATTGCAATGGAATATGCGGATCTAAAAGGTGATGAGATTGTTTGGGATCTTTATTGCGGGATAGGTACTATATCTTTATATTTAGCACAGAAAGCGAAATATGTATATGGTGTTGAGATTGTGGCTGAGGCTATAGAGGATGCTAAGTATAACGCTAAAATGAATAATATAAGTAATGCAGAGTTCTTTGTGGGTGCCGCAGAGGAAGTTTTGCCAGAATTATATAAAGAACGAGGAATTAAAGCGGATGTTATTATTGTTGATCCCCCACGAAAGGGCTGTGATGAGGTTTTGTTAGATACGATTATTGAGATGAAACCTAAGAAACTTGTGTATGTTTCATGTGATCCAGCTACTCTTGCGAGGGATTTGAAGTATCT
>DUQJ01000146.1 GCA_012837865.1 Clostridiales bacterium | reverse complement strand
TCAATGATTGAAATATCCTAACCCGATATAAATAAGTAAACCCACAAACCACTATTTAAGTATTCTGTCCTTGATGAAAGAATAGTGTAAGTTAATATAAAGTAAAACAATCTTAAAACATAAAATAGACAAGATGAAAAAAAGATTTTATAGCATAATTACCATAGTGGCAATTTCTATCATAGGCATTGGTTTTTTCTCGGCATGTACCAGTGAAGAAGATAATAATAAAACAACAAGAATGACGACATATAAAACGCAAGTAAATAAGAATTCTTTCCATGTTTTAGACACTGCTTTAATTAATGAGAATGTTGGATATTTTCAAGGCAAGTGTAGTATAGACATGGCATCTTTTATTAATGATGCAAATTTCAAAAACATACTGATAGAGATTCAAGAATACACAAAGTATTTCTATCAAAACTTAAATACAGCGACAGCTGATGAATTAAATATTTCAGCAAGTCATGATTTTACAAATGACTTTAATGACTTTGTGTTATACATGGATAAGGAAGATTATGAAAATGCGGCATTAAAAATACAAACATTTATTTTATTATTCTTCAATGAAAATATCACAGCAGAATCTTTACAGAACAATACCTCTGCATTATTTGTTAAATCTAATGAAATGAGGGATAATGTTACAAGCTCTTTTGAAGTCTTGTCCAATTCTTATAAAGCTATTCTGTCTATGAATGATCAAGAACTATCTAACTTTATTGATGTTGCTCTTCAATATAGATTACTATTAGAAGGGAATGATAAAGACCCTTCTATAATATTTTATGCGCCTGCAGGAACATCTCCTGGGTCTTTAATGCATAATGCAACTTTTAAAAACTGCTATGAGATTGCAGGAATAGCGATGACAGGTGCAGTAACGGCTGCTACTGGCTCCTATATTGCTTCATTATTAGGATGTGCAGGTTATGGTCCTGCGTATTTATATTGTGCTGGTGTATATACTGCTGTGTATGGTGTTGCAATAGCTGGAGCTGCATATACATATAATGTAGCGGTAGAAAATTGTGTTCTTAAAGCTTAATTAATATGGTAACAATATGGATAATAATAAGCATGGTATTTCTCGTGATTTGGACAATATATGGGATACAAATCTACAAATCATACATTAAAAGGAAGGTCAGTAAGGAAAAGATAATTAAAATTAAAAAAAATAATTTGATATATTTAATTGTTTTTTCCATTATTATGATTATTCTTGCCGTATGTGCAGTTGTATATATTGATTTGTTTGAACTCTTCTTTGGTTTACTTTCTTTGACTTTAATACATATATTTTCGTTTTTACATATGTATGTTGCAAGTATAAGATACCTTCATTATCTTGAAGACAACCAAGATGATACTACTAATTGAAATTAGATTATTGATTAAAATTTACAGAAAAAATTTGTAGGAATTATATTCCTGACTTTGATAGATTTTTCTGTTATATTTCATATCAGCCTACTAATCATATTATTATAAATTTTGCGACACCTTTTTGGGTGTCGCAAAATAATATTACTTACTTTTGCTATATGTACGCAGAAAATAAAATAGATCCAAAAGCACAAGTGTCGTGGTGGTTGAAAAACGCAATGGGAAGATTTGTTACCTCAAAACAATAGATATAAGTTCTGATGATAATGAGATACAAGAACTTATGATAAAAGGGAAGCAATGGATAAGTAAACAACTTGGGCAACAAGATATGTTTTTAGAATATACTCGTAAACAAGATGAGAAGGAAGTTATAAAAAATCTTCTAAATAAAGTTGAAAACATATTACTTAATGGCACCCAAATGATATTATATCCTGTATTTAGGTATATAAGATATGGTAATATAAATGATGATATACTAAAACATTTATGATGGAACTCCACAAACTTTAATTTTATCAAAAAACAACCAATTATTAAAGAGTTTTTGGAAGATAGATAATGATTCAATTATAACACCAACTAATATAATTGATATTTATGGACAAGATTTTTCAAAAATAGATTTTTCGGAGATAATACAATTAAATAATAAGAATTATGAAGAACGTATATAATAAGAATAAGAGTAGATTATTTCTTATAATAGGAATTAGTTTATTTCTATTTAGTAGTTGTCAGATATGTATAGAAACTCCTAAAACAATTCGTAAGGCTGCTTCT
>DUQJ01000145.1 GCA_012837865.1 Clostridiales bacterium | reverse complement strand
TTATTTAAATATATCCTTTAGATTATTAATAATATCTACACTATTAGCAGCTTCCTTATTTGAATCTTTAATTTCTACATATAATTCCTTGCGATATATTGGTATTGATTTAGGAGCACTTATTCCAATCTTAACCTGTTCTCCTTTAACTTCAAGTATCGTTATTTCTATATTATCATCTATTATAATACTTTCATTTATTTTTCTAGTTAGGGCCAACATTTACATCTCCCCCTTTTCATCTTTCATTTTACGAATGATATCATAAACTTTATATTTTATTTCATAATCCTGATTGTCAGCGATAACTTGTATTCCTTTTTTTTCTTCTGAATTAATTATGATTGGTGCCTTAAGGTTAACTGACATTTCTTCTAACTCTTTCGGAACTGTTAAGGTTAATAATACGACCAGGTTCTCTGTATTTAAATTACCCACGCTTTTTAGAAGTTCATCTTCTACTGTTGGATTATAATCTGGCTTTACAACAAAAGGTGCTACTACTGGCAAAGCAAGGGATGGTTCTTCTACACATTGCAACCAGGAAATATGGCTTCTGTATTCTTCTTCCAAATCATATAGTAATGTAAATTGTTTAAAATCCTCAAACCCTAGTATTCCTTTTTCAAATGTGATGATTTTACTTTCATCTAAGTCTATTTCTCCAAAAACTTTCGTTTTAATAATCATATTTTTCTATTCCTTTCTTTTATAAGAAGTCTAGCAATGTATTTTTTATTGATTTAGCTGTAGCTGATAGAGATGCCATATATATATTTTGAGCTGCATTAAATTTAATATATGTTTCTATTAAATCCACATCCTCATTTATAGACATTAATTCTGTAAATTCAACCTTTTGATCTGACAATCTGCTCTCTGTTAAATTTAGCCTAACCATCCTGCTGCCTATATCCGATACTGCTGTATTAATTATATCCTGTTGCTTACTTGATCCGGTCATGCCTTTTTCGAACGATCTTTGCATTGTGTCTTTTCTTAAGATTAGCTCTGTATTAAAATGGTCTAAAATCTGTTCTGCCTTTGCTTTCTCTTCTTCCGTAAGGTTTCGATCCTCTAATTTTTTCTTAATTTCTTCTATTTTATTTTCTGTACTTATAACATCATTTACTCTATTTAATATTTCATCAATCTCTATTCCAATTTGATGCTTTATAGCATCAGAACCTTCTACATTTATCGTTAACCTTTGATTGAAATTCACCTCGTACTGTATACTTTGTTTTGACTTAATAAATTCTACATCTGTGTTCTTGATATTATCTTGAACATTACAAGTAAAATAGTGTTCAGGTTTCAATTCACCCTTTTCAAATGAATTTTTGTTGTAAATAACTTCTATGCTTTTATCATTACTGCTATCATAAACATCTTTACCAAATACAAGTTCCCCAGTTTCTTTAATAAAATTTATTTCATCTGGAGCTGGATTATAAGCTTCCGGATCTGTAACTGAGATGTTTTGTATAGTTTGTGTAATTGAATCTATATTTACCGTAGGATTATCCTCTAACTTTTCATAAGAAAGTTTTAATCTATAAGAATCAAGTGTTTTAGGTGATATAGTGAAATCTTTAGTCATATCATATAAATCTTGCATTCCATATTCTCCATAAACACTTTGTGATGTCTTTATTTGATCAGATTTGAACTCTTCTGTTATCGTATATTCTAAATTACTTGTTTTTTCTTCAAAAGTTAGCGAGCTATCCGTTTTATAGCCTGAGAATATATATCTTCCAGCTAGATTAGAATTACCTTCTTGATAGATTTGTTCTTTCATTTCATGAAGGTTTTGTACTATTGCAGCTCTGTCCTTAGCAGTCAAAGTATCTGAGCTTCCTTGTATACAGCTAGTATTAATTTTACTTAATATTTCATTTACCGTTTTTAAAGATCCTTCAGTCATTTCCATCCATGATCTTGCATCAGGTATATTCTTTTCAAGATATTGTTTTAATTCAGATAGATTCGATCTTAGTTTTAATGCTCTAACTGCAATAACAGGATCATCCGATGGCTTCTGTATCTTTTTACCTGAGGTATATTGCTCTTCTAGATTTGCAACTGAATTTTTATTACTATTAATATTAGACAGCATATTGTTCGTCATCATTTTATTAGTTATTCTCATATTTCACACCCCTTTATACACCCATATAATTAATAAGCTTGTCATATATTTCATCCATTATAGAAATAACCTTCGCTGATAAATTATATGCATTTTGAAATCTTACCAAATTTATTGTTTCTTCATCCACATCTACACCAGATACTGAAAGTCTCTGATTAGAAATAGATCGTAATATATTGTCTTGGCCTTTAGCAAAATTATCAGCTTTTCTAGCATCTATACCAACTTCAGCAACTAGAGTTTGAAGGAAGGATGCTGGGTCACCTTGTTTAAACATTCCTTTATCTGCTCTTAGTCTTAACAACTCTGATGTTATATCATTTGCTTCTATTCCATTTGCTATATCTGCTGTTGTTACCACTAATCTAGGATTTTCAATGATTTCTTTAGTTAATGTTAGGTTTGCTGCAGTAATAAAATAATACGAAGTCTTTTCTTCACCCGCTTCAGCATTTATATCAGATTCAATATCACCAAGCTGATAATTTATACCCTTAACTTTATCTAAACCATTAAAAAATTCCATTCCATCGTCGCCATTTAAATCTTTTCCACTCTTATGTATATCATTAAATTTACTTGCAAATGTTCTTATAAACTGATTAAGTTGTCCCATATAATATGGTATTCCTTTATAATTAATACTTTGACCTATTTCTGATTGTCTATTATCTAAATCTGCTTTTACAGTTTCACCCGGTTCAAGATTAAATGTATATCTAAGATTATCACCATCTTTGGTCGCTGTAAAACCATTGTATTTATATTGTGTATTACCGATAGTTACAAGTCCCCTTTCAGGTATATTAATACTTGCCACCGAGTTAATATTCGTTTCTATCATGGTTATTTGTGTGTCTCCTGCTGATGCAGTTATTCTTCCTTGTAAATTTCCTCTATCATTACCGTCCCTAACTTCAAATAAGGCCTTTAAAGTTCCACTATTGATTGTAGATATGGGATTAAATTCATTCCCATTATCCCATGCTATATCAAAAAGTCCATCTATATCATTTTGATTTGATTTTTCTTGTCTAGGGATTAGTTTTAATGTATTATAATCTACTCCATCCACAAGCATTTGATTATTAATTTTAACAATATAATTATTTATTCCAATACCGTCACCAATAATATTTTCTTTAACTGATACATCTGCTATTTCAGATAATTCATCAACTAACATTGCTCTTTCATCTCTTAAATCATTTGCTTTAAATCCGTTGGATTCTATAGTATTAATTTGCTTGTTTAAATGCGCTATTTGCGTTGATAAAGAATTTATCTTCTCGACTTGATTTTGAACTTCAAAGTTACATTGCTCCTGTATTGAGTTCATACTATTTGATAAGAAATTAAAATATTCTGTAAAACTTAAAGCAAAATTTGTTAGCTGTGTTCTAGTTGTTAAATTTGATGGGTCCTTTGCCAAATCATGTATGCTATCAAACATTGAATTAAACGTGGTTGTAAAACCTTCCATCTTCACTTCATTGAAATAAGCTTCTATTTGCTTCATATAGTCTGCTTTGGCTGTATATTCACCACGTACAGTGGCATTTCTCCAGTATTTGGTGTCGTAATATTCATTCCTTATTTGACTAACACCACCTACATTTATACCTGTCCCTACCATACCATATGATGAGCTAACTTTAAGTGCTCTAGATGCTTTGTAATCTAGAACCTGTCTAGAATAGCCCTCTTTTTCTGCATTTGCAATATTATGGGCCGTTACATTTAAAGCAGTTTTATATGCATATAATCCTGTACTTCCTATATTTAAACCAAAAAATGTTGATGGCATATTAAAACACCTCTTTCTTTATCACGGCACTAGGCCAATCTCATAATTATATGTTCAAGCATTTCACTTACTACATTAACATATCTTGCTGATGCATTATATCCATGTTGATATTTTATTAATGCCGTTAACTCTTCGTCTGAAGATACTCCTGTTACTCCCATTCTCTGATTGTCAAGATCATTAACCATAACAGATTGGTTTTCAGATTTTTTTATAAATTGTTGTCCTTTATTAGCAATATCTGATATAAACGATATGTAGTATTCATTTATTGTGTTTCTAGTTAATGTATTTGGCGATAATGTCGCGAATGGTTCCTGCCATCTTTTAATTAATTCTTCTGCAACTTTAATATCATATTCACCAGTTTCCGTATTACTTGATAAAGGTAATTTCGAGTTATTATTCATTATTTTAGGATTAATCTCAATCTCACCAATTGTAAACAAACTGTAGTTATCATCGACATTTTCTTCGTTGTAAATCATTGCTACAAATGTCTCTTCATCACCCTGTTCATTAACTATTGTTATTGTTTCTTCTCTATATCTATCCATTGATTTTCTATTAAATAAAGCCTCCCCTTGAGAAGCATTATCATCCATTCCAATAGGTGCATTTTCTCTATCCAGTATAAAGATTTTACTTCCATCAACTAACTCCACTTCTTTATTTGGAGATAAAACATCATTAACCATAGTTACGATTCCATGTATCAATTGGTCAAACTTTGCTCTTGTTGAAGTAACAATTGATGCTTCAATGGTTTTATTATATTCCATAACATCACTTTCAAATCTTTTCTTTTCAAAGACACCATGTTCATCTATATAATTTTCTTTTACAGGTATGTCTGTATACTTTGCTACCTTATTACCTCTTGCATATAAAAGGCCTTGCAATGCACCAATATCAGTATTAAGTGATGATTTTGGTAAATTTTCAAGGTTGTATACCCCTATATGTCCATTCTCTATCCATGTAGGAATTAACATTGGAGAATCTTCACTCATCTTCGCTGTGCCCATTTTATAAACATAGTCTTCTGTTACAAGTTGCATACCTTCTACGCTAACCTCAACTATTCCATTAGCTCTTTCAACGTATGTTATGTTTACGATCTTGCCTAAATCATCTAATAAATTATTTCTTTCATCTCTAAGATCATTTGCATTCTCTACGCCACTACTTTCATATCTTCTAATTTTAATATTAAGTTCTTTTATTTGACCTGCAACTTTATTAACTTCGTGTACATATTGTGTTATTTTATTATTTAAATTTATTTGATAACTATCTAATTGCTTTGTTATCTTTTCAGCTCTTTCTATAAATGAAACACCAGTTGAAATAACTGATGATCTTGTTGCAATATTACCAGGTTCTTTAGATACCTCCTGTAAAGCCGTCCAAAATTCTTCTAATGATTTTTGAAATGCCACTCCTTCTAGCTCACCAAATAGGTCTTCAATTTCTTTAACCGATTCAGCTTGAGCATCATAAAATGCTTGTCTTCCAATCTCTCTCCTATATGCTTGGTCTAAAAAGGCCTCTCTCACCTGTCTAACCGACATAATGCTAGAGCCTAAGCCTTTTTGCAAAGTATTAAAATGTGTCACACCTAAATTGTTATATCTTATATCCGAAATAACAATTTGTTGCCTTACATAACCTTTGGTATCAACGTTTGCAAGATTGTGTGCTGTTGTATTTAAAGATGCTTGATTTGATGTTAGCCCTGAAACACCAACATATAAACCACTCATTGAACTCATATTCTCACCCGACTTTTTAATTGTTTTTAAGTTTTATTGTTTCGTATCAAATATACCTGAATCATAAGATTGATTTTTATTTTCAAAAGCAGATTTGTTATAAGTATTGCTGCCTGGAGAAACTCTTGTACTGTTAAGTAAATTCATATTAAACTGTATCATATCTAATGATTCTTCTATAAGCATTTTATTTCTACTATTAATCTCTACCAATGTTTGGACAATAGATGTTAATTTATCATATAAATCTGATAATATAGCCTGCTCTTTTGGTTGACTTTCTAGTAATTCTATAATCTTTTTTAAATTCAGATCTTTCGAATTCTTATTTAAGACTAAGGCTATATTATTAACAACTTCTTCCCTTTTCTTTTCTAATAACAGTATTCTTTCAATAATCTCCTGCTCAGTGTCATTAATGCTTTGTAGCTCAATTAAATCATTTTTCACTATAATCTGTGCTTTAGTCTCTGCTACAGGAATTAATTCTTGATATATTTCATTTTCTTTTTTAAGAACATCAACTAATTCTTCAATTATACTAGCCACAATTTGTCCTCTTCCTTCATTTATAAAAATTAATTATACCCTTGCTTCAAAGTTTCTTTCAATTATATGGTTAACTAGTTCTTCATTATTAACATTATATGTTCCGCTATTCATAGCATCTTTGATTTGTGCAACCTTATCTTCCCTAATATCAGGTGTGTTTACCATGATTTGTTTAATCATATGATAACTTTGACCATTTTGTGAAATTTCCAAACTATCCTTGCCCTTAATTTTATTAGGGTTTTTAATGTTTTTAATATTCTTTGTATTGTATGCCTGGTCTATCTTGCCATAACTATCGATTCTCATACATATCTCTCCTTTATAATAATTTTATTTTTTACTCTACTATAACTATCGGTAAAAAGCTTAAAATTATTATATCTAAAATAAATTATCATTCAATTGTTTAAATAAATTTTAAAAAGCATTAGAAGATATCTTCCAATGCTTTTTATTAATTCTTAATTTATATTTATTCCATAGTCTTTATGGTTTTTATTGCCTCTTGAAGTTGATTATCTTCTTCATGCGCTATAATAACTTTCTTTTTGAGTTCTTCATCTAATTCAATCTCTATATCTGGTGCGATTCCAATGCCATGAACATCTCTACCTTTTGCTGTATAATATTTAGAAATCGTTATTTTAAGAGCTGTATTATCAGGTAAACTTATAATCTTTTGAACAATACCTTTTCCAAAACTCTTTGTTCCAAGTATTTTAGCCGCTTCATAATCTTGCAATGTTCCTGCGAAAATTTCAGATGCACTTGCACTATTACCATTAATCATTACCACTATTGGTTTATCATATTTATCTGAATTTATTGCATTTTCTTCTTCTCTTTTACCGTTTTTATCTTCTGTATATACAACTAATCCTTTTTCTATAATCCTATCTACCATCTTCACTACTGAATTCAATAAACCTCCAGGATTATCTCGCAAATCAATAATTATTCCTGATACATCTTTACTGTCCAATTCATCAACTGCATCTTTAAATTGTTTTACAGTTATTTCATCAAATTCTGTTATTATTATATACCCAATATTGCCTTCTATTATCTCATATTCTATAGTAGGTACTTCTATCTTTCTTCTAGGTATATATAATCCAATTGGTTCAGAAACATCTTCTCTAAGAATTTCTACAAAGACTTCAGTTCCTTCTGGGCCTTTTATACGCCCTACAACCTCAGACAAATCAATACCAGTTACTTCTTCACCTTCAACCTTATATATTATATCACCTGGAAGCATACCTTTTTCAAATGCTGGCCCTGTGACAAAAGGCTTAACAATAGTAATTATACCTGTTGATATGTTTTGATTAATAGTAGCTCCTATTCCGTAATATATCCCTCTAGAGCTTTCCATTAATGCCTCGTATTCTTTTGAAGTATAATAAGTAGAATAAGGATCACCTAAGCTTGCCACAAATCCTTTATATATACCATCTTCAAAATCCGATTTATTAACATCTTCTAAAAAATATTCATCTATCACCGACTCAAGTAAGTGTAGTTTGTTATTTATATTATCATATTGTATCTTATCTTCTTGATTAGTATTATTTGATTGGTTTGTATTTGGATTTTGGCTGGAAATTCTCTTAATAGATTTATTGATACTAAATCCTGATATAATCAAAACTGCAACCAGTAACATTGCTCCTAAACCTGTAAAAAAGCCTGTTAAAAAATTCTTTTTCATTGTTAGCCTTTCTTTAACTAATTGTTTACTTCTTCCATATACTTCATATACTTGACTACCATAAGTGCTATCTTAAAAGTAATTGCATCATCAAATACTCTTAGGTCTAGATTATTATTCTTTTGCAATTTATCCAATCTATAAACCAAAGTATTTCTATGAATGTATAATTGTCTTGATGTTTCAGATACATTTAGATTGTTTTCAAAAAACTTATTAATAGTGGACAATGTTTCATCATCAAAATCATCTGGCGATTTGCCCTCAAATATTTCTTTAATAAATATTTTACACAGTGGTACTGGAAGTTGATATATTAGCCTTCCTATTCCCAACTTGTTATATGCAACTACATTTGCACTATTATAAAATATCTTGCCGACCTCAAGTGCCATTTTCGCTTCTTTATACGATCTAGATACATCTTTTATTTCTTTAACAATTCTTCCGTAAGATACATGCACTTTAGTCATCGCTTCAGTATTTAGCATATCAAGAATTGTATTTGCTATCTTATTTAATTCTTCATATGATTCATTTGCTTTGATTTCTTTAACTAATATTATGTTTTTCTCATCAACAGCCGTTATAAAATCTCTCGTATTATTAGAGAATAAATTGCGTACAGTTTCTAACGCATTAGAATCTTTTTCATTTTCCGTTTCAATTAAATAAACCGCACGTCTAACATCCGTTTCTATGTGTAGTTTTTTAGCTCTGCTGTATATATCTACCAATAGCAGGTTATCCAACAAAAGGTTCTTAACAAAGTTATCCTTATCATATCTTTCTTTGTATGCCACTAATAGATTTTGAATTTGAAATGAAGCAATTTTACCAATGGTAAAAACATCTTCACTGTCACCTTTAACTAATACAATATACTCTAATTGATGTTCGTCGAACACTTTAAAGAATTGATATCCTCTCATTGATTGAATGTCTGCCGGCGAATTAACAAAGGATATTACATCGTTCTCATATTGTTCATCATCACCCATTGTATTAGCTAGAATTATTCCTTCAATATCAGTTACACAAATATCTATTCTTGTAATTGCTTTTAGTCCGTCTATTGTGTTTTGTAATATTTGATTCGATATCATTAGTAGCACTCCTTATATATATTTATTTTTTTATAAATTAATACCTATTTAATCAATATTATCATTAACTTATAATAAAGTAAACTAATATTTGAATTTAACACAATAAAAAGGACACCTTGCGGCGTCCTTTTGTCTATTTTGCTTATTTTTAGTTTGTTATAACTTGCTCAGTATCTTTATCGAATATATGAATTCTCATCATATCAAATGCAATTTCTAAAATATCCTCTGGTCTAGCTGTTGTACGAGGATTAACTCTAGCTGTTACATCAAATTCTTCGTCAATTGATAAGTATAAGAATACTTCTGCACCTAATAATTCATAAACTTTAACTGTCGCTTGTATGGAGCTGTCAGGAGCATTACTGATAAACATTTCATCATCATGAATATTCTCTGGACGAATTCCTAACACAACTTCTTTGCCATTATATCCTGCTTCAATAAGTACTTTAGCTTTTGCATCTGGAATTTTAACATCATGTCTACCAAATTTAGCAAAAACCTCTTCTCCCTTTTTACTAATAACTGCTGTTATCATGTTCATTTGTGGTGAACCCATAAATCCAGCAACGAATAGATTTTGTGGTCTATCATATAGATCCTGCGGAGATGCTACTTGTTGAATAATACCATCTTTCATAACAACAATTCTTGTTCCTAATGTCATCGCCTCAGTTTGATCGTGAGTAACATAAATAATTGTTGTTTGTAATCTCTTGTGTAGTTTGGAAATTTCTATACGCATTTGAACTCATAGTTTAGCATCAAGGTTTGATAAAGGCTCATCCATTAAGAATACTTTAGGGTGACGAACTATTGCACGTCCCATAGCAACACGTTGTCTTTGACCACCAGATAATGCCTTTGGTTTACGATCTAACAAATGTTCCATATCAAGAATTCTAGCTGCCTCAGTAACTAATTTGTTAATTTGCTCTTTAGGTGTTTTTCTTAATTTAAGTCCGAAAGCCATGTTATCATATACGGACATATGTGGATATAATGCATAGTTTTGGAAAACCATTGCGATATCTCTATCTTTTGGCTCTACATCATTAACAATTCTGTCATCAATCCATAATTCCCCTTCTGTAATATCTTCTAGTCCAGCAATCATACGTAATGTAGTTGATTTACCACAGCCGGATGGTCCAACAAATATGATGAACTCCTTGTCTATTACTTCTAGATTAAAGTCCCTAACAGCTACAACACCATTTGGGTATGTTTTACCGATATTTCGTAAAGATAAACTTGCCATTTTTAAATTCCTCCTATTAATGTATCGAAAAGTATTTTATAATACTTACTATATTGGTATCATACACTATTTAAAACAGAATCACTATATAGTATTTTAACAAAACGAGTTTTAACCTTTTGTCTAATTTGTATGTTTTTGAAGTATAAAAGTAGTTTTACCTATATTATAAGTCTTTTTCATATGTTTACTGTATATATTCAATAAAACCCTCACCAACAACTTCTCTTACGTCCGATACTATTACAAAGGATTTTGGATCTACATTTTTAGCAATTTCTATAACCTTTACCATCTCTTTTTTAGTCACTACACAAAACAACATCCTCTTATCGGTATCTGAATACATACCCGTTCCATGCAAACTAGTCACTCCTCTATCAAGTGCCAAAATTCTCTTTGCTATTTCCTCATAATGATCTGATATTATATAAGCCATTTTAGCAAATTTTAAGCCCTCTAGTATTCCATCAGATACTTTTGATGCGATATAAACAGAAATTATAGCATAAAACGCATTTCCTATTCCAAACACAATTGCACCTAAAACTATTATTATGCCATCTAGAATGATTAAGATTTGAGGTATAGAATAATGCTTATTAATGCTTTGTACCAAATACGCTACTAAATCTGTTCCTCCAGTTGATGCAGATGCCATAATAACAAGCCCTAAACCCACACCTGCTATAATACCACCAAAAATAGCTGCTAATAAAGGGTCCTCGTATTGAAAATTATATACAGGTATAACATATAAAGTTAATATATAACTAAAGGTACCTACTATAGTAGAAACCATAAACCTTCTACCTTTTATTACTAGCGTAGCAATTATCAAAGGAAGATTTGCAATAATATTGAACAACCATATTGGTAATCCACCATCAATAAATGCTTCTGTTCCTTTTCGTATAATTATAGCAAGTCCTGATATTCCACCAGTAACCATATCCATAGGATCAAAAACAAGGTTTATTGATAAGGCCATTAGAAATGCACCTAATATAATGTAAATGTATTCTTTGAGAACTTTCTTATTTGTTTTCATAATATCCTTTCTTTTCTAACAACAAACATTTGAAGCTTTAGTATATTGTTTACATTTATAATTAATGATATACTTAATAAAATACTTATAAGGTGGTTGTCGCATGGATAATAAAACAGTATTAGTAACAGGAGCATCGCGAGGAATTGGTAAAGACATTGCTATATACTTTGCTAAACAAGGCTACAATGTCGCAATAAATTGTTATAATAAAGCTTACTTATTAGAAGAAGTTAAGAAAGAAATTGAAACTTATAATGTTAAATGTTTTAGTTATCTTGGTGATATTAGTAAGTATGATATTGTTACAAACATTTATGAAAATATTTTAAAAGAATTAGGACATATTGATGTGCTCATAAATAATGCCGGCATTTCCCATATAGGCCTTCTTACTGATATGAAGCCAAATGAATGGAAAAACATCATAGATATTAATCTAACTTCTGTGTTTAATTGTTGCTCTGTGATTCTACCAGAAATGATAAACAAAAAATCAGGTAGAATAATTAATATCTCATCAGTCTGGGGTATCGTGGGAGCATCTATGGAGGTCGCATACTCTGCCTCAAAAGGTGGTTTAAACGCTTTTACTAAAGCTTTAGCAAAGGAAGTTGCACCTAGTGGTATCCAGGTTAACGCTATAGCTTGCGGAGCTATAGCTACTGAAATGAATGCATTCTTAGATGATAACGATATGGATGTTTTAATAAATGAAATTCCTACTTGCAGATTGGGTTCAACTAAAGAAGTTGCTAACCTTGCATTTTATCTAGCAAATAGCAACAAATATCTTACTGGTCAAATTATAAATTTAGATGGTGGTTGGATTTAAACACCTTTTATATTCCTAATAATCCTGATGCTAGTGAGAAATAAGCCAATAATGCAACTGCATCTACAATTGTAGTAATAAGTGGTCCTGCCATTATTGCTGGGTCAAGTTTTAATTTTTTTGCTATGATTGGCAAAATTCCACCTACTACTTTAGCCAATACAACTGTTATAAATAGGCTAACACATACTGTCACATTAACAAGTGAATCTACTTTTTCAATTAGAAATAGTCTTACAAAGTTTACACTAGCTAGTGCAAAACCAACAATTATGCTTACCCTTAGTTCTTTCCAAAACACTTTTAGCATATCAGTTAACTTAATCTCATCTAGGGCTAATCCCCTTATTACAAGTGTTGCAGATTGTGAACCAGCATTACCTCCTGTATCCATTAACATTGGTATAAATGTCGATAAAACAATTACTGATTGCAATACATTCTCAAATCTTCCCATTATTCTTCCTGTAAATGTTGCTGAAACCATTAGCACAAGTAGCCATGTTATTCTATGTTTTGATAATGTAAAAATTCCTGTTTTTAAATATTCTTCTTCAGAAGGTGCCATAGCTGCCATCCTTTGGAAGTCTTCTGTGTTTTCTTGTTCAATAATATCTACTATATCGTCAATTGTTATAATACCAACTAATCTATTTTCATGATCTACAACAGGCATTGCAATAAAGTCATATTTCTTAAACAGATTAGCAATATCTTCTTGGTCATCCTGTGTACTAATAGAAATAATATTAGTATACATAATATCACCAATAACAACATCTTGCTTGCTTAATATTATAGTTCTAAGTGATATTATCCCCTCAAGCTTCCTAGCTTTATCAGTTACATAACATATATCAATAGTTTCTTTATCAACACCAGTTTTTCGAATATGAGATATTGCTTCTGATGCCGTCATCTCTTTTTTCAAAGAAACATATTCCACTGTCATTAAACTTCCTGCAGAGTTTTCAGGGTATTTTAAAAATTTATTTATTAATTTTCTTTTATTCTCACTAGTATTATTAAGAATCTTCTGAACAATATTTGCGGGCATTTCTTCAAGCATATCTACAGTATCATCCAAAAATAAATCCCTTATAATGTTTTGAGTTTCTCTATCTGTAATTCCTTCTATAATATACTGTTGTTGTTCTACTGATAAATAAGTAAATACATTTGAAGCAATTTCTTTGGGTAAAAGTCTAAATAAAATCAAAATATGCTCTTCTTCAAATTCTTCTATAAACTGAGCTATATCAACAATATTTAGGCCCATAATTTCTTCTCTAGCTTTTACATATTTACCTTGTTCTAATAAACTTAAAACTGAACTTTTCAAATTAATACCCTCCTAATTAAGGAGACATAATATAACAAGTGAATATTATGACTCGATCTTTATCTAGTTTCATTCTATGTTTACTACTACCATCCGGTACTGAACCTGAATCCATATACTCACCTTCCTATATTATT